>JAAAOU010000394.1 GCA_009908745.1 Bacteroidota bacterium
TTCACGTACACAGTGGCGGAATCCTGATAGCAGGCGCAGGGTATGTCTAGCGCTAGGGTCAGTTGCTCGGTGGGTTCCGGTACCCCGTCGTTGAAAAAAGGGACGGGCAGGGAGGTGTGGCTGCTCCCAGCGGGGATCGTCACGCTACCCGAGAGCGGCGCGTAGTCTTCCGCTGCGGTAGCACTGCTTTGGGGGACGCTGATGTACTGTACGGTAAGGGGGAAATCGTCCTCACTGCCCAATGCCCGCTCAAAGCGGAAACGGGCGGGGGCACAGCCTTCTTCAGCCGCTTCTTCGGGGCTGGTATTGCCCTCGGCGGTAAGCTTGACTTCGCCACCGATGTTGAAGCTTTCCGCCTCCAGAAATACGGCGGAGTCGAAAAAATTATCAGCGATATCAGACACCACAAGTCGGATGTGGTAGGTCTCGCAGGGGATGAGCTGCAAACGCGCAGTCAGCCGCTTGGTAAAGCCGTCGTACTCGATCTCGGGCAGATGGCCGCCTTCGTCAATACCCAAAAAGCACTCGGCTACGTCACCGGGCAATTCATTGTGCACATAGTATTCCGTATGCTCGGCGTGGTTGACGGAATTGATGCTGACAAAGTCATCGGAGCCGGGGATCAGCGCTACGTTTTGGGCATTGCCCGTAAACCCCCCGTTGATGCCCGGGCCGCTGATGAAAAAGCCGAATACATCATTAAAAACACTGCCCACATACTCACAGTACTCTTCAGAGGCAAATACATAGCGGAAGGTCACCATGGAATCCAAGGGCGTAAAGTCAAAACTAATGCCTACGGCGTCTCGGACTTGGCCGGAGGACAGTAAGCTGAGATCGGGGTCGCCGGTATTGTCATTGAAATTGCCGGAGCGGTCCGTCGCTGTATTGGGGCCGCTGGCGTTGCCGATGGGGCCGGTAGACAGGATAATACCCCTTGGCATATCGATGCTGGCGCTGCCCTGCTCGAAGTAGCCGATGCCCCGGCTGTCTCCGATTTGATTGATATTTGTGATGGTCTCGCACGCACCGTTGACGAAAATGTCCTGCACCAATTCTTCTACCGTGTAGCTGTCGTCGGTGAGGATAACCTCCTCATTGGCGGGCATGGCCCCCGGGGGCTGGTAGCCAGCCGAACCCGTTGCGGACCACAGCAACAAAAGAAGGATTATGTAGAGTGCTTGTCGCATACTTGTATTTTGTTTGGGTAGCGTTGGACCGAATGGGGTGCCAGGCTAGGAAGGGAGGGTATAGGCACTGATTTCAAAAGTACATCAAAAAACGCAGTCTTTACGGAAAAGGCGGCAAAATTTCGTGCTTGTCGGCGCTGTTAGCTACAGCAAAAGCAAGCCGCTTTGTTTTTTCTTGAACAAACGGAATAAAAAGGCTACCTTTGCAGCCGTTAAAAACCCACCGCTTGATTATCAAGGTAAGTGGGTATTCCAAATACAGAATTTTAACACGCTATGCCAGTTAAATTGCGTTTACAGCGAAAGGGCCGTAAGAAGCGTCCTTTCTATCACATCGTAGCAGCCGACGGCCGTGCGCCACGGGATGGCCGCTTCATTGAGCGTCTTGGGTCGTACAACCCGATGACCAAGCCGGCGACCATCGACATCGACCGCGACAAAGCCTACGATTGGCTTATGAAAGGTGCACAGCCGACCGACACGGTCCGGGCGATCCTCCGCTTCAAAGGGATTTACTACAAGAAGCACCTGATGCGCGGCGTCAAAAAAGGCGCACTGACGGCCGAGGAAGCAGAAGCCAAATACCAAGAGTGGATCGAAGCGAAGGAGGCTAAGGTTGCCGCCCGTTTCGAAGAGACCGCCAAAGAGCGCGAAGCGCTGCTCTCCAAGCTGTCTGGCACGCCACCGCCCCCGCCTGCCCCGGAGCCTGTAGAAGAGGAAACCGCAGCGGAAGAAACGGCTGAAGCGGAAAGCGAAACGCCTGCCGCCGAAGCTACAGAAGAAGCCGCAGCAGAGACCGCCACCGAGGAAGCTCCGGCTGCCGAAGCGGAAGCAAAGGAAGAGGCTACACCGGAGACAACCACCGAAGAAGCTTCGGCTGAAGAAGCTGCTACCGAAGAGAAAGCGGCGGAAGAAACAGCAGCAGAAAGCAAAGAAGAGGAAGACAAATAGCCCTACTCTTTGGCTACCCACGCAAAAAAGGTTTTGCCCTACCGGGGTAAAGCCTTTTTTGCATTTTAATCCACACTTACGTTGCGCTTTACCCGGCTTTACGTTATCTTTGTGAGGATTTTTAAAAAAGGCTATACTTTAATTCTATATACGCTGACCTGGTAGTGCATTAAATTGTACTATCAGGTTTGCTTTTAAAATAAGCACTCATGAAAGCTTTATCCCAAGAATATGTGGACCAGTTGAATGCCCTGGCCGAAGAGGTACAAGAATCAGAAGCCCTACAGCAATACCTGGAAGAGGAAGAAGAGGAGCAGTACATGCAGCTCAAAGAAATGTTTGAGCCCCGCATCTACCAAATTTACGAGACTGTGGCCAATGCGCACCCCCTACAGCTGATTGCCTTGGAAAAAATGTTGCTCGAGCCCAAGTTCGAGGGGCTGTTCCTGCCCAAAACCCTAGGCTTTACGGTGCTGCGTGGGGAAATCAACGAAAACTACAAGTACACCCGCCCGCAGGACCATTTCAAGGAAGTGCTGCTTGCAATTTGCAACTCTGCCAATTTTGAGCTGCTGCGCAAACGCATCGGGCAATCCATTCAGATGGGGTTCGCGCTCAGCAGCGATATCTGGGTGACCAACCTGATCAACAGCATCGAAAACAAACGGGTGCGTTATTTCTTGCAAGGCCAAAAGCTCGACCGTTACCGCCTATTGGATGAGCGCAAAGCCGGCTATATCCGTTACCAGCGGCAATTCCGAAACGACAACTACATGTCCGCCGAGTTTCCCGAGACCTACGCGGACCTCAAGACGCTGTATTCGCAGCTTAAGCGCTTTATGCTCTATCGGGTGAGAGGGAAATACGACAACTCCAGTATCATCCCCCACCTGCGAAGCTTTGTGGAAAACGAGGCGTTCAAAAACCACCGCGAGTACCTTGAAGTGGCTTTCATCTACGCTTCTTTCTTCGACCTAGAAGAAGAAGACCACCAACATCTAGCAAAGCACTTCAACGAAGTCCGGCAAAACATGCCTGAGTTTCAAGAGCAGTTCCTCGACTACCTTTTGGAACTGCACTTCAACAACGAGGTACCCATAGAACCCGCCGCTGATAAGCGCATGTCCGCCGTGATGGACCACCGCATCAAAGATGATCTGTCGCCTTACTACGACTTGGTCGATAAGATTCACGACAAAGGGTATATGAATGAGGAGGTGCAAGAAGCGGTCAAGCAGTTCTATGTGCGCTACGAGGGCCTCAGTGTCATCAACGAATGTGTCCGGCAGACCATCTACGGTTATTTCGACCGCTTTGTCAGCAATCTGGAAGTCACCGACTACCCGGAGCTGTTTGAGATATCTAAGCTCTACCCCGTCTATATGGCCATTTTTGCGAATCAGCAGTTCAATCAGCAGCTGAAAGAGCTAAGCCTGCGCTACGTACGCAAACTGCTGAAGCACTACACGGATAAGCGCGGCAAGGACTATCAGGATATCAAAAAGTTTGTCTCGACCACTTTCCAAGATTTTGGTTTCCTCAAGAAGAAAGAAGTGGTGGAGATGTTCAAGACCCGCCGCAAGCGCAAGAAAAAAGCCTAATCTACAGTCTGTAAACCCTTACCGGCCCGCCGTAGCTGCCCGTAATGTTACGGCGGGTTTTCTTTGGTCCAACTGCTTGCTTTGACGGACTGATTGTTAAAGACGGGATAGGTTCGTATATTCTCCCGCAAAAATACGGACCTATGGAATGGAAATTGCTCATAGGGGGCGTGCTGCTGAGCTGCCTCGCCCTCGCTTGCACCCCCAAAGCGGGGGAGCCGCTAGAAGAACAGTCGGAAGAGACGGCTCAACCCAAACCCGAACAACCGGACGAGGACCTGAGCCCTTGCCCAAAATTTCGGGACGCGCCGGACCCCGACGAGGCAGAAACCAACTACGTGCTGTACCGGGACTTCTTGCGGGCCGGCGAGTGGGACCGCGCCTTTGAGCTGTGGCAAAAAGTATACGAAACCGCCCCTGCTGCCGACGGCCGCCGCAATACCGTTTACGCCGATGGCATCCGCTTTTACGAATACAAAATCAGCCAGACGAAGGACACCGCGCTGCAATCCGCTTATGTAGATACCATTTTTAACATCTACGACGAAATCGACCGTTGTTACCCGGAGGGCGGCTACATACAGGCCCGCAAAGCCTTTGACCTCTTCTATAAGTACCGCAGCCGGGCTAGCAAGGAGGAGGTTTACGAGATGTTTAGAGCGGCTATTGACAAGGACAGCCTAGAGGTGCCCGACTTTGTGGTCAACCCTTTTGCCGCCTTGTTGGTGGAGTTGTACGACAAGGGCAAGGTTCCTAAAGAAGAAGCTTACCAATACCAAGACTTGCTCCGTCAGCGTATCGCCAAAGGCCTGGAAGAATGCCAAGGTACCGGCTGTGAGCGCTGGCAGATTATCGAGGAGTACGCGCCGGTGCGGTTGGAGTACTTTGAAACGGTGGAAGGGTTTTACGACTGTGACTACTACGTGGACAAATACTACCAAGACTTTCTGGACAACCCAGAGGATTGCGACGTGATCCGCACCGTCTACAGCCGGCTAAAATGGGGCGGTTGCGCCAAGGACAGCGAAGCCTTTGCTGCCGTACGCGCGGCGGGTAACGAGAATTGCCGCCGCGAAGCAGGCCCGGTCAAAGTTGCTTATGACTTGTTACGCGATGCAAAATACCGGGAGGCGATAGACGCCTTTCAAAATGTAGTGGAGGAAACGGATGACCCGGAGAAAAAGGCCCAATTTTTGTTGACGATCGCCAAGATTTATGAAGTGCACTTACGCAACTTCTCCCAGTCGCGCAATTACGCCCTGCAAGCAGCGGAGTTACGCGACAACTGGGGCGAGCCCTATATGTTGATTGGCAGATTGTACGCCTCCAGTGGCCCGCTTTGTGGCCCAGGCAGGGGCTGGGACAGTCAGGTAGTGACCTGGCCGGCTATTGATATGTGGCAGAAAGCCCGCCGCGTGGACCCTGAGGTGCGGCAGGAAGCCGACAAGCTCATCGCGCGTTACCGCCAGTTTATGCCCAGCAAAGAGGATGTTTTCATCCGCAACTTGAAAGCCGGGCAGAGCTTCTACGTCGGTTGTTGGATTCAGCGTTCTACCCGCATACGTACAGCGGATTGATGGCCCCATAGTTGATAAGGGGCAAAAAAATGGCTGCTTCCGTGCAAATACACCGGAGCAGCCATTTTTATTTGCCCGTAGTAGGGGGCAGCTTAGGAGCTCTTAAACCGTAAGGTGACGGTTTCGCCTATACCGCAGCCTACTTTTACTTTTTGGCCTTCTTTCAGGTTACGCATAAAGCCTTCCTGTTCCTCCGGCATAGCGCTGTAGTACTGGTTGAGCCGCTTTTCGGCGTCGCCCGCGACACTAGGGTCGATCGACTTGGCGTAGCGGTATTTTTCCATGGCTGCCAAGATGGCGAGGCGGGACGTCCAGTCGTCGCAGTTACGGCCCATCTTCGCATACCCGTCGCCGATGATCAAGTAGGGGCGGCCCCAATCCTTGTCGAGCTTGGCCGCTTTGCGGGCGTTGCGCACTGCAGAGCTCGGGCTGTTCTTGCGGTACAGGTAGATGGAGGCGATACTGTAGTAGACTTGTGCTTTTGCCTCACCGCCTTTCGTACGGTCAGAATTCAGGCACTCTTTGTAGCGGGCCAGTGCCTCGTCGTACTTGCCTTCTTTCTGCAGCTGGGAAGCATCATAGCAAGGGTTGTTCTGGCGGCGTACTAGTTCTAAAGAATCGTTGACCGCTTTGGCCAGTGTTTCATACTGCGTCTTCAATTTTTGCATGACCGTCTGCGTGGTGTCGCAGCCTTGCTGGCGCAGCTTGACATAGACGTATTTCACGACCTCGAGGTCTTCTGGGCTTTCTTCATACTGCGGCAACAGCTTTTTCTTGAAGTAGTCACAGTCGAATACATCGTCTTCTACCTCTTTGAATTGAGCGTTCATACGGCCGAGCGCGGCGTCGTAGTACTCCCCGTAGCGTTCGTTGTTTTCGATGTTGTGTTCCGCAATTTGCTCTAGCTTGGTGTACATCTGCTGCGCTTCCTTTTGGGATATCTTGTCGGACTTGAAAAAGTAAACCAGCACTTGTGCCATGGGCTCCAATAAGATATACTCCGTTTTTTTGCCGCCTTTCTCGATGGCTGTTTTTAGTACATCGTAGGTTTCTTGGCGGTAGCCAAATTCCGGCATGTAGAACATGTCGAAGCCTTTGCGGCCAAGCAGGAACGCTTCTTTTTCGTAGCACTCGATCTGCTGGTCGTAAAGACTAGTAATCTTCTGTGCCAGTTCTTTCTTTTCTTCGGCATCGGAGGTCCGCTTGTACTTAGCTTTGAGCAGCTTGCGGCCATCAGAAAAGTGGGTAGCCCGCTGCCCGTCTGCTGCGGGAGCCGCTTCGTAAACGGTCTTCCAGTTGTTGTAAGCCAATTTGAACTCTTCCTCGTTGAGCTTAGCCAGGTCATCGACCGTTTTGCCCTTTACCACACCGCGGTACAGTACGTGTGCGTCTTCCAGTTCATCTTTGCGTGGGTGGTCGTTCCAAGTCTCACACTGGGCAAGCGCGCTGCCTGCAAACAGCGACAAGAAAGCAAAAGCAAGTAGCGAAATACGTAACTTATTCATGATTAATTAAATTTTCGTTTGAAGAACCAAGTGTTATCGTTTAAAGTAAATCCAAGTGTCATTCTGACGTATGTCTCCTGCAGTTCGTCACTTAAGCCGAAGCGGCCACCCTCCACCGCGAAGTTGATAAAGGAGGTTCGCTGACGGGGCAGCACAATGGGGAAACCGAAGCCGAGTGACAAGCCGTAATCGAGCAGTTGTTCCCCCTCAAATTGCCGGGGGTCTGTGCGGTAGTAAGCACCGAATCGGTAGCGTACGCGCTCGAAGTAGTTGTCGTAAGACAGGTGATTGGGGGTGACCTCGCCGCCAAAGCGCAGTTGCCAGCTGTCTTGCAAGTTGACGTTGCTTTGGGCGTCGTTCTCATACTGGCTCCACTGCGAAAAGCCAGCTTCCAACCCTAGGCGCAGCTTGTTTTTCTTTTGGTAGGTGATACCAGCGGTGAAAGAAGTGGGCAGCAGGCCATCTCCCTCTACGTCGCTTTCGTTGAAAAGGGTGTCCCGAATACCAGGCAGTTCACGCTGGGCAAAACGGTCGATGCGGGTGCTGAACGTGTTTTCCGTACTACCGTGCAAACCGAAGATCAGCCTTTTGCCAGAAGGCTCCCGTTCACCGCTTTTGGGGTCAACCTGCTTGAAGTCATGCGTATACTGCAGGCCAAAACGCCAGTAGAATCCCGTCAGCGTGATCTCGTCGAGGAAAGTCGTAGCGTAGGCGAGCTGCAAGCTATCGAAAAATACCCGGCGGCTATTGGTAAGGTTGCCCCGGTTGATCCCCAGCGTGAGGCCGGCTGAAATGGGGCCGTACCTGACGCCGTTGTTCCAACTGAAACGGTAGATGCCGCCGTCACCGGCCAAAAGGTTAGTCGTTCCTCCTACGTTTTCCACATCTTGTTTGGTCTCTACGTTATACCCGACCGTCGTGAACGGCTGAAGGACGAAAGCCATGCCTAGCCCCCAGGGTGATTGCCGGCGGTCCAATACTTTGTTGAGGGGGTTGATCAATGGGAAACCCAGCGCCAGGTAGCTCAAATTGCCGCCCCAAGAGGACTCCTCAAGGCTTGGCGTGCTGTACAGGCTGTAAGTGCCATCCAGGCCAACCTCAAAGGCTGTAGCTTGCAGTTGGGCGAGGGAAGCCGGGTTCATCGGGTTGAGGTGGTAAGGGTTGTGGTAAGCCGCTGTCAAGCCGCCCATACCCGCCTGTGCGGCAAAGAACGGATTGTCAAAGTCGCCTAGCCCGAACCGGGAATAGGGCGAATTGACGGATGGCACAATATCTTCATCCTGGCCGAACAGATTTATGGTACTGCAGCATGCAAGGCATACTACTAGGAAAACTCTACTCCAAACGCTTGACATTATAGTCTAGGATTTGATTCAGCCCAATGAGGACCAAATGATGATGTACAAATATCTTGCTTTTCGCACTATTCGCCAAAAAAACGGCGTCTCCACCCGTCAGCAGGGGTTGCAGCGGCCCAAACCGGCTGTTTCCCCAGCGTTGATAGCCTTCTAGCTCCAGCAAAACCCCGGTCTGCGCGCCATTGCGCAAAGCGGTGGCTGTCGTGTCGCCGATCCAGTCAACGGTCTCTTCCACTTCTTCCTGTGGCAGGCCGGCCGTAAAAGCGTGCATGGCCCGCAGCCGCATGCGTAGCCCGGGGGCAATATTACCCCCTACGTAGCAGCCGTGCTGATCCAAGAAGTCGTACGTAATACACGTACCTGCATCTACGACCAAGCAGGCTTGACCCGCATATAAAAAGTGGGCACCTACTACCGCGGCGATACGGTCTTTACCAAGGGTGTTCGGGCTTCGGTAGCGGTTTTCGATAGGCAATAGGGTGTCAGATTGCAATTCCACATAAGTGAAACGGCGCTGTAATTCTTGGCGTTCTTCCGCCGAAAAACTACCGGCTACCGTAGATAAGATGACATTTTGGGCGGAATGGTTGGCTGCGTAGGCCAAAAAATCGGCAAACGACCATTGCTCCCAAGTGTCAGTGCGCAATAATTGCCCTTCTTTAAAAACGCCTGTTTTGGCGCGCGTATTGCCTATGTCTATCGTCAGGTTCACCCGGGCTTAGTGTTTGAAGTGGCGCACGCCCGTCAGTACCATAGCCATGCCATGTTGGTCACAGAACTTGATACTGTCTTCGTCGCGTATCGACCCGCCCGGCTGTATGACGGCAGTGACCCCCGCTTCGTGAGCGATCTCCACGCTGTCGGCAAAGGGGAAGAAGGCGTCCGATGCCATCACCGCTCCTTCCAGCTCAAAACCAAAGCGCTTGGCTTTGTCCACGGCTTGCTTAAGGGCATCCACCCGCGAGGTTTGGCCGCAGCCCATACCCAGCAATTGCTTGCCCCGCGCCAGCACGATGGTATTGGACTTGAGGTGCTTGACACATTTGTTGGCAAATAGCAAGTCTTCCACTTCTTGAGCGGTAGGCTCTTTGCGCGTGGCGGTGGTCAGCGCATCTGCTGTTTCTATCTTGAGGTCCGTATCCTGTTCGATAACGCCGTTGAGCAGGCTCTTGAAGCTGCGCTTGTGGGCATAAAAGTCCTTGATACGCAGCAAGATGCGCTTTTTCTTCTTGCGCAGGTGGTCCAATGCTGCCTCCTCAAAGGCAGGAGCAATAAGGACCTCGTAAAATAGCTTGTCGATTTCCTGCGCCGTAGCCAAGTCGATAGTGGTATTGGCTATGAGAATACCGCCAAAAGCGGAGACATTATCCGCTGCCAGCGCATCTTTCCAGGCGTCCAACACCGTGGTGCGGGTGGCAATGCCGCAGGAGTTGGTGTGCTTGAGAATGGCAAAAGTAGGGGCATCGTCTTTGAATTCCCGCATGAGGCCGACCGCTGCGTCGATGTCAACGAGGTTATTGTAAGACAAAGCCTTGCCGCCGATTTTCTCGAACATATCTTCGAGCTGGCCGTAAAATACGCCGGCTTGGTGCGGATTTTCACCGTAGCGTAGTGCTTCTGCGTCTAGCACGCTCTGTTTGAAGGCAGCACCGGGTTCTTCGTCGCGGTTGAAATACTGATAAATAGCTGTATCGTAGTGGGAGGAGACCAAGAACGCTTGGCGGGCAAAGGCTAGCCGGTCTTCCAGCGTCGTCTCGCCATTTTTTTCTTTGAGCAAGCTCAGCAAACTGTCGTATTCATCCTGCGAAGGCACCACAAGCACGTCTTTATAGTTCTTAGCCGCCGCCCGGATCAACGAAATACCGCCGATGTCGATTTTCTCAATGATGGCCGCTTCGTCATTGGTGTTTGCCACGGTTTGCTCAAAGGGGTAAAGGTCTACTATGACGAGGTCGATTTCGGGGATGCCGTATTCTTGTAATTGGGTTTGGTGAGCTTCCTCGCGCCGCGCCAGTATGCCGCCAAATACCTTGGGGTGCAAGGTCTTCACACGCCCGTCTAGAATGGAAGGGTAAGAAGTGAGGTCCTCTACGGCGGTCACCTCTGCGCCCAAGTTTTCGATGAATGCTTGGGTGCCACCGGTGGAGTAAATCTTGATGCCTAATCGCTGCAGTTCAGCGACGATAGGGACTAATCTGTCTTTGTGAAAGACGGAGATGAGTGCCGATTGAATGGGTCTGTTTGCCATGAGCTGTGCTTTAAAAGCTGCAAAGGTATGGATTCGGGGGCAAAGGGCAAAGGTCCAATTGCCCGTGCTGAAATCAGAAACCTGACATATGCTGATTTTTGGTTCGCTTGCCCGCACACTAGCGCATACCTTTGGCGTAGATAGCTTACAACCCTATTGTTTTGTGTACGACCCTAATGTTGACACCCTTTGAAGCTATGAAAACTCAGGCGCTCACTCTTTTTTAAACAGGGAACGCGCTCCGGCTGCAAAGCTGGAGCGCTCTTGTTATGACCGGTCCCCGCCTGGGGACTTGATTTCCTCATGATTGCCCATCTTTTTCTTAATGTGCTGGTTATCAGTCGTACCACCCGCTGGCAGTTCCACCCGAGTACGCGGCAAGCTTTCTGGATAGTGCTCCTGCACGAAAGCAATGAGTTGTTCCCGGACTTTGCAGCGCAAGTTCCAAGCATCAGAAGCATTGCGGGCGCTCATCAAGGCTCGGACCTCTAGGGTAGATCGGTCGGCGTTGGTGACCTGCACGTTTTTGACGCGTTCGTCCCACAGCGGCTCATCTTCCAGCAGCCGGTCGAGTTCTTCGCGTAGGGCTTGCACCGGCAGCCGGTAATCGGCATAAAGATAGACGTAGGCGAGTAACTCGCTGGAAGCGCGGGTCCAGTTTTGAAACGGCTTTTCGTTGAAGTAATTGAGCGGCACGACGAGCCGGCGCTCATCCCAGATACGCACAATGACGTAGGTAAGGGTGATTTCCTCTATTCTGCCCCACTCGTTTTCTACGATGACCACATCGTCAATGCGGATGGGCTGCGTGAAGGCCAGTTGAAAGCCGGCCAGCAAGTTGGCGATTGATTTCTGCGCCGCTAGACCCACGATGATGCCCGCCACGCCCGCTGAGGTCAGCAAGCCCGTACCTAGTTCCCGCACCGTATCAAATTGCAGAAGGATGAAGGCAATAGCGACGATGACGACAATAGCGCTGACTACCCGCTTGATGTACGCGAATTGGGTGATGATTTTGCGTTCCGACAGATTGTCGCCCTCTCCAATACGAAAGCGGTCCCGTACCCAATCAGCTACGACATCTGTGAATTCAATGATGAGCCAGCTGCCAAAAATGTACAGCAATATTTCTACGGTCAGGTTGAGCCGGTCGCCCACTGCTTCGCTTAAGTCTAGATTGGGCACGACAAACAGCAGCACTATAATGGCGCCGAGCCACAGGCCGGGGCGCCTTAAGTGTTGGTTCGCTGAGGTCAGGGGGAGCCATTCGCGTTTTTGGCCGTAGTAGCGTAGCAACCGGAAGATGACCCATGCCGCCAAGTATCCGGCCATTGCCGCCACTATTACCTTACCTAGCGGAATCAGCCAAGCGTAGGAGCTTTCCAGCAGTTGGTCCAGCATATTTTGCATCAGTTTTTTTTCTAAAAAGCAGGGTAGGGGTGGATGTTCGCCAGGAGGAGTAGAATGGAAGAGAGAAAAGTAGGCAGCCCCCAATAAACAAAACTAGTGAGTGTAGCTAGGGGCTGCTTACAAAATTTACGCCTATATCATCAAACTATAAGCCTAACGGCGTGCATGCCCGTAGCGCTGCTTTGGGTGCTATTTTTTTTCGTATTGGGCTACGATTTCCCGCAATTCGTTGAGGTATTGCTGCTTTTTAGGGGCTCGCCGCCGTTGATTGGTGGAGGTGAAAAAGGAGTGGTTCTCGAGGAAATTGACTTGGATGCGGTTCCAGGTTTCCTCGTTATCGAGCACGTTCGAGGCTTTCAATTCTTTGAAAAGCGTGTGCCCGATATCGTAGAAATCATCACGCCCGAGGTAGTCGAGGTCGGCATCGCACATGATTTCTTCCAGGTAATTCTGTGGGGACTGCGGGATTTTGGTGGCCATAATCATACCGCAGATGCGCTCGATCTCCCGGTCGGTATAGCCATAGCGGGGCAGGTGCTCGCGGGCAATACCGCAGCCTAGCTGTTCGTGTTCTTTGCTCTCGATGATGAACCCGGAGTCGTGGAATAAGGCTGCGGTTTTCAGCAGCAGCTCTTCGTAAGGCGTGACTTTTTCATTGTAGCACAGCTCCTCTACCGTGTACAATACGTCTAAGGTGTGGTGGATACCGTGGTAGTAAAGCTGATTGCTGAGTTCTGACTCCAGTTTGTCGAGGATGAAAGCTTTAGCAGCGTGAAAATTCATGCTTTGGTTTTAATGCAGGCCGGTAAAGGCTTGAACGTTTGATGATACAACAAGACGTAATATGAGAATTCCGTAGGAAATAATCAAGCGGTACACCAACGTTTATAGGCCATACATTCTTGCAAGGGAGGGGGGAAATCTGAAAAAAAGCCAGAGCGCGGCAGCCACGCCCCTGTAATGTCCCAGCGTGGCTGCGCTCCAAATTCGGTTGAAAAAGCCGGACCAGTGATTTTGGCAACAGCCTATTCTTCGATCAGCAAAACGCCGCTGGCCAGGAACTTGGCTTCTTTCTTTGGCTCGGTGATGGCCTCGATTTCTTCTTCTGACTTGCCCGCGTCCATAGCGTAGTGGCGCAGGTCTTCCACAGAGGTCTCCTCGGTAAATGCTTTGCCTTCCATGATGACTTTGCGGCCCGCTATGTCTTTTGGCATGAAGAAGCCGTAGTCTTTGAAGCGCACCATCACAGATTCAGCGCCTTCCTCACCAGAGGCGATGGTCATCCAGCAGCCTTTGACCTGGCAAACTTCTTGTACGGTGCCGGTAAACTTGACATTCATCGAATCTTGATCGGATTGGGCCATTTTCGAGACCAGCTCGCTGTAGGATAGCGCATTTTCAGGCGTGATTTCCTCCCCGAATGACTCCATCTTCACGGCTTTTGTTTCGGTGGGCGCTTCTGTTTGTGCTTCTGCCGACGCATCTTGCGCACCGTCAGACCCACAAGCGAATAGCAGGGCGGAAGCCAGGGCGGCAAAAAGGAATTGCTTGAACATAGGTAAGTATTTTTGGTTCTTTTGATAATAATACCTGCAAAGATAAGAACAACTGACACATTTGCCGAAAGGCAGGCGCCATTGGCCGACAGAAATCATAAGATTATATTAAAGCAGCCGGCGGGCGCAATAGTAAGCCTCTTGCATGGGTTTTTCTTCCATCTGTAGAAAGGATTGGTTCTTTTCTGAAAAAAACAGCAAAATTCGGATAGTTTATGTGAGCAGCCCTTTACTTTCCCAAGTGGTCCGCATTCAAATGGACCCTTCATATTGACCGATTTAAACCAAGCACGAGATGAAAAGGGCACTGATTCTATTGACTTTTATAGTAAGCGGCATGGCTTACCTGCAAGCACAAGTAGACTGCCAAGAAGGCAACTGCATTGATGGCGAAGGCGTGTGCGTCTACCCTAGTGGCGCGCGCTACGAAGGGCAGTTTGAAAATGGCCGGCCCGATGGTAAAGGCAATCTGTACTTCTCCGACGGCCGTGTTTACCGGGGCGACTGGAAAGCGGGTTTCAAAGAAGGGATCGGCATGCTCTCCTACCCAAACCA
>JAAAOU010000400.1 GCA_009908745.1 Bacteroidota bacterium
TATGGGGTCGGGCTTCCCCGCTCAACACATTACCACCGAGCTAGAGTGGGGAGACTTGGTGCTCAACGAACACACGATGGAGCAATTGCGGGAGGTAGAAACCTGGATTGCCCACAGCGACACCCTCATGTACGACTGGGAGATGCACCGCAAAATCAAACCGGGCTTTCGCGCACTGTTCTACGGGCCGCCTGGCACCGGCAAGACGATGGCCGCCACCTTGCTGGGCAAATACACCGGGCACGATGTCTACCGCATTGACCTTTCGATGATGGCGTCTAAGTACATCGGCGAAACCGAGAAAAACTTGGCGGCCCTGTTCGACAAGGCAGAGAATAAGAAATGGATCTTGTTCTTCGACGAAGCCGATGCGCTGTTTGGAAAGCGCACCAATGTCAAAGATGCCCACGACCGCTTTGCCAATCAAGAGGTCTCCTATTTGCTGCAGCGGGTGGAAGAATTTCCGGGGCTCAGCATTCTGGCGTCCAATTTCAAAAGCAACCTGGATGATGCCTTTACCCGCCGTTTCCAGAGTATCGTGTTTTTCCCCATGCCCAAATCGGAAGAGCGGCTGCTGCTTTGGCAAAAAAGCCTGCCGAAAGCCGTACGCTTGGCACCGGATGTTGACCTCCGTCAGTTGTCTCGACGGTATGAATTATCGGGCTCCAATATCGTCAATATCATCCACTACTGCTGCTTGCAAGTACTCGATAAACGGACCAACGTGATCTCCCAGAAGGTGCTACTCAGCGGCATCCGCCGGGAGCTGAATAAAGAAAACCGAGTTTTCAACGCTGCTTAACTAAACCACTTGAACCATGCTCACCGCCCTTACGATCGTCATCGGTTTGATTTTTGTCCTCCTGCTGTTCAGCTTGCTGGCTTCAACCGTCATGGAAGTGATCGCTTCCCTGTTTTCGCTGCGGGCCCGCAATTTGCGGCACACCCTGGATACCATGCTTGGTGAAAAAGCGGACGACTTCATCCGCCACCCGCTATTCCGACAGCTGGCGTATGCTACCAACCGACGCAATCGCCCCTCTGCACTGTCCCTGCCGTCTTACGTCAGTAAAGAGACCTTCCTGTCTATCTTCATGGACATCTTGGGCTCGCAAGACCGTAAGGTGATCGCGGATAATATTGCTAGCATGGACGAGGGAGACTTGAAGCGTCTAATGCAGTACTTATACCGTCAGTCGGGCGGGCAGCCGAGCCAGTTCAAAAAGAAGGCCGGAATGTGGTTCGACGAGGTGATGAACCGGGCTTCGGAATGGTACACACGGCGGACGAAATACCTGCTGTTTGTAGTGGGGCTTGTCTTGGCTTTCCTATTTAACGTGGACACTATTCAAATCTACCAAAGCATTTCGTCCAGTGCGACCATACAGCAGCAGTTGCTTAGCATGGCTTCTCAGTTCGCGGAACAACGGGACACCATCGGCGGGATAGATCGTGAACTGGCGCTGGAGGAGTCCATGACGCGCCTGAATGACGCCTGGAACCAATTTGAATACAATGCTTCGCCCCTTGGGCTGGGGTGGGGGAGCGGCACCGCAGAAGAAGGGCGCAGCATTCCCGATTGGCTGGTGAAAATTGCCGGCTTTTTGCTGAGTGCTATCGCCGTGACCTTCGGCGCGCCCTTTTGGTTCGATTTGTTGAAGAAACTGCTCAACCTACGCGGAGGCACTGCTGAAACCAAGGAAGAAGAACCGGAAGAACCAGAAAACCAAGCGGTGGCAGCTGTCGCTATTGACACGCCTGGGGAGGAGGCGGCCCCCGAAGAGCCTGCTGATCCGGACCGTCCGGTAGGCTGATCTTATTTCGCAAGGAAAACACAATGGTATGAAAATCCGCTTTTTGTCCAATACGCACATCCGTAGAAGCCCGGATACTAGCCAGAGCCCAGTAGGCTACGTTTACGAAGGATCGGAAATAGAAGTCTTGCCCCGCGTGATTCCCGGCATGGATGTCCGTGGCAACAACCACTGGTACAAGGACAGTCAGAAAAATTGGTACTACTGGTCAGGCCGGACGGAAATCGTGGAGCCCGATCCAGGCCAGCCCGTCGAGCCTACGCCACCGGACTATCCAGACTACCCCGTATTCGAACGTATGACTTCCATGCTCGACGAGGAAGACATTCCTCCCGGCGAAACCCGCTCGGTGCCGCCTTTTGAAACCCTGCAGATGATCGAAGAGGGCTTCCAGACCGCCCTGACCGAAGCGCGGCGCAATACCGGTACGACGGAGGAAGCCCAGCCCATTGAAAGGCGGCTCCAACCGGAGCCTATCCCGCCACAGCGCGTGTTAAATACCGGGCCGGCGCAAGCACTGAATTGGGGCGTAACGCAGCATCGGCTGAAAGAAGACTGGTGGGAAACGCGTCAGCTAACCGGGGCAGGTATAAGAGTTGCCTTATTGAGTACTGGCGCGAATCATCAACACCCCGATCTTTCAAATATCGTCACCCATTATACCCATGCGGGTAGCTCGCCGGAAGATATCAATGGCCTGGGCACACAAGCGGCGGTGGTGTGCGCGGGTACTGGCCAGCAGCTGTATGGCGTCGCGCCGCAAGCCCAGCTGCTCATTGGCAAAATTGGGGCACAAGACCACAGCATACGGCCGGAGGGCCTGATCGAAGGCCTCAAGTGGGCTATAGAAGCCGAAGCGGATATCATAGCCATGCTGGTGGATTTTCCCGTGCTGAAACCCGGGGAGATCGAACAGTTGAACGCTTTGGTCAAACAAGCCCGGGCTGCCGATATTTTCCTGCTCGCTCCCGTAGGCACCTCAGAAAACAAGAAGCCCGAAAACCGCTACCCGGCTCGCTTGCAGGATGTTTTTTCAGTGGGCGCTCATCGGGAACAGGGCGAGCGTTGCTCCTTCTCCGCCAGGAGTTACCAACTCGACCTCTTGGCGCCCGGCGAGGGGCTGCAAACGTCCGGGCCGGATGCTAGTATCGTACAGAACACCAAATCAGTAAGCATTGCCACTGCCTACACGGCAGGTTTTGCGGCGCTCGTTTGCCAATACTTGAAACAGCAGAATCGCAATAATCGGGCAACGGCGATCAGCAACCTACTACAGGAAACGGTCAATAAAGATAAACTCTTGAATGCAGCGAAGAATGTGGACTATGGCTACGGCCTGCTTTACCCCCAAGCTGTGCTGAAAAACCTGAACTAAGCCCATGAGTACGCTCCTGAATCAAGTCTACCAAAGCGGCCAACAAATCCGTATCGACCGCCTCCGCGACGCTGCTCACGAAGAGTTGGTAAGAGCATTGCAGCAGAAGCTCTGTAACCTGGGGCTGCTCGACCCCCGCATTTCCGGTGACCGGGCTACGCCTTTTGGTCCGATTCGCCCCGATGACGGTAAGTCGGGGCCGGAAACACGCACGGGTATACGGGCTTTCCGCTGGCGGACACGACAGTCGCAAGACGACCCAACCCTCGGCCCTTCTTTTTTCAAGCACTTAGCAGAAAGTGAGCCCGATGTGCTTTTCCCCATGCAGCTGTTGCCCGCACAACCGGATACGCAGCAAGCCGTTTTCGCCAAACGCATACTGCGGTACATGAAGAAAAAAGGGTATTGGATCGCCCGCAGCCCCCACTGTTTCAATATCGTGTACGTCGAAGGGGTGGACGCCGACGGCCGGCCCAATACTGATCTATTCAACAAATGGAACGACCGCCGCATCGTGATCCGCCTCCTGCCCAACGGCCAACCGGAGATGTTGGTGAATGACATGGCGACCACCGAGCCCGGCAAGTTTTACACCCTCAACCCTTTCCGGCCGGAAGGGGTAGCCCGCATCGCGTTTGGCCAGTACAAAGCTTGGCGATTTGGCTACCATAAAGGGGTGCAGCCGGCTTTGGTACAGCGGGATAACGTGCGCCTGCACCGCGATGGTAACCGGAATACTTTCCGGGATAACGCAGACTACATCGATGTAGGCTACGGTTTCGGCATCAACCAGCATTCTACCCGCTTCGACTTTGTGCCAGCGTATGTGAATCGATTCAGCGCGGGCTGCCTTGTTGGGCGTCGATACAACTACCATCTGTCTTTTCTGCACATCGTACGGCACGATTTCCGCTTCATCCACAACCCTAACTATTTATTCATAACAACTGTCATCAATGGGGACAAACTAATGGAAGAGGAACCGGTGTGATCATTTATTAAACCTAAACTCTATGTCTGTAGCGCCAACCATAGCCGCAGAAACCATCATTTTTGCCATCAACTCGGCCATCAAGCTGAGCCACAATTTCAAGCAGCTCTATGCACAGCGGGTGCGGGAGGAGGATATCGTGGTCCCCATTCCGGATTTCGACCCTAACCCCAATCTCTTTCGCATGTATCGCTTTTTTGAAAGTCTGCCAGAGCAGATGGTGGAAGCACGAGAAGAGTTGGCCGCGTTGCACGAAAAAGTAAGAGTAGAACGGGCACTCGACCCGCAGGATCTCGCCACCTACCGGGACTTTTTCCGGGAGTTGTACGCAGAGCAGCAGGGGCAACCGGCACCGGCAGATTTGACACAGGAAGAACTCTGGGCACTTTTCCGTATTCAGTCGAGTGGAGAAGCTGAGGAGCGCTCCGTGCTGCAGTTGGCCGCCGGTTCCTTGGTCAATATTGGTGTAGATTACTTCGTGCAAGTACCCGGCGCATTGAACCAGGATTCGGTGCACGGGCGGGTGCCATTTACTGAGCGCTTTTGACGAAATCGATTTTACCGAGCACGAGCTGGCCAAGAAGCGCTTTAGCGAGCAATTGCTGCCCCGTTTGTTCGCCGCTACCGCCGAGACCGTAGCCGCGGTAAGTGATGAAATTTCCAACGATCCGCATTTTCAGGCCCTGATTAAAGCCACGGCCAAGGGGATTGCCAATGATATTTACGCCCGGGCGGAACAACTCGACCCGCTGCAGCGCGAGGAAGCCATGCAGTGGGGGCAATTGCTGCTACGTAGCGTCATCAAGAGTGCTGGTGATTTTGTACTGTCTGCCCCGGAGGTGTTCTTTGATACCAATACGGGAGCATCTGCCATTATACAGTCCAGCGGCTTGGTACTGTTGGAGGCGATACTGGGAGATGAGGAGGATAGGGTCTCATTCAAGGCGGCCTTAAGCCCGGAAGTGCTTGATCGATTGACGCGTTCCACCCTAGTTATACTGGCAGAACATCCGGAGCTGATCACGCAGCAAGAAGGCGTCCGCCTGATTGTCGAAAGCGTGGCGGAGGCCGTACGCGCAGAGGAAGCGCTCTTGGAAAAAGGCTTGTTGCCGGAGTTGGTGCGTATTGTGCTGGAGCAATCCGCCGGCCATCTGGACCAGCTTTGGCCGGACAGGCAGAACGGGCGGGACCATCTGCTGGTGGTTGCCCTGCAACTGTTGCTGCGGCAGCTGTCGGAAGCCCCGCCGGCTGGCCAATGGCGGCCCCGGCTGACAAAGCCGCAGTTGCTGGATCTGGTAGAAGAACTGCTGGACGAGGTCGTGCACAACCCTGCCTGGGTGCTGCAGGAGGTGAACGAAAAGCCCGTCCTGAGGGAAGTGGTGCGGGTTACCATGATGGCTTTGCGCCAAATTCCCGAAGAAGAGCGGCTACAGCCCGAGGTGTTCCGGGCGGTGCTGCGGCTGGCTTTGGAAACCACGATCACCCACCCTAAAGTCATTGAAGAAATTCCCTGGGGGGAGGAAGGGGAGCGGGTAGTTGTCTTGCAAAAAGCGATGGAGCTGCTGGTGGCCTGTGTTTTCGCCCCCGAAGAAACGCCCCAAGTTAACCGTTTGCAGCTCTTTATGGAGCTGCTGGAGTATATTGTAGATGTCATACTGCGGGAGCACCCAGATGCGGAAGGCTTGCTGTTGGTTGAGTTGCTGCTGTTTGACAGCGGTGTAGACTACAGCCAGGGCTTTGACCGTCGCCTGGCTGATCAGTTGGTCGATGCTGCTTTAGAAGTGCTGGCCAGCCATCCCGAGCTGGCGGAGAAGCCGGGGGCCTTACGGCGCATCCTGGCAGGGGTGTTCGATGCGCTGGACAGCGCGGATATACGCTCGCCTCATCTGGCCTCGCTGTTGGTGAAGCTGCTCTTGGAGCAAGCCGCGGTCAATGCCCATTTGATAGTGGAAGCAGAAGAAGGCCAGCCCCGGCACCTACTACTCATTGCCCTGCGGCACCTACTGCAAGCATTGGCGGCAGGCGAGGATAATGGACGCTGGCGGCCGCAGGTTTACCCCGGGCAGATAGAGCAATTGCTGTCGGTATTGTTAGATGAAGTCGTAGCGCACCCCTACTGGCTGACCGACAAAGTACAAGAAGATGAGCTGCTGCGCGAGGTGTTGGTAGCCGTATTTGACGCCTTGGAGGCCACCCCGCCGGCACAACGCCTGACGGCGGAGACGCTGGAGATGTTATTGCGCCTTTGCCTGCGGGTAGTGGCTCTTAGCCCCAGGGTGTTGGACGAGGAGTGGTTCGGAGGGGCAACGGAAAAGGAGCAGGTTTTGCAGAAAGCGCTGGAGCTGGTGTTTGCCTTTGTGGCCAACCCGGAAGAGAACCGCGCTCAGTGGCTGCCCGAATTGCTGGAATACGCCTTGGATGTTTTACTGCGCCGATATCCGGACAAGCGGGGCTTGATCCTCGTTGACCTTATCCTGTTTGAGCACAACGGCATTGACTACAGTCGGGGCTTTGAGCGCGAACAGGCGGAGGCCTTGGCCGATGTCGCCCTGCAAGTGTTGATGCAGCACCCTGACTTGGTTGCCAAAGATCAGGTACTGAAGGAGATTATCGTGAATATGGCCCGTACCCTCAGCGAGGCGGGGATAGAACAGCCGCATTTACTCCGCGACCTTATCCATCTGGCGCTGGAAAGCACGGCAGAGCACATCGACCTGCTGCTGGACGACAGTGCGGTCAATACCCGCCACCTGCTGATCATGGCTTCCTGGCAAGTGCTGAATGCCTTGACCCAACCGGTAGAGGAGGGCGAATGGAAGCCACGTCTGTCCAATGCGCAGATCGTTGACCTCATTGAGCGCATGTACGAAGCTATTCTGACCAACCCCCGCTGGGCCGAGCAGCCGCTTTTCCACTTGTTGCACGCTGTATTCCAAGCGATGCAGCGGATGCCCCAGGGGACGGCTATCCCGTATGCCCTGCTGCGGCACTTGATCGACCGGGCGCTGGAAGCCGCCAACCGGCAGCCTGACCTTGTGCTCGAGGCCGAAACAGCAAGCGGGGAAAAGCAAATACGCCTACAATTGGCATTGGAAGCGTTCGTCATCGAGCTATACGGCGATGCAGCACAGCCCACCGACGAATGGTACTTGTCGCAGCGTCCTATTTTTGAGCTGCTGGCAGATTACTACCTGTCTTATTTGTCGGCTACTCCGGCTAGCGAGCAGGACATCGAACGGGCGCGCGCGCAAGTCCGGGAAGCCATCGATACTTGGCGTGAGCACCTCAACCGGGATTTGGCGGAAGTCATTGCCGCTATGGAATAAAACGAAATATTATGAAGTCAGCTTTGAAATGGGCCCTGCTGGCCTACTGTGTGTTCATGATAGCCGCCTGCTGCTCCCTGCCGCGTTTCAACCGGGCGCAGCAAACCATTACTACCTACGAGGAGCATTACAAACCGTTGCAGCTGGAGCGGTACGTAGAAGAGGATATACCGGATAAAGCACAGCTGCAGGCCGCCTACGTTGATATCAAGCGGGCGATGCGGCAGGAGAAATGCCTGAAAGATGCCGGCCTGTTGGCGGATGCATTTTTAGTAAGGGCCCTCAGCGAATTCCGGCTGGACCTATATGGAAAAGCCGATACTTCCGCTGATTACGTACTGACCGAGTACCTGGACATGGAGCAACGCCAAGTACCTTTCGATCAGCGTAAGAAATGGATGGCGAGAATATTGCCCCTCCAAATTGCCATCGAGCAAATGGGCAAATCGCTAAAGCAAATCGAAGCCGAAGCCCCCGACTTCAGCGACGCTCTGGAATACTATGAGGAGAACATCTACAACCGCGATCTGGACAAACCCGCCAAGCTACAGGAGTGGAGCGATGAACTAAAGGCGCTAAAACCGCAACTGCGCGCCTACGAAGCCCTGCAAAACGGGGCCTTGTTCTCCCGCCTGATTGCCCTGAAAATCAGGAGCGACGCCCAAAGCTTCCTCTGGTCCGCTGATGCAGACGACAACTGGTCCTCCGGCCAAATCGATGCATTTACCGAGGAAGAGCGCGACCTTCTAGAAACCGAAAAAGCCCTCCTACTGGAAGAACTGGACAACACCCTGTCGAGCGAAGACACTGCGAAGTGGCGGCCGTGGTGGGAGGAGCGGATATAAAAAATAGCAAGTTATGTTTAGCAAAACCTCTACCTTCAAGAACGCGAGCCAACCGGCAGAAAAGGAAGCGGATAAAGCAAAGCCTTTCTTTACCAGCCGTCAATCGCCGGGTACCCCATTTTTCTCTGCCGTTCCCAGCTCCGTCCAGCCCAAGCTCACCATCAACGCCCCGGGCGACAAGTACGAGCAAGAAGCCGATGAGATGGCGGAGCGGGTGGTGCAAGCCCAATCCATTCAGCGCCAAACCCTCCCGGCGGATGAAGAGGAATTGATGCAGGCCAAGCCATTGGAAGCGGCTACCGTTCAGCGCAAATGTGCCGCCTGCGAGCCAGAAGCGACTCTACAACGCCAATCCGAGCCCGAAGAGGAGGAACTGATGCAGGCCAAGCGGCAGGAAACCGCCACCGTTCAACGTCAGTGCGCGGTCTGCGGTCCGGTAGCTACCCTGCAACGCCAAGCCGAGCCCGAGGAGGAGGAGCTTATGCAGGCCAAGCCCCTGATGCGGGCCTCCGAAAACGGCACCGCTACGGCTACCCCGCAACTCGCCAGTCAGCTCAATAGTAGCAAGGGCGGCGGCCAACCCCTGCCAAAAGACACCCTGTCCTCCATGAACCAAGCTTTTGGCACCGACTTTTCCAACGTCCGCGTGCATACGGGCAGCCGGGCGCAGGAAATGAGTGAGGGTATACAAGCCAAAGCCTTCACGCATGGCTCAGATATTTATTTCAACCGAGGGCAGTATAATCCCGGATCGACGGAGGGGAAGCGGTTGTTGGGGCATGAGTTGACGCATGTGGTGCAGCAGTCATCTGAAATGAATTCATTACAGCGGCAACCCATCGATTGTGATAAAAGCTCAATTACTGGTGTTGTCGATCCTGCTCGAGACCCACAGCAAGAAGTTATTAATGCTCATATATTAGCAAGAGAAAATGTCCGGCTAGCTCTAAATCAAGTGGAGAATATCTTGACAGGGGGCGCTGTTCGTACAATTATTCGCAATACATTCAATAGGCATTTCGGCAACCCAAGCCCGCTTCATATTCGAAGGATTCGTAATCGCCTTAGAGCTGCATCGTCTAGATTGAACCGGAGTTCGCAAACCATTCTACGTTGTAATCGAGGAGGAGGTTGTCGACGACAAGGGACACATGGGACTCAATTATGCCCATCTGGAGGCGAACGAACACGCATTTGTCCCCACTTTTTTGAGACCGGACCTATAGAACGTGCTGTTACTATCATACATGAATCCATACATGCGGTTGGTGCGTGCAATGATATTCACATTGGAGATACTAATTACCCTGGTTCTCCATCTTATAATAATGCTTGGTCTTACGATCATTTTGCAAATATGGTGTCCGGTGTGTTAGGGCGAATACCTTTAAGAGGACATGAGGCTACTTCTCCACCTGATCTAGAAACTCAACATTGAAAAATAATCATTTTCCTGATCTGAAATTTCAACCCCGTTGGTCGCAGCTTCCGAGCTACGACCTAATATCATGTCCAACAACCCTGCTAGTCGTAGTCTCCGAACTACGACCTAATACCATACCCTCACAACCCCCGTTAGTCGTAGCTTCCGAGCTACGACCTATTATCATGCCCAACAACTACCTCTAAACCAAACACCACTACCATGCCATTCCTAACGTCCCAAGCGCACAGCAGCACCCCTTCCCAAAAGGAAAAGCAAAATCCTTTTTTCAGCAAAACTGCGTCACCCTCAAAACCCTTCTTCCAGCCCAAGCTCAGCATCAATCAACCCGGCGACAAATACGAAAAGGAAGCGGATGCAATGGCGGAGCAAGTAGTGCAGGCTGAATCCATACAGCGCCAATCCGCACCCGAAGAAGAGGAAACGATGCAAGCCAAACAACTGCAGCGCCAAACCAATCCCGAGGAAGAAGAGGTACTACAGTCCAAGCCCCTGAGTGAAGCGACTATTCAACGCAAATGTGCTGAATGCGAAGAAGAAGGTCAAGTGCAACGTCAGGCTGCTCCCGAGGAGGAGGAATTGTTGCAGTCCAAACCCCTGATGCGGGTAGCGGAAAATGGCACGGCCACAGCCACACCCCAACTCACCAGTCAGCTCAACAGCAGCAAAGGCGGCGGCCAACCCCTGCCCAAAGACACGCTATCCTCCATGAGCCAAGCCTTTGGCACCGATTTTTCCAACGTCCGCGTGCATACGGGCAGCCGGGCGCAGGAAATGAGTGAGGGTATACAAGCCAAAGCCTTTACGCATGGCTCGGATATCTACTTCAATCGGGGACAGTACAATCCGGGGGCTACGGAGGGGAAACGGTTGTTGGGACATGAGTTGACGCATGTGGTACAGCAGAATAAAAGCAATAAAAAAGTTCAAAGAGAACCTGCTACGACGATAACAATTGGTGCTGTTGCTGCTAAGTGTGCGATTGGCGCTATTGTTGGTGCACTATTCGATATTGGAATTCAGATGGGGATTCAATGGTGGAATACAGGCTCGGCGAGTTTTGCTAATGTTAATTATTGTAGCACCATTTTGTCTGCTGTGCTCGGTTGTATTATT
The DNA here is from genome assembly GCA_009908745.1 of Bacteroidota bacterium. GTDB lineage: Bacteria > Bacteroidota > Bacteroidia > Chitinophagales > Saprospiraceae > Phaeodactylibacter. The sequence goes on from JAAAOU010000400.1 coordinate 10,912, forward strand.
GCTCCGGTTGCCGCTTATCTTATTGAGCCTTGGATTGCAGCAAAACTTGGTCCGGGTATTTCAGGTATAGCAGGTACTTTACTTGGCAGGATTCTCCTGTTCTTTGCTAAAAAGCTTGGCGTTGGTATACCTAAAGCTGTCGTTGGGAAATTGCTGAAAATGAATTGTATAAGTGAAGATCAGGCGGTTGCACTTGGTCATAGCAGGGCACCGATAGCCTGAAATTGATGCCAAATAACGTATTGATTTGATAGATAAATAATAACGTGTAATGAAAAAGTATAAAGAGAAGCCAGCTACAAGGCACAGTCAGTATACTGCTACGGATAAAAAAAACAGCTTTTTCAGACCCAATAAAGCTAGTTTCCATCAATCTATTAGTGGTGCCAAGCATAATAGCATCCAAAGAAATGGTGGTGAAAAATTGGCACAGATCAAAAATGTCGGGCCTCGTTGGTCGTAGCTTCCGAACTACAACCTAATACCATAACCTTACAACTACCTCCAAACCAAATCCTACTACCATGCCATTCCTAACGTCCCAAGCGCACAGCAGCACCCCGTTGGTCGTAGCTTCCGAGCTACGACCTAATATCATGTCCAACAACCCTGCTAGTCGTAGTCTCCGAACTACGACCTAATACCATACCCTCACAACTACCTCCAAACCAAATCCCACTACCATGCCATTCCTAACGTCCCAAGCGCACAGTAGCCACCCTCCCCAAAAGCACAACCATAAGCCCTTTTTCAGGAAGGTATCACCCTCATCCGCCAAAGCTCAACCCTCCTTCTTCCGGCCCCAACTCATGCGGGCTGCAAAAAATGGCACGCCCACAGCCACACCCCAACTAGCCAGTCAGCTCAACAGCAGCAAAGGAGGCGGCCAGCCTTTGCCCAAAGACACCCTGTCCTCCATGGGCCAAGCCTTTGGCACCGACTTTTCTAATGTTCGCGTGCACACCGGCAGCCGGGCGCAGGAAATGAGCCAAAGTATTCAAGCCAAAGCCTTTACCCACGGCTCGGATATTTACTTCAATAGGGGGCAGTACAATCCGGGGTCAACGGAGGGGAAACGGTTGTTAGGGCATGAGTTGACGCATGTGGTGCAGCAAGGGGGCGCTACGGGCAATGCTTGGGGTGTAATCCAAAAAGACGATGAACTAGCACCCGAAAAGGACCCTCCAAAGACAAAACTCGAAACCGTGGCGGAGCATGACCTCGTAGAGAAAAAGACCGCCGTCAAGTCCAAAACAAGTACGGAAGAGAAAGTCAGCGACGCCGTCACCAAAACCACCTCCGCCGCGGTTTCGGATAAAGGTACAGAAGCCACGGCCGAGCTTAAAGCCGAAGATAAAGGAACGGGCTTGTCAACCGCTGCAGGCATTACCGGAAAGAGTGATGTTGACCCTTCTAAACCCGATACGGCAGAATTTTATCTCAAGGTAGCGGGTAAGTGGAAGTTATTTAAATCGCCGACGTTTTCTTTGCAAACCGGCACCCAGCTTAAGCTGTCTTCTCTGAAAGGGCCCGTCGTCTCGGTAGACGGAAAGGCCATACTATTCCCTAAAAACACCTTTAGCCCCTATTTTGCTGCATCCTTTATTGCCCAGCAAAAAGGGGTGGCAGGGCAAGGAGCGCTCGGTTTTAAGCAACGCTTGACCCAAAACTTATTCCTACAGAGCAGCCTGATGTTGGGGTTGAGCCAAGAGGATGGTTTCCAAGCAACGGTCAATGCTGGGGTCGTCTTGGAGTTTTAGGCCCTAATATCTCGTAGTCTCCGAACTACGACCCGTTGGGCTATTTACCAAGTTTGGCGATGCACAAGATATTATCGCCCTGTTGGAACAAGCGCCTTCTGAAGAAAGATACGAGCAATTGTTAGCAGCCGGCTTTCCCAGTTTCTCTGACATAGGGCTTCTACGAATAACTCGCCTGCCAAACAGGCAACGGCAGGTCGGCATGCGCTATTCCAGCATCAGGCTCCGCTCAGCAGGTAAAATATAGATGGAGGGCTATCTGATGTTTCTTCCATCGCCTTGCAGCGGCAGTTTAAAGCCTTTGAATTGGCTAAAGCGCTTCGGGTCGATATCATTTGACGAAGAAATCTCATCTGCAAGCTACCTGAACACTTTACTTCAGCTTAATCGAAACTATACGTTTACCCACCATTGCATCCTCCCCACAAAATGCTTACCTTGCTATGCAGATAAATAAAGTACAATGGCTGAGTCGGCAATAGCGGAGCGAAATGATTTCATAGAGTTGCTCAAGTATGGACCTCTGCAATTAGAGCGCCCATTGTCCGTTACTGAATTCGTCTCGTTATATCGAAAGTTTCCTGACCTTCGAATGGAACGGGAAAAAAACGGCAAAGTAACCATTATGACACCTGTGAAAAGAGGCTCTGGCAAAAGGGAATCCATCCTAAATGGCTACCTTTGGCAGTGGGCTTCCGAACGGGGAAAAGGTGAAGTGTACAGCCCGTCCACCGGTATACAACTATCCTCCGGGGCTATCAAAAGCCCAGATTGCGCATGGGTCTCCGATGAGCGGCTTGCTCAGCAGCCGGAAGACAAAGAAGAAGCATTCCTTAAGGTGGTACCGGATTTTGTAGCTGAAATTCGGTCAGACTCTGATGGTTTGGTCAGGCTCAAAAGAAAAATGGCAGATAGCTGGATGGCCAACGGCGTCCGATTATCCTGGCTAATCGACCCCTATCAGGAAAAGGTATGGATTTACCGGCCAGAGCAGGAAGTGGAGGTGATCTCCGGATTCGCTGACAAGACACTAAGCGGAGAAGACATGCTACCCGGCCTCGAACTTCCACTCGAACCCTTCATTCCCTAACCAGCCGACAGCGTTTTATATCCTGTTAGTCGTAGTCTCCAAACTACGACCTAGTACGCCGCCCGTCCGTCCTAGCCCCTCCTGTTAGTCGTAGTCTCCAAACTACGACCTAGTACGCCGCCCGTCCGTCCTAGCCCCCTGTTGGTCGTAGTCTCCAAACTACGACCTAGTACGCCGTCCTGT
>JAAAOU010000407.1 GCA_009908745.1 Bacteroidota bacterium
TGTGTTAAAATCTATCTACCCTATCGGTTTTTTCACCGAACAATGCCCGGCGGGCTAGCTTTATAAGAGAAAAGCATGACATCCATCAAAAACGAAAAGCAGTACGAAGCCTTGCGGGAGCAGGGCTACAGCAAATCCGCTGCCACCCGAATTGCCAACAGCCCCAAAGCGGGCGAAAAGGGGGGTGAGGCTGTCCCTTACGAAGAAAGAAGCAAGCCCGAGCTTTACGATCTGGCGAAAAAATTAGATATTGAAGGGCGATCTGAAATGGATAAGAAAACGCTGATCAAGGCGCTGCGTGACCGATAAACCGTAAACCGACATCCAAATGAAACCAACCACTTTAAGATACCTCAACCTCCTCGGTTTTGCCCTCGTCATCCTGATGAACACCTTGGCAAACGCTTTACCCATCAATGGCTACACCACGGGCGAGCTATCTGCGTTATACCCCAATCGCTTCGTGCCCGCTGGTTTCACCTTCAGTATATGGGGCGTCATTTACCTGGCGTTGCTGGGGTTTGTCATTTTCCAGTTTACCGACAAGGGGAAAGCGGTTGCCCAAGCGATTGGCATTTGGTTTTTCCTGTCGTGCGTGGCCAATGCCAGTTGGATACTCGCCTGGCACTATCGTTTCCCCGTACTCTCGCTCATTATAATGTTGTCGCTGCTCTTCACCCTAGTGCAAATCTACCGGCGCATACAGCCTTTCGACTGGGGCAAACACTGGGCCGGGCGGCTGCCTTTCCAGCTGTATATCGCCTGGATAACTGTGGCCACCGTAGCAAATACCACGGCGGTGCTCGTCGAGGCGGGCTGGAGTGGGGGCTCCTTATCAGAAATCACTTGGGCTGCGATAATGGCGGGGGTAGCGGCCGTGGCGAGCTTGCTGTTCCTGCGCTTTTACAAAGATTTGCCCTACGCGCTCGTGATTTTGTGGGCCTTGTTCGGGATTTACAGCCGGCAGGTAGCAGGCAACGCCATATCTCAGCCGTTGGGCACAGTCATTCTAGTCGGTGGGGGGCTTATTGTGGTGAGTATGTTGTGGGCTGCCCTGCAGCTTAGGAAAGCTTAGTGCTTGGACGGGCGCCTGGCCAATTTTATTGACAGCCAGGTTCAGGGCTCTAGGCCACCGGGCTTGCCGCCTTGCTGAATGCAACCTTCTGCAAAAGCGTACAGCATACTCAGCACCTCCTCCAAATAGTGCTCGCTATACTTTATGTCGGTCAGGCGCGGCAAGTGCTGGGCAAAGTAGATATTGTTGTTGGCCGTTTCCAGCAGCATACTGCCCAAGGCACGAGGATATGGGTAACCGGGCTCAATTTCCAAGATAATTTCCGCGATACGGCCGCAGAGCATTTTGTACGAGAGGAAAAAGCCGTACTGATTCTCCTCATCTACGTTTTTCTTGTGGTACGCCTTCGGCCCCTCGGTCACCACAATCCGGTGCAGTACTACCGTATCGATGTAGGAGACCGAAGTGCTTTTTTGCGAGGTATCCACCACTGCCCGGATTGCCGCCCGGAGTTGCTGTTTCGGGTCACTGATATTGATGGTGAAAAAGCGCACCCGAAAGCGCATCCACTCCCAGTACCAATTGACGAGATACACGAAAAGTTTCCCTTTGTTCTCGAAGTAGCGGTAGATGGATGCCTCCGTGGACTGTATGCGCTCCGCTAGCTTGCGGAAGGTCAGGTGCTCGAAGCCAATCTCGTCTATTAGCAATACCCCGTGCTCAATAATGCGGCGGCCAAGCTCCGTTTCCTGCGGGTTTTTCAAATAGAGCTTGTCGTTGATATCTAAATTGACGTTAACCTGTAGCATATAAATGGGTATTGCTGAATGCAGTAGACCTGCTAAGTTACACCGCTTTCCTGCACCGTTCAAAAAGTTTTTAAAAAAAATTCCCAAACCCACGAACCAGATCAATACTTGCCTGTATAATAGTAAAGCTACCGGACGACATACAATTGTTATCGCCTGTAGCAGTAAACAAATGAAAAACAGAAGAGACCAAAAAGCCGCTGATGCCCGTCTTGTGCATTGATCCAGCGTTTTTTGTTCGAAATACACTCCAAGAAGAGCACATAGGGCATTAAAAATTGTGCTTTCAGTATGCAGTAGTATAGTGCTGCCCGAGCAATCGGGCAGTTTTTTTTTTGCCCAAACTCGCCATCCGCCAACTATGGGGCTATTTAGCTGGCGCATCGTCCCCCTGAGTATTGCCGCTATCATCCCGGTCCAGAGACTCGCCCTCGTACTCCGTCTGCGCCTCCCGGGCGTCAAGCCCGCGTTCTTCGCGGAGCCAGCGGGTAAACAGATTGGTGTAGCCGTGGGTGACAATGACTTGCTCCGCTTGCGTGGCTGTAATAGCCTCGTTCAAGCCCGTCCAGTCCGCATGGTCAGAAAGCACGAACCCCCGGTCGGCAGACCTACGACGCCGGGTGCCCCGCAGTGCCATCCAACCAGAAGCAATGCCGACAGAGGCCTTTTTAAAACGGCGCATCCAAGTAGAGGCGGTTGCAGATGGGGTAGCCAAGACCATAGCCCCCTCCATGTCTTTGGCTTTGTGTTCCCGGCTCACCTTGGTGGTGGGAGGCAAGGACAGCCCCTGCTTGCGCATGACCCGGTTGGTATTTTCTATAGCACCGTGGGTAAAGATCGGCCCTATGCTACTGTCCAGGCCAGCCAGCACGCGCTGTGCTTTGCCTAAGGCATACACGCCAATAACGCTGGTTTTGCCCGTTGCTTGATTGTTTCGCCACCAGTCATTGATCTCTGCGAATACGGTACGCTGCGGTTTCCAGCGGTAAACGGGCAGGCCAAAGGTGGACTCCGTGATAAACGTATGGCATTTTACCGGCTCAAACGCCTCTGCCAATCCATCATCCTCCAACTTGTAGTCTCCGCTAGCCACCCACACCTCACCTTTGTACTCCACGCGGATTTGGGCAGAACCAACAATATGCCCAGCCGGGTGGAAGGAGAACTTGACGCCGTTGATCCTGCGCACTTCCCCAAAGTCCACGGTCTCCGCTTTGATATTGCCCAATCGGTAGCGGATGACCGGCTCGGCGGTTTTGGTAAATAGATATTGCTTATGCCCCCAGCGCGAGTGGTCGGCATGGCCGTGGGTGATCAAGGCTTTATCGACAGGCCGCCACGGGTCAATGTATACATCAGCCGGGGGGCAATAGATGCCTTCTTCGGTGAATTCCAGTAATGCCATAGTGGTGCTATAACACAGCGGCCGGGGGATGGTTTGCTTAGGAGTAATCTTGGTGCAACGTAAAGGAAAAGGTCGACCCTTTCCCAATTTCCGAGACGACGCTAATATGGCCCCCGTGCTGTTCTACTACGCGTTGGCAAAGGGCCAGCCCGATACCAGAACCCGGGAATACCTTTTTGCTGTGCAACCGTCGGAAGAGCTGAAATATCCGTTTATAGTCCGTTTGTTCGATACCAATGCCGTTGTCTGAGATTTCAAATTGCCATAACGGCCCCTTTTGATGCGCCGCTATACGTATGACTGGCCTGACACCGGCACGGCTGAATTTAATCCCGTTGGAAATCAGGTTCTGAAAAAGCTGCCGGAGTTTGGTGGGGTTGCCTTGCAAAGTGGGCAAAGAACCATCGATTTCCACGATGGCATTTTTGTCTCGTATCATGCCGCGCAAGCTACCCAGCACCGTTTCTATCAAAGCTTGAACATCCACCTTTTTGAACCCGGGCTCTGGGTTGTTGGTAAACCGCGCAAACTCCAAGAGGTCTTCGATCAGCATATTCATATGCTGGGCACTATCTGCAATAAAGCCGAGGTAGGTGTTGGCATCCTCGTCAAGCTCGGCGCCGTACTTGGATTGGAGCAACCGCGCGAAGCTCTTCATGGTGCGCACCGGCTCACGCAAGTCATGGGAGACGGTATGCGCGAAGTTTTCCAGCTGCGTGTTGGAGTCGACGTAGCGGGTCAGCATTTCGTTATTGCGGTCGAGCTCTTCCACTTTTCGGCGCAGGCGTTGCTGGGCAAGCCGGAGGTTGGTGACATCCCTGATGACCACGATGCATTCTTCGGCATTGACGGCACTCAGCCGGGCTTCGTAATGGTGGAGCCCGCCCTTGAGCATCAGCGGGTAATTGAAGGTTTGCACACCGCGTTGGCTTATGGCTTTTTCCAGGTTGCCCATTAGGGCTTCGACCAAGTAAGCCGGAAGAATATCACGCACAAACTGGCCGGCAAACTCCTGCGGCGGAATAAGCAGGCTGTCTTCATCGCTCCCGGTACCAAAGTAATCCAAAAAGCGGCCGTCCCTGCTCAGGAGGAACTTCATATCTGGCAGGGCCTCCAGTATAGCTTGCTTCAACGCTTGGCTACGCTGCAGGGCTTCCTGCGCCGCCCGCCGCTCGGTGACATCGTCAATTGAGCAAATGAACCGGTCGGGCTGACCGTTTGCCGCGTGAGGGGCAGAGAACAACAGCTTGGCCAGGATACGATCGCCATTTATTTTGATGAGGGGCTGCTCCAATTCCACTACCGGGTCTCCCCCGGGAACACTTAAGGGTGCCAACGCACTGAGCAACTCTTTATCGACGGCAAAACGCTGAATGGACTGCCCAATGAGCTTTTCTACTTGCCCGCCTAACAACTCGGCAGCTTTGCTGTTGAGTTGCAGGATTTGCCCATTGAGGTCACAAAACAAGATCGCTAACGGACTATGCTCAAAAAGGCTGCGGAAAACCGCTTCCCGCTGCCGCAGCTCCTCCCCTGCCCGTTTGCGCTCGTCAATATCCATGTGTATACCGACCACCCTGAGGGGGCGGCCCTCATTATCCCATTCGACGATACGCCCCTGATCGTAGATCCACTTCCACCCGCCTTTTTTGGTCCGCAGGCGGACTTCCGCATCGAAATAGGGCGTTTCCCCTTCCAGATGCTGTAGGACAACCGGCCAGACCTTACCTTTATCTTCGTTGTGTATGAGCCGTTCGAAGGTACTTCTGTGCGGTTCAATTTCATCGGGGGAGAACCCGAGCATTTCTCCCCAGTAGCGGTTGTAATAACAGTGGTTGGTTTGTGTATTCAACTCCCAGAGGCCTAGCTGAGCAGCGTCGAGGATCATCTCTGTACGCTGCTTGCTGTCCCGCAGGGCGAGTTCCATACGTTTGCGGGCCGAAATATCAATGATTAGGCCGCTGCCTTTAATGGGCTGCCCACTGCTAGACCATTCCATAACCCGGCCCCGGTTGAGCACCCAGCGATAACTCCCCTCGTTGTGGCGCAGGCGCATCTCGTGCTCAAATATGGCTTCGCTGTTCCCGGGCTGTAGATGCCGCTGTACTTTCCTGATGAACCTCTCAAGGTCATCGGGGTGCACAATGTCTAAAAACCCCTCCGTAGTGGAGGGCACTTCTTCCACCGTCAGCCCTAGTATGCGGGCAAAATATTCATTGTACACCGCCTTGTTTTCGGGAATGTTCCAGTACCAAGTCGCTGCTTTGGCCCCTTCGAGAATCAACTCCAGCTCATTGCTCTTGTGCCGGAGGTCCAGTTCCAGCTGCTTGCGGGCAGTGATGTCAATCTGGCCGCCCCAGACTCCCGTGAGCAGCCCAGCTTCTACCACGCCCACCGAATGGTTGACAAACCAAGCTGGGCTTCCATCCTTGCGGCGCTCTGTAGTTTCCAGGTCGCGAATTTGCAGGCCGTCGGAAAAGAGTCGCCTGACCACTAGACGGTTGGGGTTGTCCGCCTCGTCACCGTGTACCTCGACGATTTTAGTGCCGATGAGGTCTTCCGGTTGCGCCACCCCGTACATCACAGCTAACGCTTGGTTGCAATCCCGGATATAAGCCCGCTCGTAGAAGAGCCTGACTTTTTCCTCAAGGGAAAGGTGAAGCGGGATGGGAGGATCACAGTGGATATTGTAAATCCCCTCGGTGGTATGCTTGATAAAGTTATCGTACTGAATCCTGATCTTTTTTTCTTCGGTCGCTTGCCGGGCTACGAACCCCCCAAGGGCACGGACAAAAGGACAGAGGTGTTCCAGGAGGCCTGACTGACGGGTATCTATCAACACCAGGCCTTTGTCATCCACCTTAGCTGCCCAAAATTGACGGAGGGGCCCATCCAAGTGGAGGGTATCGCCTACGGACTGGAAATGTTGGGAGGAAAAAGCGGGCAAGCAGTCTGTCGGTAGCTGCGGAAGCTCCTTTGGCGGGACCTCCCGCCATCCATTCACATCCTGTTCAATGCCGTAAGTGGACCAAACCAGCTTATCGAGGCTAGTCTTACGCAGGCGGCACAAGCATACCGCGCGGGCACGCACCAACTCCGCCACCATGGCAAAGCTTTCACGGACCGCATTACTATCCATGTGTCCATGGTGCAAAAGGGAAGTTGCTTCCAGCAAGCACTCCAGAATAGCTTCCCGGGAGGGGCTAGATGAGGTTTGGTGTTCCTTGTGTACCATGTTTGGGGCTTGCGTTGATGAAAAAGGAAGATAAGCCTTTTAAGAGAAAAATAAGCCCTATTGCCGCAGGAATAATCCTATCCTTCCACGATTGTCCCTACGGCCTCCCCTTCTACAATGCGGCGCAGGTTGCTTTTTTCGTTGACATCGAAGACGATGATGGGCAGGTTGTTTTCCCGGCACAGGGTGAAGGCTGTCATATCCATAACGCTGAGCCCTAAGCTAATCACCTTTGCGAAAGTCAGGTTGTCGAACTTGGTCGCTTCTTTGTTTGTCTCGGGGTCGGCGCTGTAGATGCCGTCGACCCGGGTCCCTTTGAGGATAACGTCAGCGTTGATCTCGTTGGCCCGCAGGGCGGCAGCGGAGTCAGTGGTGAAGTAGGGGCTGCCTGTCCCAGCGGAAAAGATGACGACCCGCCCCTTTTCGAGGTGGCGGATGGCCCGCCGGCGGATGTAAGGCTCGGCGATCTGCTTCATTTCTATGGCGGAAATCAGACGGGTGTATACACCTACGCCTTCCAACGCGCTTTGCAGGGCCATGCCGTTGATCACCGTAGCCATCATGCCCATGTAGTCGCCCTGTACCCGCTCAATACCAGACTCTGTGGCTTGCAACCCGCGGTATATATTGCCGCCGCCGATGACGATAGCGACCTGCACGCCCAAGTCCAGCAAGCCTTTGATTTGGCCAGCGTAGTGGGAGAGCATTTTCGAGTCAATGCCAAATCCTTGCCCTCCCATGAGGGATTCCCCGCTGAGCTTGAGCAATATACGCTTGTACTTGAGTTGTGTCATGTGCTTTTGGGTTACTGTGGTTGAGCCAAAAAAATGCCTAACGGTTACTGCTGATAAGGAGCCGTTAGACATCGCAAAAAAAAGGGGCGAATTAGGTAACCAATCCGCCCGCTGAAATTATCGTTTAGCCAAGTTCTACATGCTTGAAATCTGTAACGGTCAATTCTTTGTCGACATCCTTGAGGTAGCCGGCAATATTTTTGCTACTGTCTTTGACGAACTGCTGGTTGAGCAGCGTGCGCTCTTTGAAGAACTTGTTGAGCTTGCCCATCGCGATCTTTTCTACGATCTGATCTGGCTTGCCCTCTGCCCGCGCTTGCTCCTTTCCAATTTCGACCTCTTTGTCGATGGTGGACTGGTCTACGCCGTCTTTGTCCAGGGCAACCGGCTTCATGGCGGCTACCTGCATGGCGACGTCGCGGCCGGCACCATAAACTTCATCGCTAGCTTTATTCAAGCCAACCAAGACCGCGGCCTTGTTGCCCATGTGGATGTAAGGAGACACCATAGCGGCTTCGATGCGCTCATAGGCATCAAGCTCAATCTTTTCGTTGATCTTGCCGACCAGCTCGGTGACGCGCTCCTCAACGGTCAGCCCGTCCATGTCTAGCTTCTTCAGCTCGTCCAATGAAGCCGGGAACTGCTCTAAAGCCAGCTGGGCAACCTTTTCGGTGAAATTGACGAAGTCTTCCCCTTTGGCTACAAAGTCGGTCTCGCAGCTCAACTTGACGATGACGCCCTTGGTTTTGTCCTCAGCGGTCAATGCTATTACCACGCCTTCGTTGGCCTCCCGGTCTGCCCGCTTGGCAGAGACCTTCTGGCCCTTTTTACGAAGTACTTCAACAGCTTTATCGAAATCACCACCTGCTTCAGCAAGGGCTTTCTTGCAGTCCATCATACCCGCTCCCGTCATTTCGCGCAGCTTTTTGACGTCGGCGGCAGTAATGTTTGCACTCATTGTTATGCTTTATTGTGATAGTTAGAAATTAAGGTTACCCCTTGGCGGCTGCTTCTTTTTCTGCTTTGGCGGATTCCCGCTCTTTCAGCCCCTCTCGTATGCAATCCGCCATATAATTGGTGATGATAGAGATCGACTTGGAAGCGTCGTCATTGGCAGGGATCGCGTAATCGACCTGTGAAGGGTCGGAGTTCGTATCCACCATGCCGAAAGTCTTCAGCCCCAGCTTATGCGCCTCGGCTACCGCAATATGCTCGTGGTGGATGTCCACGACGAATACTGCGTGCGGCAAGCGGTTCAAGTTGGCAATACCGCCAAGGACGCGTTCCAGCTTGTTGCGCTCGCGCGTCAAGGTCAGGCGTTCTTTTTTCGTCACATTTTCCAGCGTGCCGTCTTGCAGCATGCGGTCGATGTTGTTCATTTTTTTGACGGAACGGCGGATAGTGGAGAAGTTCGTCATCATACCTCCCAGCCAGCGGTCCGTCACGAAAGGCATGCCCACACCGCGGGCAGCTTCGGCGACGATCTCGCGCGCTTGCTTTTTGGTGGCGACGAACATGATTTTCTTGCCGGACTTTGCCATGGCCTTGGCAGCCTTGCCGGCGTCCTCCATGCTAACGAGGGTCCGGTTCAGGTCAATGATGTGGATGCCTTTGCGTTCCATGAAAATATTGGGCGACATCTTCGGGTTCCACTTTCTTTTGAGGTGGCCGAAGTGTACGCCTGCGTCCAACAGTTGTTTATAGGTAGGCTTTTCCATTTTTTTAGTCGAATTTGGATTTGGCAACCAGCAGCTGCCCGAAGACAACTGCTGACCGCTGGTAAACAATAATGAAGCAGCGTGTGTCGATTAACGCTTGCTGAACTGGAAGCTCTTCCGCGCTTTCGGCTTACCGTACTTCTTACGCTCGACGGCGCGAGAGTCCCGGGTAAGGTACTTCTTGTCCTTCAGCGGCTTGCGGAAATCTTCGTTGAGTTTTACCAGCGCGCGGGCAATCGCCATACGCACAGCCTCGGCTTGCCCTTTGTATCCGCCGCCTCTTACGTTGACTTTGAGGTCGTAGATATTCTCCACTTCCACCGTGGAGAAAGGGTCCGTAATGTTGTATTGTACATGTCGCTGGGGGAAGTACTCTTTAAAATCCTTGCCATTCACAAGGATATTGCCTTCGCCTTTCGTCAGGAAAACGCGGGCAACAGAGGTTTTTCTTCTCCCGATGGCGTTGATCATTTCCATATTGATAGAGATTGTACTGCTGTTCTAAGAATTAAAGTTCGAGCTTTTTAGGCTGCTGCGCCTCGTGCGGATGTTCTGCGCCTTCGTACACGAAGAGCTTCTTGAACATCTTGCGGCCCAGACGGTTTTTGGGCAGCATGCCGCGCACGCTGTTCTCTACCACGCCGATCGGCTTTTTGGCCAGCATCTCGCGTGCCGTCTTTGACCGTTGGCCACCGGTGTAGCCCGAGTAAGTCTGATAGGTCTTGTCATCCAGTTTATTGCCGGTGAAACGTACTTTCTCCGCGTTGATGACGATGACAAAGTCGCCGGTATCCACATGCGGCGTGTACGTCGGCTTATGCTTGCCGCGCAGCACGGTCGCGATCTTGGAGCACAGACGGCCAACAACCAGCCCTTCGGCGTCGATGACGTGCCACTCCCGCTCCAATTCTTCTTCTTTCGCAGATTGCGTTTTATAGCTTAGCGTATCCACTTCTTATGCGTTTAATTGTGATCAATACTAGCCCATCGATCTGCCTTCAGGTCGTGTCTGTAGCCCGCTTGGGGAAAGGCAAATCCAGGCCGCCTCCGAAAAGGCAGGTGCAAAGGTAGACTTCTTTCCCTCAAGAAACAAGCTTTTTTCAAAAAAAAGTGGAAGGGCACTCGCATAACTGCCTGAAAAACAGGCCAAATATCGCACAGAAATTTTCGTCGCCCAGACTAAAAGACAAAAAAATGAGCCTCCGTGCCAAAAGCAGGGAGGCTCATTTCAGGAAACCGACCTTGTCACGCCCGTTTAGGCGCGGCGCTCTTTTTGCGCTTCAGCGTACATCTTCTGCAGCTTTTTGCGCGCGAAGAAAATCCGGCTCTTGATGGTACCGAGCGGAGACCCCAGTTGCTCTGCGATCTCGTCGTACTTATAGCCTTGGTAGGCCATCATGAAGGGGCGGCAAAAGTCTTCCGGCAGGGAATCGACCATTTTCATCAACTCTTTGTAGGCAACGTTGTTCTCGCCGTCATTCTCGACGGTTTTGTCGCCGGAGTTGAGGTAATAGTTGTTGGGCGTCTGATCGATGATCATGTTGCGGCGCACTTTCTTCCGGTAATTGTTGATGAAGATGTTGCGCATGATGGTCACGGCCCAAGCTTTAAAGTTGGTGCCCTGCTTGTATTTGTCCGCATTTGTGATAATGCGCACAGCGGTATCCTGATACAAATCTTCGGCATCGACCGTGTTGCCGGTCAGCTTGAGCGAAAACGCCCGCAGTGAACTGCTGATGCCGTCGAGTTGTTCTTGAATCTGATCTTGAACTGCGTATGTCATAGTCGGTGATTATATAGTTTGATGATTGCTCTTTGTAATTATTATTTACAAATCTACAGTTTGAACATCAATTTTGCAAAAATAATTTCCCAAATCGGGTTTTAATCGTCCTCAGTGTAGCCGTTTTGACATTTGAGTGGCAATATTAGCCCTATTCGTTAAAATCTTTAACACGATTAAACCTTGGCGGCACTGAGTTGTACTGTATTTGACACTTATTGAGACGGAGACCCTACCCATCCGTCACACTTTCAGCAGCTTTAAATCAGGGCAAGCTATGAGCGTGGTAAAGACAGAAGAGACTCCCATATATTTACACCAGAATATCCGGTACCTGCGCAAGCAACTCAAGCTTAGCCAAGAAGAGCTCGGTTCGCGCATCGGCCTCAACCGGGGTAACATCGCAAGCTACGAAAACGGCTCGGCAGAGCCCAAAATCTGCAACCTGCTCAAGCTGTCCAACCTCTTCAGCGTATCCATCCTCGATCTCACCAAAAAAGACCTCAGCAACGAGGCTAACCTGCAGCAAGCTAGCGAGCACTACCACGAAATCTCTTCTAACGAAGCGGAGCTGATGGAGCAGTTCATGCGCCGCGCCCAAGAGCTGCAATCGGTGATACAGAGCATACAGACCTGCTACGACTTCAAGACCAAATCACTGGACGAGGCGACCAAAAACTCCAAAGCCTACCAAATGGCGAATATGAAATTCGAAGAGTTGTTTGACGCCTCGGCGGAGCTGCTGAATAACCACCATGCGCTGATCGACTACGTACGCTGCCACCTGCACAAGTAATCCCCACATTGCGTTTCTCTCGTTTTTCAAGTGCCTTGTTGTAACAACTTCCCCCCAGACAACGTATCCTCTAGGAGAACAAAAGCATCCGCCAAGGTAAGTGTATGCCTTTGGAGGACCAAAAACCGTACGATCCCATGAAATATCATACTCCCCTAGCCGCCCTGCTGCTCATCATGCTATGGGCACCACCGGCCAACGGCCAGCCTTCCCCCTTTATGGAAGCCTCCGTGCAAGACGTGCAGCAACAAGCCGCCGCCGAAAGCAAGCTGTATTTCCTCTTATTTACCGCCGACTATGTCATGACCTGCGACTGGATGGAAGCGGAGACCTTTACCAACCCGGAACTACTGAGCTACCTAGACCAGAGCTATCTGGGTTTGAGAGCCGATATCAACCAGCCGGCCGGCAAAGCGCTGCAGCAACAGTATGAGGTGACCCAACTCCCCTCCGTGCTGGTTTTCAGCTGCCGGGGCCAATTGCTGGCCCGCCATACCGGCGCGATTCCCGCAGAGGAGCTGCTAGCCAAACTGAAAGCGCACGACCGCCCCGCTTTCCGGCAACCGATCAAAGCAGCCGCCGCCAAAGCCGACTTGCTGCCCAGCCCGCAACCGATCTTAAGTTTGTCTATGCCGCGCCTCGTGCCGGATGTGCCGCGCGCTACCACCGTTTCCTCAGCGCCTCCCAAAGCTAAACCTGCTTCCCGCAGCTACGCCAATTATTACAGCGTACAGCTCGGGGTATTCGGCTCGCGGGCCAATGCCGAGCAAGCACGCGCTATGATGCAGGCGAAGTGCTCCGAGAGCGTCAATATCATCGCCGGGCAATCCAGCGGTACGCCTATCTACCGCCTGCTTAGCGGCCATTACTACGACAAGGAGCAAGCCCGGGGCTACCAGCGCCGATTGCAGGCGGCGGGTATTGACAGCTTCGTGAAACAATTGCAGCAATAGGCAGTAAAAGAACCCTGCTGGTGAAAGCGTTGCGGGCAAATCGGTGTCCGCAACGCTTTTTTTCTATTTTAGCCTCCAAAAGACCATTATGCCCACCCTGCTCCTGCGCAACATCGCCCAGATTTGGCAAACCTACGCCCCCGGCCAGCCCGTAGATATGAAAACCGCCCCCAGCATCAAGGACGCTTACTTGCTGGTCAAGAACGGCAAAATTGACGCTTTCGGCCCTATGGCGGACTGCCCGGATCGCGCCGACCGTATTTTGGACGTCACCGGGCGGCACCTCTTTCCAACGTGGTGCGACTCCCATACCCACCTCGTCTTTGCCCAAAGCCGCGAACGGGAGTTTGTCGACCGCATCAAAGGCCTGAGCTACAAAGAAATCGCCCGGCGCGGCGGCGGCATCCTCAATTCTGCCCAAAAGCTGCGCGAGGCCCCAGAAGAACGGCTGCTGGAATCGGCACTGGGGCGCATCGACGAAATCATAAGCTACGGTACCGGCGCCGTAGAGATCAAAAGCGGCTATGGCCTGAGTGTGGAAAGCGAGCTCAAAATGCTGCGGGTCATCCGCCGCATCAAAGAGCAAACCCGTATCCCCGTCAAAGCGACTTTCCTCGGCGCGCACGCCCTGCCCTTGGAGTACCGTGACAACCGTAAGGCTTATGTCGATCTGGTAGTGGAGGAGATGCTGCCGCAGATTGCCGGGGAGGGCCTCGCCGACTACATCGACGTATTCTGCGAAAAAGGCTTTTTTACCCTCGAGGAAGCCATACGCATCATAGAAGCCGGCGCAGAGCGGGGCCTGAAAGCCAAAGTGCACACCAACCAATTCAATAATCTGGGCTGCATACAAGCCTGTGTGGAACGCGGGGCGCTGACGGTGGACCACCTGGAGGTCGTCAACGACGAAGAAATAAAAAGCCTCAAAAGCGGGGATACCCTCCCAACCCTTTTGCCCTCGGCTCCCTTCTTCATTGGGGGGCATTACCAGCCTGCCCGCCGCTTGCTCGACGCGGGGCTGCCCGTGGCGCTTGCCTCCGATTACAATCCGGGGTCTACGCCTTCCGGCAAAATGCAGTTCGTGCTGTCCCTGGCTTGCATCAAGTGCGGGATGTTGCCGGAGGAGGCACTAAACGCGGCAACCCTGATGGGGGCCCGGGCGATGGAGCTGGAAAGTACACATGGGAGTATCAGCCCGGGGAAAATCGCCAGCTTTTTCCTGACGCCTCCTTTGCCGTCGCTGGCGTATTTGCCCTATGCTTTCGGCAGCGACTTGGTAGAGCGGGTGTTTATCGCCGGTGAGCAAAAAGTGGATAAGCGGCGTTGAGGTGGGCTTGTATTCGTGTCTGTTGGTGGTCGCCATACGGCACCTTATAGTGAATAGCCACGAATTACACGAAGGGGCACGAAAATACG
>JAAAOU010000439.1 GCA_009908745.1 Bacteroidota bacterium
AAAGCGCAACCGGAACAAGTCAAAGAACGGCATGTGCTGGAGGAACTGGGCTACCATCAGTATTGGCACTCCGCGGAGAAAAAAGGCTACAGCGGCGTGGCGACTTTCAGCAAGCGGGAGCCAGACCGGGTGATAAAGGGGTGCGGTATTGACAAGTACGACACGGAAGGCCGGGTGCTGCGCACGGATTTCGGCGACTGGAGTGTGCTGAACTGCTACTTCCCTTCGGGTACGACCGGCGAGCCCCGTCAGTCTTTCAAAATGGGCTTTCTGGAAGCGTTTCAGGAATGGGTGGAAGCGCTGCGGCAAGAGCGCCCGAACTTGATCGTGGTTGGCGATTATAATATTGCCCACACGGAGATGGACATTCACGACCCGGTACGGAACAAGAAAACTTCTGGTTTCCTGCCCGAGGAGCGCGCCTGGATGGACCGCTGGTTTGAGGGCGGCTTTAGAGATGCATTCCGCCACATGAACCCTGATAAAGAGGAATACAGCTGGTGGAGTTACCGCTCGCGCGCCCGCGACCGCAACAAGGGCTGGCGCTTGGACTACCAATCCGTAAGCGAGCCTTTGAGTGGCAAGATACTGGCCGCCCGGCAGATGACGGAGGCCGTCCACTCTGACCACTGCCCAGTTTGGATGAAAATCGACCTCTAGCATAAACATAGCGCTTCGGATTGACATCGTTAACGAAAACACAAGGCAGCTGCCAACCAAAATAAACGGCAGACGGTCTTCATTATGAACAGAAGGATACCACAAGTCTAATCAACCGGCAGCAACTGGCTCATGCTCGCTGCGGCCGCAAAACCAAACAAGATGCGACGATTACTGCTCTTTTCTTTCGCCCTGTTGTTGGGCCTGTATACCCCGCTTGCGGCACAAGAATTTAGTGGCGGATTCAAGGCGGGTTTGAATTTTGTCACTTTTGACGGGCCACTGGAGACAGGGGCAGGCGATGTGGAGCTGGAAAGCTTCGGCAATTCCACCAACTTCCACATCGGCGCCATCGCCAATCTGCGCTTCACGGATATTTTCCGGATGCGGGCGGAGCTGCTCTACACCCAAAAGGGCGGCATCATCAACTTCAATGACCAGTCGTCCTACTGGCTGTTCGTTCCCACGGGCGAAGACCCGCCTTTTTCGGTCGATGCACAGCGTACATCGGTGCTGGAGGTGACGAATACCTACTTGGAAATCCCTGTTATGGCGGTAGTCCGGCTGAAGCGGTTCGAGCTGTCAGCTGGCTTGAGTGCCGGCTTCTTGGTGGCGTCCCGGGCCTCCGGCGAGGCGAGTATTGACGGCGCTGTTTCGCCCGATGGCTCTCCCATTCAGCCGTTCAGTACCAATCTCGAATTCAATTATCTCAGCGACGAGCCGCAGCAGTTGGATGAGAACAACAGCGCGTTGCTGGAGGTCGACGGCCGCAACGTGTTTTTGCCAGACAACTTGAATGCCCGCTACCAGCAGTTGGGCGATGACGATAACTTGTTCAATACGTTGGATGTGGGCCTTGTCGGTGGTATCTCCTACTTCCTCAACAAAGGGTTATTCATCGGCGGCCGGGTCAATTACAGTCTGATCGACATCACGGAGCAAAGCCAAGACATTTCCCGCTCTACCATCAATCCGGATAATACCTATGTGACCCGGGATGATGACGATCGGAACTTCGTGCTGCAGCTGTCCGTCGGATTTAGTTTTTAGGCCGTCCTCATCGTACCGTGTCGCATGAAATTTTCTACCAGCATACAGATCGATAAGCCCGCTGCGGAGGTCTTCCGCTACGTGGTGCTGCACCCTAAGAATATGAAGCAGTGGATGCAGGGCTTCGAAGCTTACCGCCCGCAGTCGGGGGGCAGGCGCAAGGAAGGCAGCGTGGCGACGCAAGTCTTTGACGACGGCGGCCACAAAACGGAGGTGCGGGAAGAGGTGCTGGAGGTAAAGCCTCACGAGCGGTTCCGCTGCCTGCTCACCCACAAGAATATGCTGAGCGAGCAAGACTTCCAATTTTTGGACCAAGGCAGCGGGCAGACCAAGCTGCGCCTTGAGACAGAGGTGAAGCTGCGCCCCGCTTTATTCAACTTTTTCGCCTTTCTAGTCAAAGGGCCGATGCGCAAACAGCAGGCGGCTGACCTGGAGCGCCTGAAATCCGAGCTGGAACACTGATGGGCAATTGACTTCCTTGGCGATTTTTATTAAACTGCATTTATGAAATGGACTGGGCTACTCATATTGCTGCTCGCCCTCGCGGCTTGCGAGAATGACCTGGCTGAAATCGAGGCATTAGCCGAAAACTACAGCACACAGGTGGAAACTGCCAAGGAGGTGGAAATTTTGTACAGTGACTCCGCGCAAGTCCGGGTGCGGGTGACTGGGCCGACCATGCTGTATCATCTGGACCGAGGAGCCCCTTATCAGGAGTTTCCGGATGGGGTAGTGGTAGATTTTTTCGACGATACGGGGGCGGTGACAAGTCAGCTCACCGCGCAGTACGGCATCCGCTATGAGAACAAGGCGGAGGTGATAGTGCGCGACAGCGTGGTCTGGCAAAGCAACGAAGGCGAAAAGCTGGAGACGGAAGAGCTGATATGGGACGAGCGCCGCAGCAAAATATACACCAAGAAGTTCGTCGTCATCACCCGGCCCGACGAGATCATTTACGGGCACGGTTTCGAGGCGGACCAAGACTTTTCCTACTCTCGTATCAATGCCATAGAGGGGCGCATCAAGGTAGAAGAACCGGCAACCGACAACCCGTAGCGATGCTGATTGCACTCATCATATTCACCCTGCTGCTTTCCGCGCTGTTTTCCGGTACGGAGATTGCGTATATCTCCGCCAATAAGCTCAGGCTGGAGCTTAAGAAAAAACGCAGCCTGAAGCGGGGCAACATCTTGTCGAGTTTCTACGAAGACCCCTCTGGTTTTTTGGGCACGATGTTGGTGGGCAACAATATTGCGCTCGTGCTCTTCACCTGGCTGATGACCAAGCTGATCGAGCCCGGCTTGCTGCAGTGGGCGGTCTTGGGCGAAAGCCCCCTGTTGCTGCTGCTGGTCGAGACGATATTTATTACCATCGTCGTACTTATTTTTGGGGAGTTTTTGCCGAAGACCCTATTCCGTCTTTTTGCCGATGAGGTCCTGTACTATATGGCGGTCCCCCTGCAAATCCTCAAATGGATACTGATGATGCCGTCTTGGGTGATGACGAAACTGTCCAACCAATTACTACGCTTATTCCGCACCCCACTGGAGGAGACCGACAACGCCTTTTCCCGTTTGGACCTCGAAAACTTCATCAACGACAGCCGTTCTGGGGAGGAGGAAGAAGATATCGACCGCGAGCTGTTTGGCAAAGCCCTCAACCTACGGGATGTGCGGGTACGCGAGTGCATGATCCCCCGGCCGGAGATTGAAAATATTGACCTCAACGCATCCGTGGAGGAGCTGGAGCAGCTGTTCCGCGAAACCAAGCTGTCCCGTATCATCATCACCAATGAGGATATCGATAATGTGCTGGGCTATGTGCATCATCAGCAGTTGCTTTCGCAGCCGCAGCTTATCAACCAATTGATCATGGATTTGCCGTTTGTGCCCGGTGCCATGCGTGTGACGGACCTGCTCAACCGCTTCATCCGTGACCGGGTCAACATCGCTATGGTGGTGGACGAGTTCGGTGGGGTCTCCGGCCTGATCACTATGGAGGATATTCTGGAAGAAATTTTTGGGGAGATCGAGGATGAGCACGATCAGGAAGAGCATGTGGAAACTGTGATTGCCGAAGGGCTGGAATATATCTTCTCCGGCCGTCTAGAAGTGGACTACATCAACGACAAGTATGCGTTGGATTTGCCGGAAGGCGACTACCACACCTTGTCGGGCTACTTGGTGACTTCTACAGAGTCCATCCCGGAGCAGAACGCCGAATTGGTATTGGGCGAGTGGCGCTTTATTTTGGAGTTGGTCAGTGATACTAAGATCGAAACGGTGAGGGTGGTAAGAAAAAATACGTCAGAGGGGATGGCGTAAAAACGAAGAAGCGGCACCAAGCCTGCTGCCTGATGCCGCTTCAACAACAGTTGGTGTTATTCTGTTATTTCATGCTCCACTCTTTGATGGAAGCTTTGTTCATGCGCACATAATCGTCATTGCCCGCTTTTTTTGCCAGCTCCATAGACATTTTGGCAGCGGAGATGGCTTCTTTGGTCTTGCCCATATCGGCTAAGATCAGTGCCTTGCGGCGAACCTGCCAGAAGCGAGGGTTGTCCACGTCGGTCGCTTTTTTGATCCACATCAGGGCCTGGTCCATGTTTTCGCCCCGCTCGTGGTAGTAGGATGCAGCGGCGTAGTAGTCGTTTGGCGTCGGGCCGCCCATCACTTCCTTTATAGAAGCTTCTACTTGCTTTGCGGTGTGGACTTCTACCGGGATTTCCAGTTTCGTCTTATCCCAGGCGAAGACGATATCCGCGCCGTCCATATCCATGTTTTCTACGGTGAAGCGCATGCGCTCTACCATGTCGTCACTCATCATCGGCTCCAGGGTGATGGTTGCAGCCGGGTCTTTCTCCACGTAGCTGCCCCAGCTGCCGCTCTCGTAGGGGTAGAACATCAGCTTCCACTCGTCTTTGGCGGGCATGCAGAGCACGGCGTACTCACCGGCTTCCATTTCCACGCCGCTTACGACAACGTCTTTGTCGAATGCGAACTTAGTGGCAGCGTTTGCGCCAAAGCGCCAAACTTTGCCGTAGGGCACCAAGCCGTCGTCGGCGAATATCGTACGGCCTTTGACGCCCGGGCGGGAATATTCGATTTCGATTTCAGTCAGGCCCACCGTCTGTTCTAATTCGGCAGCTGGGCTAGGCGCTGGCGTTTGGATTTGGGCAGTAGCTTGGGTTGCAGTTAGGGCAAAAGCCATCAGCACTGCAAATGAGTAAATCAGTTTCTTCATCGTTGTTTTGGTTTTAATGAACTGTGTATTAACAAGGTTACGTGCTTTTTCAGCATATTGGCAGCATATACGCCAGTACGCTATAATTGTCAACAACTCACTGCTGGCATGGTTTCAGCAACAACTTGTTTATATACCGTTGGGAGCGGCGGCGCTGCGTGTATGCTGCCGAGCTGAAGAGCTACAACAGGAGCCGGTTGGCAGGCACATTTGATCAAACACCTTTACTATTATGACGATCGCTATTATCGCCCACGACGGCAAGAAAGCAGAGATGGTTGGTTTTATCAAGGACCACACCGAGCTGCTGCAGAAAAAATCCATTCAGCTTATCGCTACCGGCACTACCGGCTCTCACTTGGAGCGCGCCGGGCTGGACGTAGAAAAAATGGAAAGTGGGCCTATGGGAGGGGATGCACAGATTGCTGGCCGCCTAGTAGAAGGTAAAATCGACATGGTCATCTTCTTCCGCGACCCCTTGGGCAAGCACCCCCACGAGGTGGATGTCAGCATGCTGATGCGCCTCTGCGACGTACACAATATACCGCTCGCGACCAATCATGCTGCGGCACTGCGTTTGATTCAGACGCTTTGAGCGCTGAGGGGGAAACAAACTTTTCGGGAATCCCGCTGTTTCGGTATAAATAAATGATTTTCAATAATTTATGATTGATGAGTGCCGACGCCTACTGCTACGGATCCCAATTTTGTTGTTATGGTTAGCCTCCTTTGCGGCTCTATTCAGTAGCTGTCAACAGGAGCAACCCCGCTCTGCTGTTGACCCGGAGGTCGCCTTTCCTATGGTGGAACGCGACCTGCAGGACATTAAGGAAGAAGGGGTGCTGCGTGCCATCATGGTATACAGCGAAACCAGTTATTTCCTCTACCGCGGGCAGCCCATGGGCTTTGAGTACGAACTGCTGACCCGCTTGGCGGACGAGTGGGGCGTAGACTTGGAAATCATCCCTGCGGAAGATCTCGGGCAGCTGATCAATATGCTCAACCGGGGCGAAGGCGATCTGATCGCCCATGGCTTGACCATTACCAAGCCCCGGCAGCAGTACATTGACTTTTCCAACTACTTGTACCTCACCAAACAGGTGCTGGTACAGCGCAAACCCGAAAACTGGCGGCAGCAGAAACGGCACCAAATTCAGCAGTCAATGATTTCCGACCCTATAGAATTGATTGGCGATACGGTAGCTGTGCGTCTGTCCTCCGCTTACTACGGCCGCCTGCAAAACTTGGAGCAGGAGATTGGCGGGGATATTTACATAGATACGCTGCCGGGCAAGCTATCTACCGGGCGCATTATAAAGAAAGTGGTCAAGCAAGAAATTGAGTATACCGTGGCCGACGATAATATTGCG
The DNA here is from genome assembly GCA_009908745.1 of Bacteroidota bacterium. Lineage (GTDB taxonomy): Bacteria > Bacteroidota > Bacteroidia > Chitinophagales > Saprospiraceae > Phaeodactylibacter. The sequence continues at coordinate 6,324 of JAAAOU010000439.1, forward strand.
GAAATCAACAGCGCTTACTACCCGAGTTTGCACGTTGAGACCCCGATTAGCTTTTCGCAACGCGCTGCCTGGGCCGTGCGGAAGAACTCGCCTGAACTGAAAGCCGAACTGGACAAGTGGGTGGACAGTATGCGCAAGGAGGTGGATTATTATGTCATTTACAACCGCTACTTTGAGAACAAGCGGGACTTCCGGGCGCGTATCGAAAGCGAATTTTACAGCGAAGCAAGCGGCAAGATCAGCCGGTACGACAACTTGGTGAAGCAATACGCAGACTCGCTGGACTGGGACTGGCGCTTTTTGAGCTCCCTGATCTATCAAGAGTCTCAGTTTGACCCCAACGCCCACTCTTGGGCAAAAGCAAAGGGCTTAATGCAGCTTATGCCCGCTACCGCCCGCGAGCTGGGCGTCAGCAACCGGAGTAACCCCCAACAGAACTTGGAGGGCGGCACCGCATATTTGGCGCAGCTCTACGACCGCTGGGCCAGTATCCCTGACTCTACGCAGCGAATCAAATTCACGCTGGCCTCCTACAACTGCGGTTACCACCACGTCGTGGATGCTCAGCGGCTAACCGAGGCGCAAGGAGGCGACCCTGATCAATGGGATGGGCATGTGGAAGATTACCTACTGAAGCTCTCCTATCCCCGGTACTACAACAAGGAGGAAATTGAGTATGGTTACGTGCGCGGCTTAGAGCCTGTAACTTATGTGGATCAAATTTTTAAGCGCTATGAACACTACCGGCAGCTTATTCCAGCGTCAACTGCTGCTAAGGTAGCTACGTAGCTTGGCTGTAAACTATCGTATGCTCCCCCGCCGCAAGCCAATCATGACGGGGCGGTCATTGCGCCAGATGTTGGCGCTTACACCATTCAGGGTGAAACCGACTTCTACATCGTAGTCTGCAATTTCCCCGTCTTCCTTAACGCTGAAGCGGTGGGTAGCGCCAAACCAAGAGAATTTGGAAGAAACCTCCTCCCCGTTGTAGCGCACTGTCTCTACGCCATTCCAAAAATTATTGTGTATGGAAATTTCGTGCTCGCCGGCAAAGACTGCAAAGATTCTCATGAATTAGGTTCAGTTTTAAGGTTGTAACATTTTCAAAAAAGACCAGCTAAGAGCAGCCTGGTGGCGGTTGCGCTTGGCTAGCCTTTTCAGCCGGGTGGTGTTGAATACATCTACAAAACTACGCCACAGCCCATTGTGCCTCCACTAGCATCGGCAAAGGGTCGAAAAAGTTCGACGAAGTGCCGCCTTGAGGTTGCCGGGGGATTGTTGTTTTGAACAAAATAGGCTACCCTCTGTTGCGCTTATGAAAATGAAGACCCTTTACGGTACTTACGGTTTTCAACAAGTGATATGAAGATAAAGCAAGAAGTCATTGAAGCATTGCAGCAGCAGGACCCTAACGTCATGTCAAAGCTGTATGATGACTTTGCCCCCTCGCTGTACGGTATCGTCCTGCGAATAGTAGGGTCAGAAGACATCGCCCAGGATGTAGTGCAAGAGGCTTTTATCAAGGCGTGGCGTAACGGACCACAGTACGACGCCCGCAAAGGCAGCTTGTTCACTTGGTTTTTGAATATTGCCCGCAACGCAGCCATCGACAAGACCCGATCGGCGGCGTACCGCAAAGAGGCAGCGGCAAAACCGATCGACACGCAAATGCGGGACGATTACCGGTTGAGCAGCAGCACCGACGTAGACAGTATCGGTTTGCGGAGCTGGGTTGGCAAGCTAGAGGGAAAGTACCGGGAGGTGATAGAGCTTGCTTACTTTCAAGGGCACACGCAGCAAGAAATAGCTGATAAGCTCAGCCTGCCCGTTGGTACGGTGAAGTCTAGAGTCCGTATCGCGTTGCGGGAGCTGAGGAAAGTATTCAAAGAACCTACTGTCAAGAACCTTTTACTCATAATCCTAGAGTCCGTTCTAGGCGCATTGATCATACTGTAGCAAATACCACATGGACAAAGATAAATTTTTACAAACTGGCCTTCTGGAGCAATACGTACTCGGGCTCACCGATGAGGAAGAGAACGAGACGGTAGAAGCCTATGCAGATGCTTATCCTGAAATCAAGCAGGAAATACAGACCATGCGCTCTGCACTAGACGAATATGCTCAGCAGTACGCCGTTATGCCGCCAAAAGAGCTGAAAAAGCGGGTAATGAAGAGCCTAGACGGCGAAGCGAAGCAGGATGGTAGTTTACGAAGTGGAGGGCGTTCCTCTTTCAGCCGCGTGTTTAGTGGAGTCGCTATTGTGCTGCTCGGTATTCTGGGGGTGCTCGCGGCCTCATTCTACAAAGGGAAAACCGCCGCGCAGGAGCAGTACCATGCTTTGGAAGCTGAGTTTCAACGCTTCAAAGAAGACTGCGCGTCCGAAAAAGCCCGCCTGCAGCAGACTCAACATATTTACGCTTTTATGAATGCTCCGAAGACCTTGGTAGTGCCCCTTGGCGGCACGGCAATGGAGCCGGAAGCACGCGCTATAGCTTATTACAATGCCGAATCTCAGAAAGCTTATATCAATACCAGCAACTTACCCGCGCCTCCCAAAGGCAAAACTTATCAGCTTTGGGCGGATGTAGAAGGCGAAATGATCAGTATGGGGGTAATTGAGCAACAGCCGGAGCCACAACCTGTACAGTACGTCGACCACGCCGAGAGCCTTAATATTACACTAGAGCCGGAAGGCGGCAGTGAAGAACCTACGGTAGAACTATTGTTGGCCAATGGGCTCATCGGGTAACTGCCTTTTTAAACAAATTGTGGTGTTTTGACGTTATATATGTGTGTTAATTAATAGAAGCATTTTCCTGATTAGCGAAGGTCTAAATAGATAGATATACACTTTTTCGCCCCTGACAGCCCCACATTGCGAAAGCTGTTAAAAAAATCCTAAAAATTATCGCTCGATAATTAGGATAGAACAGGGGAATTTCTCAATTTAGACCTGCCCTCATGAACATATCGAGAGAGAACCATTTCATTTACTCATTTTAAAACAAACAGGCTATGATGATCCTATACATTGCCGCTGGAGCATTCGTACTAGGTGGAGGGCTCGTATTTATTTCCAATTTAGCATCAGGTAAAAGCCAAAGCCGTTACTATTAGAACGGTGAACCCCCCACAAAGTGAGACCAGCCAAGTGTCTCCTATAAACTAACTTGGCTCCAACCCATACAATAGCAACTAGACTACCCCATCAACCCCTTTCTGAGGTATTGCTAATAAGCAAACGCTCTTTTCAAATCAACACCAAATTGAAAACGTCAACCTTACATGCCGCAGCCGCGGCGTGTATCAGGTTGCAAGAACATCCCGTGAACAATAATTACAGGAAGTACTACGATAAGGCACCATGCCTACATTGTGCGGTTGTACGATGCAAGGTGCAATGCCTACACCCTATTTCGTGATAGCAAGGCGCTACGATCGGGCTTGCAAGCCTGATCAGTAAAGCGTAATTGCCAAAAGCGAAAAACCAACTCTTCTGAAACAGCTGAGGCACTGATCTATTTAAGAACAGTGCCTCCTCTTCTTGAGCTTGGTTGAGGTTAATGGCGCAGGTCACTGTTAACTGCCATTTAATCCCAACACCCTTGATTGTCAGACTATATATATATCGCTCGATAGACCGGTCGAGTATTAGTCTAGCTTGAGCACGTCCAAGAAAGCCTTCTGCGGCACCTCAACTCTACCGACCTGCCGCATGCGGCGTTTGCCTTGCTTCTGCTTCTCCAGCAGCTTACGTTTACGCGTAATGTCACCGCCGTAGCATTTTGCGGTTACGTCTTTGCGCAGTGCAGAAATGGTTTCGCGGGCAATTACTTTAGCGCCAACCGCAGCCTGAATAGCGATTACAAACTGTTGGCGAGGCAGGAGCTCTTTCAGCTTCTTGCAGATTTGCCGGCCGAATGCCTCTGCTTTGGTACGGTGCACGAGAGCGGACAAGGCGTCCACCGGTTCCTGATTCAGGCGGATGTCCAGCTTGACCAAGTCCGTTTCGCGGTACTCCGTGGGCTGGTAGTCAAAGCTAGCGTACCCCCTCGAAACAGACTTCAGGCGGTCGTAAAAGTCGAATACAATTTCCGCCAGCGGCAAATCGAAGGATAGTTCCACCCGCTCCGGGGTGAGGTAATGCTGCTTGGTAAGAATACCCCGCTTTTCCATGCAAAGCGTCATGATCGCGCCAATGTAATCCGGCTTGGTAATGATCTGCGCATTGATATAAGGCTCCTCCACATAGTCGATGTTGTTGATTTCCGGCAATTCCGATGGCGTACGTACCACCAGCTCTTCGCCTTTCTTTGTCAATACGTTATACGACACGTTGGGGACGGTAGTGATGACGTCCATGTCAAATTCGCGGTACAGCCGCTCTTGCACAATCTCTAGGTGCAGCATCCCCAAGAATCCGCAACGGAAGCCAAAACCCAAGGCTGCTGAAGTCTCTGGCTCGTACACCAAAGAGGCATCGTTGAGCTGCAGTTTCTCCAAGCTGTCCCGCAAGTCTTCAAAATCGTCATTATCCAGTGGGAATATACCGGCGAAAACCATAGGCTTGACATCTTCGAAACCCTGTATGGCCGGGCCAGGCTGCTCAATGGAAGTAATGGTGTCTCCCACTTTAATTTCCTTGGAGTTCTTGATGCCGGTGATGATATAACCCACATTGCCCGCGGAAAGCTTCTGTTGCGGCTCCTGCGTCATGCGCAGTACGCCAATTTCATCGGCTTCGTATTCCTTGCCGGTGTTGACGAAGCGTACGCCCTCGCCTTTATGCAGGCTGCCGTTGAGAATACGGAAGTAAGCAACCACGCCGCGGTAGGGATTGAACACTGAATCGAAAATCAAAGCCTGTAAAGGTGCCTCAGGGTCGCCTTCCGGGGCGGGGATGCGGTTGACGATAGCTTCCATGATATCAGGAACGCCCTGGCCGGTCTTGCCGCTGGCTAGTATGATTTCCTCCAGTTCGCAGCCGATCAGGTCGATGATCTGCTCCGAGACCTCATCCACCATGGCACTCTCCATGTCCACCTTGTTCAGCACCGGAATGATCTCCAGGTCGTGTTCAATAGCAAGGTAGAGGTTGGAAATCGTCTGTGCTTGTATACCTTGCGAGGCGTCCACGAGCAATAGCGCGCCTTCGCAAGCCGCAATAGAACGAGACACCTCGTAACTGAAATCTACATGGCCTGGCGTATCAATAAGATTAAACGTATACATGTTGTTGTCAGAAGGGCGGTCGTAATACATTTGTATCGCGTGGCTCTTAATGGTAATGCCGCGCTCCCGCTCCAAGTCCATATTGTCCAAGGCTTGGTCCTGCATTTCCCGGTCGGTTATCGTCTTGGTGTATTCCAACAGCCGATCGGAAAGCGTACTCTTGCCGTGGTCGATATGGGCAATCACACAAAAGTTTCTGATATTCTTCATAGGGTACAAATATACATGATTTTACTGCTTGCCCGCTGTTTATTTTCGCGCTGCCGGGGGAATATTGCAGGGATTTTACGGCGATGGTCTGTAGTTATCGTGTACAAGGCGCTACCTTGTAAAAGGTTTAAACGGGCTAAAGGTTTGGAAGTGCTGCGCTGCCGGTGTCATAATTGTGTGGATAATGTATTAATTTTATGCTCTTGTCAAAGCAAAATGCGTCATGATTAAAGATAAAGTACAACAGCTTGCCAAAGATTATCACCAAGATACCGTCGCCATCCGACGGCATTTGCATCAACACCCAGAGCTTTCTTACCAAGAAGAGCAAACCGGGCGCTACATCGCCGGGCAGCTCAGCAGCATGGGCATCCCGCATGAGCACGGGGTAGCAGACAATGGGGTAGTGGGGCTCATCCACGGCCGCAACGGCAGCAGCAAAGTGGTTGCTCTGCGGGCTGATATTGACGCCCTGCCGATCGCGGAAGCCAACCAAGTGCCTTACAAATCGAAAAACGAAGGCATTATGCACGCCTGCGGCCACGATGTGCACACTTCTTCTCTCTTGGGTGCCGCCCGCATTCTCAACGAGCTGCGTGACGCCTTCGACGGCACCATAAAGCTGATTTTCCAGCCGGCCGAAGAGCGCCTGCCGGGCGGTGCATCCATCATGATTAAAGAAGGCGTATTAGAAAACCCCAAGCCCCGCGGCATACTCGGCCAGCATGTGCACCCGCCGCTGGAGGTGGGGAAAATCGGGCTCAAATCCGGCAAATACATGGCTTCTGCCGATGAGCTGTATATGACAGTGACAGGTAAAGGCGGCCACGCAGCCTTGCCCCACGACGGCGTAGACCCTATCGTTATCGCCGCTCATATCATTACCGCCCTGCAGCAGATCGCGAGCCGCAATGCCGACCCTGCTATGCCTACGGTACTTACCTTCGGGCATATCGCCTCTACCGGCGGGGCCACCAATGTCATCCCCAACGAGGTCAAGCTGAAAGGCACCTTCCGCACGATGGATGAAACCTGGCGCTTCAAGGCCCATCAGCGCATGAAGAAAATGGCCGAAGGTATTGCCGAAAGCATGGGCGGCCGCTGCGAGCTAGATATTCAAGTGGGCTATCCGGCCCTCATCAATCACGATGCGCTCACCCATAAGGTGAAATCTTGGGCGGTCGAGTACCTAGGGCCGGAAAATGTGGTCGATCTGCCTATCCGCATGACGGCGGAGGACTTTGCCTACTACTCCCAAGAAATGCCTGCCTGCTTTTACCGCTTGGGTACCGGCAACCCTGCCAAAGGCATCACTTCACCTATTCATACCAATACCTTTGACGTGGATGAAGATTGCTTGGCGCTGAGCACGGGGCTCATGGCCTGGTTGGCACTCAAAGAACTGGAAGCTTAAATGGCCCGCCACCTCGATATCGGCCAGCGGGGCGAAGCTATCGCCCGCACGTACCTGGAGCAAAAAGGGTACGAGATTCTGGCTGCCAACTGGCGCTACCGCCGCGCGGAGGTAGACCTGATTGCCATGGACGGCCCCATACTGGTGTTTGTGGAAGTGAAAACCCGCAGCAACGATGCCTACGGCGAGCCGGAGGAGGGCATCACCGCCCGCAAAGAGCAGATGCTGACCAGCGCCGCCCACGCCTACATCGAGCAAACCGAGCACGAGGATGAAATCCGCTTTGATATCATCTCTATTTTGTACTTGGACGAACAGAGCTACAGCGTGCGCCACTTGGAGGATGCTTTTTTCCGGTAAGTGCCTGTTCAGAGCAGCTGGAAAACACCAAATTCACTACCAAACCGAATGTGATGAGTACTTTAGAACAACTGTTGGAAATGGGCCGCGAGGAAGGCATGGAGAAAGGTCGCGAGGAAGGCCTGGACAAAGGCGTGTACAAAAACCGCGTTTTCAACCTGCTTAAAACCGCCCTCCGCTTCCCGGACTGGCCAGCCAAAGAGTTAGCCGACTTCACCGAGCTGCCTCAGGAAACCGTGCAGGAATTGCTCGATATAGCCGCAGAAGGCGACAGCGGCAAGCTGCTCGCACACGTGCGGG
>JAAAOU010000425.1 GCA_009908745.1 Bacteroidota bacterium
AGCCGCCCGGGGCCGTTGCGGAACAAGGTGCCGTGCAGCTCACGGGGGATTGCCCCTTCCTCTATTTCAAGTTCGAAATGCTGGTATTCGGCCTCTACTTTTCGGTTGGCCTGCAAATAGCTTTGGAGGATGGACGTCATGCTGTGGTTTTAAGGGGCTAACCGGAAAACAGAAGCATGGTTCACCGATTTTGCCTTATCCTTCCCTCAGCGCTTCCACCACCCGTTCCGCCAACTGATGCTTGGTGCTCTGCGACATCCGCACCCGCTTCACCGGCTTGTCCCAGGCCGCCGCCTTGGCCGCCCAGATGTGGTAGTTACCGTCGGTATCGCGCTCGCAGTAGACGCCCAGGGGCATTTGGCAGCCGCCGTCTAGCATATTGAGCACCTTGCGCTCGATATTGGTCACTTCGGCCGTGTCTTTTTGGTGGACATTCTTGAGCAGGCGGCGGGTAGGTTTGTCTTCGGTGCGGGTTTGCCAGGCGAGTACGCCTTGGGCAGGGGCCGGCACAAACTCCTTAGGGTTGAATTTGATCAGCGTGAATTCCTCCTCTAAGTCAATCCCCAGTCGGGTAACGCCGGCCGCCGCCATTAGAATGGCATCGAACTGGCCATCGCGCAGCTTGCCTAAACGGGTGGGTACATTACCACGGATATCTTTGATCTGTACATCCGGGCGGAAATCGAGGATCTGGGATTTGCGGCGGGCGGAAGAGGTGCCGACGATAGCGCCTTTCGGCAAACGCAGGTCTTGCCCGGCGGCTTCCCGCTCTTTGCGGATGACCAGCCAGTCGGCCGGGTTTTCCCGGTAGGAGACGGCAGTGATGCTGAGGCCTTCCGGCGCGTTGGTCGGCAGGTCTTTCATGGAGTGCACGGCCACGTCGATTTCTTCGCGTAGCAAAGCGTCTTCAATTTCTTTGGTGAAGAAGCCCTTGCCTTCCATCTTGTCGAAGCTCAGGTGCTGTATGCGGTCGCCCTGCGTCTTGATGATGACAATTTCCGATTCTATGCCGGCTTGCTGTAGTTGTTCCTGGGTGTGGTTAGCTTGCCAAAGGGCCAATTTGCTGCCCCGGGTACCAATTCTTATCTTGCTGCTCAAATCGTATGCTTTTTGCTAGACCTGCAAAGATAGGCGATCGGCGGTAGAAACAACGGGATAAACCTTGCTTTTCGGCCCGGCACCCGCCCAAACGGGCCGATTTGCTCACGCTTTTACAAAAAACTGAATATGTCGCGCATAGTAACCGACCAAATGGACCACAAAATTACGCTGCCGGACGAGCCGCTGCGCATCGTTTCGCTTGTACCTTCACAGACCGAGCTGCTCTTTGAGCTGGGGCTGGAGGACGAAGTCGTGGGCATCACCAAATTCTGCGTCCACCCGCAGGAGCAATTCCGCAAAAAAACCCGGGTGGGGGGCACGAAAAAGATCAAGCTGGATAAAGTCCGGGAGCTCTCCCCCAATCTGATTATCGGCAACAAAGAAGAGAATACAGAAGAGGACATCCGCGCCCTACAGCAAGAATTCCCGGTATGGATGAGCGACATCAAGACGTTGGACGACGCCCTGGAGATGATCCGCTCAATTGGGCTGGTGACTGGGCAGGATGTGCAGGCCGAGCAGCTAGCCGGGCAAATTCGGCGCTCCTTTTCGCAATTGCAGCAAGCGGTAATGGGCATGCAGCCGCTGCGGGCGGCCTACGTTATTTGGCGCAAGCCGTATATGGTGGTGGGGCAGCATACCTTTATCCACCATATTATGGAGCGGGCTGGCTTTCGCAATGCGTTCGGCCATCTGGAGCGCTATCCGGAAATTGACCTAGAGAGGCTGATGCACCAACAACCCGAGGTGCTGTTGCTGTCTTCGGAGCCCTACCCCTTCAAAGACAAGCACCTGGAGGAGTTTCAAATTGCGTGCCCCACCGCCAAAATTGAGCTGGTGGACGGCGAGCTGTTTTCCTGGTACGGCAGCCGGCTGCTGAAAAGCGCCCCCTACCTAGAAAAACTACGCAAAAAACTGTCAGCATCCTAGCAAAAGCGGGTTTCAGTGCATGTAGCTGCATCCGAGCGGGCATTTTGGTGTTACACCGTCAACCAATTCCTCCATCAGCTTTTTTTATAGTTATGAAAACACAATTGTTACTCCTTCTCTTGCTTATTGGCCTGCTGGCAACGGTGCCCGGCATTGCTCAACAACCTGCGCTGCGCCTGGCCAGCCCGATGGTAGAAGCCGAAAGCGGCCGGGTCGTCAATGAGCTGATCGTGCAACTGCGACCGGGGGAACGCTTGGCGGATTTGCTGCCCTACATCAACAACCGGCAGCCAGCTTCTGTCGTAAGCCCGCGCACCGTTGCGGCTAGCCTGAACATGCATTTGCTGCGTTTTGACCCCAGTCAGTGGCCCGGTGAAAGCCTGAAAGCCTGGCTGCAGCGCCAAAAGGCCGTGGAAGGCGTACAGTACAACTACCAAGTAGAATTTCGCCACCGGCCCAACGACCCGGAGTATAACTTTCAGTGGGGTGCGGAACGCATCGGCATGCCCGAGGTGTGGCAAGCTACGCCGGGCGGCATCACGGCACTGGGCGACACCATCGTAGTAGCTATCCTAGACAGTGGATTCGATTTGGAGCACGAGGACCTGGCCGGCAATATTTGGGCTAACCCCGCAGAAATACCGGGCGATGGTGTGGACAACGACAACAACGGTTACATAGACGACGCCCACGGCTGGGACTACAACAGCGACAGCCCGGAGATTGCCTACGGGGACCACGGCCTGGCGGTGGCGGGGGTGCTTGGCGCAAAGGGCAACAACAACCGAGGTATAGCGGGCATCAACTGGAACATCAAGATGATGCTTTTCACCATTACTTACGTGGATGAGATCATTTCGGCTTACGAGTACGTCATTGAGCAGCGCCAACGCTATAACGAAAGCAATGGCCAGGAGGGTTCTTTCGTGGTAGCCACCAACGCCTCCTTCGGCTTGGCGACGCCTATGTTTTGCGAAGACCAACCACTCTGGGGCAATATGTATGACCTGATGGGCGAGCAAGGGGTACTGACCGGCGCCGGCACGGCCAACCGCGACCGTAATGCAGACGAAGTAGGCGACATGCCTACCACCTGCGAGAGCGACTTTTTGCTGACGGTGCTGAATGGCACGGAAGAAGAAGAACGGCAAAGCGCCTCGGCCTACGGGGCCGTATCTATCGACATGGCCGCCCCCGGGGAAAACTCCCACTCCCTACGCCTGTCAAATGGCTACGGCACTTTCAGCGGCAACTCAGCAGCCGCCCCCCACATGACCGGGGCGATCGCCATGCTTTACAGTTTACCCTGCGAACTACTGGCCGAAGAGGCGCTGGCCAATCCAAAGGAAACAGCGCTCTGGATCCGCTCGGTCCTGCTGCAAGGCACCGACCCGCAGCCGGGCTTTGAGGGGATCACGGCTACCGGCGGCCGGCTGAACGTCCGCAACGCTATGGCTGCCATCGCCGACCAATGCGGCGGCACAAACGGCCCTTTGGAATTGCTTACCCTTTTCCCCAACCCGGCTAGCGAGCTGCTGACCATCAACTACGAAACGCCGGACAATGAGCCCTACGAGTTCCGCATTTACAATGCACTCGGGCAGCTCGTCTACCGCAATCAGGACTTGCCCAACCGATTCGGCACTAAATCGCTGGAAGTGAACGTGAGTGACTGGCCACAAGGATTATACTCGGTTATGATTTTCCGGGGGGAGGAGGAAGCGGTCCGTAAGTTGGTTGTGGCACACTAACCAATTATTCCTTAAACACCCCCACCCGCAAATTCCCATACCCATCAAAACTCCGCTTAAGGCTGAAGCCGATGGCCAGGCCCACACTCAGGGCAATGCACACAAATACCACCACCATAATCGCCAGTTGGTAGCGAATCGCCGTGTCCGGCGTAGAGCCGCCTATGATTTGCCCGGTCATCATGCCGGGCAGGAAAACGACGCCTAGCGTAGCCATGCTGGCGATCGATGGATTGAGCGCGGCTTTGAGGCTATAGCGGAAGAAAGGGATGATGGCTTCCCACTGACTAGCCCCGGCAGCCAAATGGTACCGGTACTGCTGCCGTTGTTGGTCCACCTGCTGGTAAAAGGCGGAGATGCCAATGACGATGCCCTTCAGCGCGTTGCCCAGCAGCATACCCCCAATGACGATGAGGTACTGCGCGCTAAATACATTGTCGAGATCAAGGAGCACCCCGTTGAAAAAGAACAAAATAGACAAGCTAGACAGACCAAGCGCCGCCAAAACGGGTAGGAAAAAGCGCCGGTAGTCCAGCTCGCTGTTGTTGATGGCGGAGAAGGTGGCAAAGACAATCATCCCTACGACCCAAGCCAGGTTGAGCCACCAGTTCTCCCAACGGAACAGGTAAACAAGCGCCAGGCCGACCAAGCTCAACTGCACGGTCATGCGGAGCACCGCCACCCCCAGCCGCCGCAGTATGGGGATGCGAAAGTACCAGGCGATAGCAGCTGGCAGCAGCAACAGGGCGTAGCAGAGCAGCATGGCCCAAAGCGGTATGGGGACAGCATTATCCATCACCTGACAATATAGTACGGATATCCAAGGCGTCAAAGCCCGGAGCGGCGGTTTGGTGCGCTACGGCAATCACCGTTTTCCCCTCTAGGCCGGCAAAGTGCTGCGTGACTTCTTCCTGCAGGGCTTCATCCAAAGCGGCTGTCGCTTCGTCTAGCAGGTAGAGCTCACGATCTAGCAGCAAGGCGGCAATGATGGCGACCCGTTGCCGCTCGCCGCCCGACAATTGGCTGATTGCCTTAGAAAGCGTGTTTTCGGGGAGTTGGAACTGCTGGAAATAGGCGTTGATAGCCTCGCGATCTGGCGCTAAGTGCTTGTTGGCTTGGTAGGAAAAGAGGTCTTCCAAAAAATCCGCCACTTTGCCCTCGCCCAAATGCACGCCCTGCGGGACATAAGCCGTACGCTTTCGCAACGCCCAGACGGTATCGACCCCAAGCAGTTGGCCATCGATCAGAATGCAACCACTATCGGGCGGCACGAAGCCCAGCAAGAGGCGTAGCAAAGTAGATTTTCCGCTACCGGACGGGCCGTAGAGCAGGGTTTTGGAAGCGGCAGGGAAGGTATAGCTTAGCCCGTTGAAAAGCGGCTGCCCGCCCAGCGAGAGCCGAATGTCCTGCAGCTCAACCTCCATACCTGTAGTGTTATTCCTGACTAGCCGTCAGCGGATTGGGCCGGTCCAAAGCTTTCATTGCCTCCTGTATCATGTCATCCTGCTCGTTCCAGACGGAATAAAAGCCTTCCGTTTCGTAGAGGTGCTTGGCGATGCGGGCTTTCAGGAAGCGCTTAGCCTCCTGCGCGACCTTAAAAGAAAGGGGCTGCTCCAGTTCGGCGCCGTGTTCTTCGGCGTAGTCGATCAGGTCGGCTAGCAATTCGCCATCCGGCCGGAAATTGCGCTTGAAGGTCGGCAGGCTGTATCGCTCTAGAGCTTTGCCGCGCTCGCTGTCCATGAAGCGGAACACAAACTCCGGGATGTACTGCCGCAGCTCGAGGTACTGTTGATCCATGGAGACGGAGTCTATAGGCACGAACACATCCGGCGTAATGCCGCCCCCGGCGTACACGATACGGCCATTGTCGGTGTAGTATTCCGTAGAATCCTCAATAATGATATTGTCTTTCGATTGCAATTCGCCGGTTTCGTAGCGGTCGTACATTTCGTGCTCGTAGGCTTCCGGGTCGTTGTAAGGCTTTTGAATGGAACGGCCGGAAGGCGTGTAGTAACGGGCCACGGTCAAGCGTAGGGCAGAGCCGTCCCGCAGTTTATACTGCTCCTGCACCAGCCCTTTGCCGAAAGAACGGCGACCGACGATGACGCCCCGGTCGTGATCCTGTATGGCACCCGCCACAATTTCGCTTGCGGAAGCGGAGCCTTCGTCTATCAGGACAACAATATCTTCAATGGGGAAAAAGGAACGCCCGGTGGACTCATAGTCATTGCGCCCTACGGAGCGGCCTTCGGTGTAGACGAGCAGGCGGTCTTTGGATCGGAACAGCTGGCTGAGCAGGTTCGTCGCTTGCTGCAAGTAGCCACCCGGGTTGTGCCGCAAATCGAGCACGAGGTCTTTCATCCCTTCCTGCTCGACCATCCGCTCGATCGATTTCATAAACTCCTCGTAGGTGGTCGCGCTAAAGCGGTTGATCTTGACGTAGCCGACCTCATCGCCCATCATGAAGGCTGTTTCCACGCTGTTCATCGGTATTTCGTCCCGGGTCACGGTGAATTGCCGCAGTTCTTTTTCCTGCCCCCGCAGTATGCTGATTTGGACATCCGTACCTTTCTCCCCACGGAGCATGTTGATGATGTCGCGGGTTTTCATATTCACCCCAGCTATGGTAGAGTCGCTGATTTGCACGATACGGTCACCGGCGAGTATCCCGGCTTCTTCCGAAGGGCCGCCGACGAGCGGGGCAACGACCACGATGGTGTCGTCGAGTTTCATGAATTCTACGCCTATACCGTCGAAATTGCCTTGCAGTTGTTCGTTCACCTCGCGCAGCTCTTCGGCGGAGATATAATTGGAGTGGGGGTCGAGGCGCTGCAGCATATCATCAATCACTTCCTGCATAAACTGCTCGCGGTCGACTTCATCCACGTACTTAGCCTCTACGTAGCGCAGTATTTCCTCGATTTTACCTTGGCCAGGCAGGTTTTGCGGGTTTTCTTCCTGCTCCACAACGAGGGTGGGCGCGTTGGACTGCATGCGCATACCGATAAGCATGCCGGTTACCAGCACGATAGCGAAAAGCATTGGGAGCCAGATGCTCAGTTTGTTAGGCGATTTCTTCTGATCTTGATACATGCTCGGGAATGATGTGGACAATTAAAATAGTGTAAGTCGGCTTTGCTGGCTTCAGACGATTTCCATGGTAATACAAAAATAGGCAATTTAATGTTGCTGCGTTCGGCTGTTTTTTACGCTGCCGAGGCCGTTAATGCCGCTTGCGCATTTCCCGCTGCCGCATGGGCATGCTGTCGATCAACCGGAATATTTGCTCCGGAGGCACGAGCTGTGTCTCCCTTAGTTTTTCCGTGCCGTCTTTGCCGATCAAGAGCACGGCTAATCCATCGCCGGTGCTAATATCGTACCTATGGTAGAGCTTGTCGCTAAAGGCTTTGGGCAGGCGGCCGCCATCCGGGTGTTGCGCGCCGTCGGGGTAGATTTGGTAGATTTTCAGATCGCGGTCCGTGACTTCCGCTTGCTGTGCCGTCAAAAGGCCGAGTTGACGTTGCAGCGCTTCGTGTTCTTCACTAGGCGCAAACAACAACAGCAGCCGGTCCTTCCACAGGTGGTCGTCCCGCAGTTGGGCCGATAAGGCAAAGACCGTCAAGAACGAACACGACAACAAAATTAGCTTTTTCATAAACAGATATATGCTGAGAAAATAGAAGGTGGGAGTATTCTTTTTCAGAATTTCCCCTCCCCATACGCAATATCTGTGTCGTCCAAAATGTTTACACAACATCCCAAATCCCTTGCACCCATGAGAAATATCCTATTGTTTGCCGCCCTGCTCAGTTCACAGTTCAGCCCCGCCCAAGAACGCTTTGTCAGCAACGAGGCGGAGGGCTTTTACGATTGGTTCCACCAACGCTCCCAAGTGGCGCAACTGTACCAAGACCAAACTACCCTGTATACCTTTACCGAAAACACCAAAGTTTACACCGGCCCTTGCCAGCAGTCGGCAACGGTAGCCACGCTGCCATTAGCCCACCCGGTAACCAACATCGCCTACCAGGACGATTACTACCTCCCAGAAAGTGAAATCAACGGCTACGGCGACCTGTGGTACCACGTCAAAGGGCAAACGCCAGAGGGGCAGCCGTTCACCGGCTATGTCTTCGGCACACATATTGCGAAAGGCTGGCGCCAAGCCGACCTGAATGGCGACCGGCAAGCGGAATTCCTGATGATGGGCGTATCGCCTGAGCCCCGCCAAAACCTTCGTGATATCAAAGCCGAGCTCCGGATTGTCGACAAAGGCCGGCTGACGGCGCAAAAAGTCATCCCGGGCTTGTGCCTGTTCGAGGATTGCGCTTCTAGCCCATTGCTTCGTACCAATACCACGGCTCAGGGCTTCACTATTATCGAAGCCAGCACCATGACCGTTGGTTGTTGGGCAGGTATCGAGCGTGCCTTTTACTACTACGACGGCGAGGAGCTCTCGCGCGTCTACCACGCCGAGTACACCACTTCTACAGAATACGCGGACGAGGCTTTTGTGGTTGCTAGCGGAACGAGTGCCCAGATTTGCGAGTACAGCCACCAAGGCGAAAACTACCTGCCCGTCTGGAGCTGCCAGACTATTGACACGGACAACGGTAGGGCAGCGGTAGCGCTACAGGAACGGCAGTCGGCTCAAGCCAAATAACATACACAAACTACACCCATGAAAGCCCACGGCAGCCGCTGCGGGCTTTTTTTATTCCACTTTCAACACAATCTTACCCCGGCTTTGGTTAGACTCCATGTAGCGGTGCGCATCGGCTACTTGCGACCAGTCGTATACCCGGTCCACCACCGGCTGTATCACCCCTTTTTCAAACAAGGGCCAGGCAAAACGCATCAGGTCTTGGGATAAACGGGTTTTGTAATCCAGGTCTCGGGCGCGCAAGGTAGAGCCGATGATTTGGAGGCGCTTTCGCAAAATGGGCACCAAATTCAGCTCGCCGGGCTTGACGCCCCCCAAAAAAGCCAACATCACCAGCCGCCCTTCTAGGGCTAGTGCCTTCAGGTTGCCCTGAAAATAAGGACCGCCGATAAAGTCGACGATCACATCTACCCCTTGCCCATCGGTATGAGCAGCGACACGCTCGGCAAAATCTTCCGTCTTATAGTCGATGGCAACATCCGCGCCCAGCGTATGGCACAAATCATGCTTCCCGGCCGAGGCAGTGGCCAGCACCTCGGCCTTCATCGCGCGGGCCAGCTGAATGGCCGCCGTCCCCACCCCGCTAGCGCCGGCGTGCACCAGAACCCGTTCGCCTTCTTGCAGGCGCGCCAGCCACCGCAACGCCTGAAAAGCCGTGAGGAAGACCTCTGGCACGGCGGCAGCCTGCACCGCGTCAAACCCTTGGGGCCAAGGCAGGGCCATACCTTCTGGTATAGTGGCGTATTCCGCGTAACCGCCCCCGCCAAGCAGGCCGCAGACTTGGTCGCCTGCCCGCCAGCGCGTGACTTGCGGGCCGCAAGCCGCTACGGTACCCGCCATCTCCAGCCCCATAATTTCGCTTTCGCCCTTGGGCGGCGGGTATTTGCCCATACGCTGTAGGGTATCCGCCCGGTTGAGGGCCGTGGCGGCTACCTTGACAAGGATTTCATTAGGGCCAGGCACTGGCTTTTCGTAAGAGCCGATATACATTTGCTCGGGGCCTCCGAATGCTTTGAGCTGTATGGCTTTCATGCGGTTTTCGCTTGATATTGCTGCCAAAATTGGCGGGCGGCGTCTTTCCAGCTGCGCTGCGGCTGCCGGGCGCGGGCATAAGCGTTTGCCCCCAGTTTAGCCAAAGCGGCTGGCTGTTGCTGCCACCCTTGCAAGCAAGATACCAATTCAGTTATGCTGTCGCAAACCTGGCCGGTTTTTCCATGCTTTACGTGGTAGGCCGCGTTTCCGCCCCGGCGTACGAGCAGCGGCAGGCCAAAAGCGGCCGCTTCCTGCAACGACATACCGTAGGTTTCCATGAAAGCGGCGGAAACGTACAGGTTGGAGGACTGGTAAGCCGCTGCCATTTCGGGCTGGGGCACAGCGCCTTCGTAGCTGACCGTACCTTCGGGCAGTGCGGCGATGGCTGCGAGGCACCGTGCGGCGTAGTCGGGCTGCAGGCTGGCTTCCCCGAAGATGCGGAGCTGGAAATTTGGCCAAGGGCCGTTTGCTTTGAGTGCTTCCAACAGGGGCAAGATGCCTTTGCGCTCCACCAGGTTGGCGGCCATGACAGCCCGGGTATTGCCGTAAGTATGTTCTTTTACTGGCGGTAGGGCATCCAACCCTGGCTCCACGACGATACAGTCTTGTGTTAGGCCCCGTTGCCGTAGGTAATCCCGCGTGAAGGGGCTGCTCACCAAGAAGCCGTCGAACTGCCGCAGCAGACCGGCTTCGTGCTTTTCAAAGTATGCTTTGGAAGTGTACCCCTTGGGCGGATAAAGGCTTTGCAGGTGGTGGACGATGAGCCAGCGGGGCCGGCCAGCGGGCAATGGCTCTTCTGCCAGCAGGGTGTCTACCCAGATGGGGCCGGCTGGGGCGATGTCGGCGGTGCGGTGGGCGATGGTGTATGCGAGGCCTAGTTCGTCTAGTGCACTCAGCAGTTGCTGGTTGTAGTGGTTGCCGCCGGAGCGGAAGGTGGTGGGGTTGGGGATTAGGAAGGTCATGGGCATTGGAGATTGGAAATTGGAAATCGGAGATCGGAAATTGGAAGTGGGAAATTGGAAATTGGAGATCGGAAGTGGGAGGTCGGAAATTGGAAATGGGAAATTGGAAATGGGAAATTGGAAATCCGGTCTCCTTCGCTCTGTTCCCGACAGCTGTCGGGACGGCGACCAGAGGGAGCTTGAGTTGTACTTTGGAAAACCATGGCTACAGTGCCCCCTCCTTCATTTTTTCGGCATTCTCGGCCAGTTTGAGGGCTTCGATGATGGGGCCAACGTCTCCTTCTATGACCTGTTGCAGGTTGAAGTTTTTGTTGTCTCCTTCGAGGCGGTGGTCGGTAACGCGGTTTTGGGGGAAGTTATACGTGCGGACTTTGCCGGAGCGGTCGCCGCTACCGACTAGAGAACGGCGTTTGGCGGCTTGCTCGGATTCGTATTGCTCACGCTGCACTTCCATGATCTTGACATAGAGGCGCTGCAGGGCGATTTCCCGGTTTTTGATCTGGGAGCGGCCATCTTGGCTTTCGGATACGGTACCGGTAGGCTCGTGGGTGATGCGGACGGCAGACTCGGTTTTGTTGACGTGCTGCCCGCCTGCCCCGCTGGAGCGGAACGTGTCGATTTTCAGATCGGCTTTGTTGATGTCTACGTCTTCCATTTCCAGTTTGGGCATGACAACCACTGTGGCGGCGGAGGTATGCACCCGGCCTTGCGATTCCGTTTTGGGGACGCGCTGTACGCGGTGGGCGCCGGATTCAAATTTGAGCGTGCCGTACACATCATCACCTTTTACTTCTAGCACGAGCTTGTTGTAGCCGCCTACGGTACCCTCGTTCACACTTACGACATCCGTTTTGAAGCCTTTCTCATCGAAATAGCGGCTGTACATGCGGTAGAGATCGCCGGCGAACAAGCTGGCCTCGTCGCCGCCAGTGCCGGAGCGGATTTCGAAAATAACATCTTTCGAATCCTCCGGGTCTTTGGGGATGAGGAGCAGTTTGATATCTTCCTCCATCGCCTCTTGCTTCGGCAACAGCTCCTCGAGTTCCCCCTGCGCCATCTCCCGCATATCGGCATCCTCCTCTTTGAGCATGCCGCGGGCAGTTTCGATATTGCCCAGCAACTCGGCGTATTCTTCGTAGGCTTGGATAACCGGTTTGAGGTCTTTGTATTCCTTACTGACTTTGGTGTAGCGGTCCATATCTGCAATCAGCTCGGGGTCAGCCATTTGCTCCTCGAGATATTGGTACCGGTCTTTTATGGCTTCTAGCTTGTCTAGCATAAATTGAATTTCAAATTTCAGTGCCCTCCAATAATGGGCCGCTGAGCGTAAAGGGCAAATTTAATACTCTTCCTGCATTTTTTTA
Organism: Bacteroidota bacterium; assembly: GCA_009908745.1. Classification (GTDB taxonomy): domain Bacteria; phylum Bacteroidota; class Bacteroidia; order Chitinophagales; family Saprospiraceae; genus Phaeodactylibacter. Next base: position 11,804 of record JAAAOU010000425.1, read on the forward strand.
TTTTTGGCGCTATGGCATTTATCCTGCATATCGAAACGGCTACCGACATCTGCGCCGTAGCGCTTGGCGAAAGCGGCCAGTTACTCCAATTGGAAGAGGCTGCGGGCCCCTATCAGCACGCGGCACAGCTTACCTTGCTCGTACAGTCAGCTTTTGCAAAAGCCAACCGGGGAATGAGCGAGCTGGACGCGGTGGCAGTCAGCAGCGGCCCGGGCTCCTACACCTCGCTGCGTGTGGGCACGGCTACTGCAAAAGGGATTTGCTACGCACTGAACAAGCCCCTGATTGCGGTAAACACTTTGCAATCCCTTGCTTTGGCCTGCCTGAAGCAAGAACGGGAAGAAGGGTTGTACTACCCTATGATCGACGCCCGGCGGATGGAAGTCTACACCGCTGCTTTTGACGCTACTAACGAGCAATTGACGGAGGCTAGCCCGGTGATTGTGGAGGAGCACACCTTCGATAAGCAGATCGCTAAAGGTATACCGATTATCCTCTGCGGTAACGGGGCGGCCAAATGCCAAAAGGTGCTGCCTAGGGAAGGTATTCAATACAGTAAAGTCATTTGCTCCGCCGCGCATCTGCTGCCGCTAGCCCTCCTAGCCTACGAGCGGGAAGACTTTGAAGAGGTAGCGTACTACGACCCATTCTACCTCAAGCCGCCCAATATCACCACGCCCAAGAAGGTCCTCTAACCTTCTATTCCGTCACCCCCTCTGCTTCCCAGCCATTAGTCATGGCGAGTTCGTGCAAGCGGTTGGCGATGTCTTCCAGCTCTTTCGGGAAGCCATAGTAGAGCTTGATTTTTTTCTCTTTGCCGTCGTGCTTGAAGGTCAGGTAGGTAGTAGGCAAATCGGTGACCTGATCGGTGTATTCGTCTTCGTATTGGTACAAATCAGCCTGAATCAGCTCTTTAAACACGGTATTCACCGTATCCGCTGCGTAGGTACGGCGGTGCTCCCCTTCCGGTTCTACGAAGCGCTTGCCGTTGAAGGTAGCGCTGCCGTCGCCGTACAAAGTGAAAGTATAGACCGGGCAGCGGCCGAAACAAGCTGTTTTGGAGATTTCCACCATGGTATCTTTGGAGTAGCGGTATTTTTCGCCGCACTTTTGGGCCGTGAAGAGCAGCATGGCGGCAGCCAGCCATACGCTAAGGCCAAGTAATCGTTTCATGAATGTTTGTGTTTGGCGGTAAGATATAAAAATCTCACTCAATCACTTTGATCAGCGTACCGCGGCTGAGCTGGTCCGTCAGCTGCATGCCATTGAGGATGGCAAACTCCTCCAGCCGGCTGCCGGGAATACCTGCCCGCTGCAAGGCGTTGCGCAAGCTAGTGGACTGCGGAAGCTCGTAAATATCTAGGCGTTCGGGTTCCCTGTTGAGCTTCGCGGCATCCGTCAGGCGGTCAAAGCCCTCTATGCTGCGCATGAAGGCCCTGTCGTAGGTATTGTACGCTTGCTGCTGCGCCATACCGATCCATTTGTAAATATTGCCGCCGTACTCGATCAGGTAGACCAGCACTTCGATGACTTGCTGCGACTGTTGATCCACTTGGCGGCCCCGGAGCATCCTGGCGTTCATACCGTTGATGCGGTCGTCGCGTTGTTGGGTGATTTGCACGGATGAGTACTGCTCACGGAAGGTTTGAACGGCAGCGTTCATCTCCTTTTCAGGCGAAAGCATGAAGGCCAGCACCGCGTTGCCACTCTCGGGGGCCATCTGCACCATAGTCGGGGCATTGACAAACTGCCAGTTGCGGGGAATGGGGAACTGGAACTTCAACTCAGGGTGGTAAAAGATATGCAATATTGATGCAGGGAGCGCATCTACGGTATTATTCGAATATTTTTGTTCCTTACTTGCTGGGAATATCAATAAAACCAAAAAGATAACCAGTAATCCAGTTACCAGAAACTTTTGAAAATATGTCGTTCTTTTGTAGCCTTCTGACAGGTGA
>JAAAOU010000424.1 GCA_009908745.1 Bacteroidota bacterium
GGGGCTGTGCTGGTTGCCGGCTACTTCGGCATCAACCCACCGGGCTTCGTGGCGGCGGTGGTCGCTTTGGCTTTCGGATTAGCGGCGGCCTCCTTCTTCCCGGCTATTATACTGGGTATATTTGATAAGCGGATGAACCGCGAGGGGGCCATATCGGGCATGATCGTGGGCATCACCCTTATGCTCTTCTACATGATCAAGTATAAGCTACAGGGCTTCGGCGGCGGCACGCCAGATGACTGGTGGTTTGGCATTTCCCCGGAAGGATTCGGTACGGTAGCGATGTTGGTCAACTTCATTGTTTCCTTCACCGTGTCCCGTTTGACGGCTGCCCCACCGCAGAACGTACAGGACATCGTAGAGGACATACGTCTACCGAGCGGCGCCGGCGAAGCGCACGCCCACTAAATAATTGTTAGCCGCCCGGTGGGCAACAAGCGTCCGCCAGGCTATTGGCTAATTCACTCTAAAATTCAACCGTCATGAAATTCAAAATCGGCAGAAAAGCCTCAGACTTACTGATTTCCCTTTACATCATCATTACGCTTGCCCTCCGGCTTTACCTGGAACCGCAGCTCAATGGGCACTACTTCATTTCCATAGCTATCGGTGCCTTTGGCTTGCTATTTTTGTGGGCTTTGGTCAAGAGTGGCCTGCTCAATCCCAGCTTTTTCGGCTTGTGGCCGGGAGAGGAACAGGAACAAGCGAGTAGCTGATAATTTATGGTTGAATTCTTTTTGAATAGGGCTGCCGTACCACTAGCTGGTATAGGCAGCCTTTTTATTTTACAGCCACTTGATGGTAAAGTCGATAATCCGTTGTTTCAACTTGGTGTAAGGTGGCATTAAAATCTCCAGAGAACCTGGCAGGTGCTGCTGGTAAATAGCCCGGGCGTTGGAGAACGCCTCAAAGCCGTACCAGCCATGGCTTTTGCCAATGCCGCTGTTGTTGGAGCCGCCAAATGGCAGATTGGGCTGCATGAAGTGAATATCGTTGTTATTGATACAGGTCCCACCCGCCCGTGTGTCCTGAATAATACGTTGGATGTTGCGCTTGCGCTTACTGTAAATGTAAAGGGCCAACGGCTTCTCCTTGGCATTGATGAAGTCGATGGTTTCTTGTACATCCCGAAAGGTGCGGATGGGCAAAACGGGCCCGAAAATCTCCTCCTGCATCAGTTGCGCGTCATCGGGTACGTTGCTCACTACGGTCGGTTCTATGTAGTCTTCTGTTGCTTCCAGCTTCCCGCCGATTTCCACTGTAGCCCCTTTGGCTGTAGCATCCTCCAAGTATGCTTGTACCCGCTCGAAGTGCCGGTTGTTGACCATGCGGTTGTAGGCGTCGGATGCGGCAACGTCTTCGCCGTACAGCGCCCGCAGTTGGCCTGCCATCAACTGTACAAATTCCTCCTTGCGGCTTTCGTGCACAAAGAGGTAGTCTGGCGCGATACAGATTTGCCCGCTGTTGAGGAACTTCCCCCAAGCGATGCGCCGCACTGCTGTTTTCAGATCGGCGGTTTCATCCACGATGGTGGGCGACTTGCCCCCTAGCTCGAGGGTGACGGAGGCCAGGTTTTTGGCGGCCGCTTTCATCACAATTTTGCCGATGGCCGGTGCCCCGGTGAAGAAGATATGATTGAATGGCAGTTCTAAAAGTGCTGTAGCGGTTTCCACGGCCCCTTCCACCACGCTTACCTCTTCCGGCAGAAATACCGCTTCCACAATTTCGCGTACCACCGCCGAGGTGTGCGGGGTATGCTCCGAGGGCTTTACGATGGCCGTATTGCCCGCAGCGATGGCAGACACCAAGGGGCCGAGGGCGAGCTGCATGGGGAAATTCCAAGGGGAGATAATCAAGCAGACGCCTTTCGGCTCGTAGTGCACCCAAGACCGGCTACCCAAAAATGGCAAGGGAGTGCCCACCTTGTGCCGGGCCATCCAACGTCGCAAATGGCGGCTCGTATGCTTTATTTCGGTAGTGATGGCATAGATTTCCGTCAAATCCACCTCCGCGGCGGGCTTTTTGAAGTCGGCGTACATCGCCTCTTGGATGGCTTCGCGGCGTTGCAGGATGGCTTCCCTGAGTTGTTTGAGCTTGGCGATGCGCTCTGCAGCAGTGGTGCGGGCCACTTCGTACTGATGTTGGCGTTGGGTGTCAAATAGCCGGCGCAGTGCGGCCCGGTTGACGGAATCGTTGATTTGTGTGGTCATTGGTTACGGCATTTAGCGTAGTAAAGTAGGCTTTTTTTGCAACTCCTCAAACTCTATACAGGTTCGAATATATGCAACCAAGTCGCCCAATGCTTGTTTGCAAAAGCAAAAACCGTCAATGAAGCTGCAGGAACTACTCGATGAGTTGGCTCCCTCAAATACCCGCCTGATCGCCGTTTCCAAGAAGAAGCCCAACGAGATGATACTCGACTTTTATGAGCAGGGGCAACTCGACTTCGGGGAAAACCGCGTGCAAGAACTGACCGACAAATACGAAGACCTGCCCAAGGACATCCGCTGGCATTTTGTCGGGAACTTGCAGACCAACAAGATCAAATACATCGCTCCTTTCGTCCACCTGATCCAATCTGTAGACCGGCTCAAAGTGCTGAAAGAGATCAATAAACGGGCCCGGCAAAACGAGCGGGTGATCGACTGCCTGCTACAGTTTCACATCGCGGAAGAAGACACCAAGTCTGGCTTCGACTGGGAAGAGGCTACCGCTGCTTTAGAGTCAGAGGCTTACGCCAATATGGAACATGTACGTATCGTAGGCGTGATGGGCATGGCCACCTTCACCGATGACCATGCTAAAGTGCGCCGCGAATTTCAGCAGTTGAAGCAGTACTTTGACCGCCTCAAGGCCGCCTACTTCCCCGAGCAGGAATACTTCAGAGAAGTCTCCATGGGGATGACCGGCGATTACAAAATCGCGATCGAGGAAGGCAGTACAATGATCCGTATCGGCAGCCTGCTATTCGGCCCTAGGGATTAAGCGCCGGTTCTGCGGTGCTCTTTTGCCGCATCAACAACGCACCGATACCTATGCCTATAGCTACTGTACCGGCTAACCATCCGATAAACGGGATAAGCATGATCAGCCACAACACAATATAAAGTGCCATCGCCACGAGCAAAAGTATGCCGTTGCTCCAGCCTTTGTCGTAGTATTGATCCGTACAGTAGGCATATACGACTGAGGCTATAGTCGGGGCAAAGACGATGGTAAATATATAAATAGCCAAACTCAGCAACCCGATAGGAATGCCGATCACGCTGACCAACAGCACGACAATCGCCACGGGTACCCCGATGACGTACAGCACGCCGTAGGCAAAGCTGCGCATCCAGGCGGTTTGAACATGCTGGGCGCTCCTTTCAAAATACCGCCCAAACAAAAAGATCAACAACAAAGCCAGCAGAGCCGACGACAAGAAGCTCAGCAAGAAGAACCCCCAACCGCTGAAGCCATCCCAGCTAGTATCGCGCTCGTCCGCCAGCGTGGGGTCGTAAGTCGCATTGCTAGCCACGGCCCCAAAGTCTATTTCCCCAGCGGCTGTCCAGTACCGCACCGGCCCTTCAATACGGGCGTTTTTACCTAAGCCTATATCATCCGCTACCAGCTTGGCTTTGCCCGCTACCGTGCCATTGAGTTCGAACTGATCGGTATAGACCTCCATGTCCCCCATCGCCTGCCCATCGAAGGCCACTTCACCGCCGTAAATGCGGACTTTACCAGCGACGGCCCCGGCAATAGCTACACTGCCACCGAAGACGACCAAATCGCCCCCAACAGTATAGCCTTCCCGAAACTCCACTTCCCCACCGAAGACAATCAAGTCGCCTCCGATGCTGTTATTGATGTCTACGGTGCCTGTAAATATGCGCACATCATCGCCAACGTAGCCGCTGAGGGTCATGTCGCCCATGGCCGCTATCAGGTCTTGGGTGATGGTGTCGCGTACCTTCAGTTCACTGCAGGCCACGACGACATCGCCGCTGATCTTGGCGTTGAGGCCGACCTCGCTGCCTGCTAGGTAAAGGTCATCCTCTACCGGCTCGTTGATGGTGATTTGGTTGCCTGCTTTGGGCTCCATCGCGAATAGGAACAGCGGAAAGAGCAGGAACAAGCAAAAAGTAAAATGAGATTTAGGTTTCATTGGTTATATGTGGTTTGGTTATTCGTTGTAAGGTGCGCGCTACTTTATGGGCAGACATCCAAGGCTTCCCAGGCTCCCGCAGCAAGTACACCACGCTTAGCCCTCCCGCCAACATCACAAACAGATAGAACGGCAGCAAGGGGTCCATCTCCCCGCCCAGGATGTAAAGAATGTAAACCGTCATGACCGTCAGTACGATACCGTAGGTAAGCGCTTTTACACTCATCAGTACCGCCAGCAGATACCCCCAAGTGTTCCGCCGCCATAGCAATAGGCCCGCCAAGAGCGATGCCGGCACTACAATCGTGAGGTCCAAGGCAAAAATCACGCTCGGCGTCTCCGGGACCTTACCCGAGAGCGTAGCCTGAAGCACCATCCCCCCTTCTGCCAGCAACAACGGCAAAGCGATAAACACCATAAAGGCACTGACCCAGCCCACATTGGGCAGCTGCTGCGTACGCTGCCGCAGCACTGTCCAGTCCATGTTCAACAGACGAAGGGCCAGCGCGTAAAAGCTACCCGCGACCAGCAGAATATACAGTAAGAAGAACGTATTGAAAACAGCACCAAAAAGATAGAAGGCGTAATTGTAAAAGAGGTACACCAACAACCCGTTCAACAGCAGACCAGCCGCAAAACGCTGGCGCCGCGCTCGCCACCAAGCGCCCAACATCAGGGGCAACACGACAATAAGGGTGACCAAGTCGTTGACAAACCAAGCCGCTTGTATCTTCTCGCTATCTCGGTAGAGCCCCTCCCAAAACAGACCGCCCACTGAAGCGGTAAGTGCCAAAACAATAAGCAGCACTACCAGTCCGGATGACCAGCTTTCGGCGGCGCGTGAGGATTGGGGAAAAGGTTTATTTGCTCGTTGCTTTACGGGAATTTGCAGGTCCTCCATACCCAATTTTTTACCTGCAAATTGCGCGCCTTAGCCCGTAGTTGTCAATGACATTGGTCAGCGTTATATAGTCTGACAACGCAAGATTTATGAACTCTGACTTGCTCTTTTCTCGCCTCTCTTCGCCAAAAAGCCTCGCCGTAGCTTAGGCTATGCCTACGTTTTTTGACTCGATAGCCGAAAAAATAGCGGCGTCATATTTTCACAAATCTCATGTTGTCAGACTATTAAGGCTCGCTCCATCGCCCAACAGTACATATCGTGGTAAAGCAAAGGCCCGGCCTCAGCGGGCGGCAGCCAAATCAGATGATGGTCCTCTTCGGTTTTGCCCTCGGGCGCTTCCCCCAGAATATCTACCTGAAAAAAGTGGCCTGTTTTCTTGTAATACACCCCTTCGTTACGGTCCAGATAATACTCCACAGCGGTCCCTAGCGGCTGATCAACCTGAGCCAGCAAGCCGGTTTCCTCCTGTACTTCCCGAATGAGCGCCGTTTCTTGATCTTCGCCCGCTTCTATGCCGCCACCGGCCAGAAAATAACGCCCGCCATCGGTGCGCACTAAGCCTAGTTCCGATTGGGGATTAAAAAATAAGGCGTAAGCGCCAGGACGGGAAACGTAATCTACAGTCGGCAGCTTGGTGCCGAATGCGGTGATTGGTTGCATGATAATGTATTTAGTGATTGAAGTTCGGAACACTATCAATGCAAACGCTTGGCCGATGGTTCCAAGCCGCATCGGAAAAAATCAATACCGTCTTATCGTTTTTTAGTGCCGCAGCGCGTATAAGCGCACATAATCGATAATGTACTCCTGCGGAAAGATTTGGTCGTCCACCACCGGGCCGCCAAAATTGCCGCCAATGGCAAGATTGAGCAGCAAGTAAAAAGGCTGATCATATGGCCAGACGGCCTCCGTCCGCTCATCGGGGGCGAAGGTGTATACCGCTTTCCCGTCTATTAAAAAGACAATCTTTTCAGGTGTCCACTCAGCCGCGTAGGTATGAAAGCCCGTCTCGATTTTTTCAATAGCCGTGGTTTTGGAGTTGATGGTATTCCCGTGGCTATCCTGCGTGTGCAACGAAGTAAAGACCTGCCCAGGTTCGCGCCCTACATACTCCATAATGTCAATTTCCCCACAGCGGGGCCAGCCCACTTCGTCTATGTTGCTGCCTAACATCCAAAAGGCAGGCCAGACCCCTTCGCCGCTTGGCAGCTTTATGCGGGCTTCCACCCTGCCGTATTGCACCAATTTTTTGCCTTCGGTCGTAATACGCGTCGACGTGTAAGTGCCGTCTTCCAAGCGGGCCGTAATGATCAGTTTACCGTCTTCCAAGCGGTGGTTGCGTTTGGTATAAATTTGGAGCTCATTATTGCCAAAGCCGCAAAGCTCGGGGCAACCATCGCCCAACTCGTAGTTCCACACCGACGGGTCGAGCTGCTCACCGGAGAATTCTTCGGACCAGATCAACTCCTGCCCCGACAGGCCGAAGGCTGGAAAAATCAACAGTAAGAAAACGTATACTTTCATATTCTACAAGATAACGACTTAAAATCAGGGCTAATTCCCCGTTGCTTTCAACTCAAATGTCGCCCCCAGCACATCCACAGAGCTGCCCCCCACCATGACGTCGAACAGGCCGGCTTCAACCAACTGTTTGCCAGAACGGTCGTAGAATGAGAGCAAGGATTCATCTATGGTAAATGCCACCGTGCGGCTTTCACCGGGCGCCAGTTCTACCAATTCAAAGCCTTTTAGCTCCTTGACCGGGCGGACGACAGAAGCATAGCGGTCGTGCAAATAAAGCTGTACCACTTCCCGACCTGCACGCTCTCCTGTGTTTTTCAGGTCTACCGTGACCGTCAGGTCTTCGCCTCTATTAATGGTCTTGGCACTGAGCTGCAAATTGCTGTATTCAAAATCGGTATAGCTCAAGCCATAGCCAAATGGGTACTGCGGCGTGTTTTCTTCGTCGATGTAGTGCGACCAAAACACCGTTCCCGGGTCAAACGGGGCCGCCCGGCCGGTGCTATGACGGTTGTAGTAGATGGGCACTTGACCCACGCTGCGCGGGAAGCTTACCGGCAGCTTGCCCGATGGGTTATAATCGCCGTACAACACCTGCGCGATGGCATGCCCGCTCTGGCTCCCTAGCTGCCAGGCCTCTACAATGGCGGGGATGTTCTCGGCTGCCCACGGTAGCGCCAAAGGGCGACCGTTCTGCAAAACCAGCACTACATTCGAATTGGCGGCGTAGACCGCTTCCAGCAGTTCTTGCTGTACCCCCGGCAGCCCTAGCTCGGTGCGGCTGCGGGCTTCGCCGGATTGGAAAGCATGCTCTCCAAGCACCAAAACGGCAACGTCTGCCTTTTTTGCCGCCGCCACAGCCGCGTCAAAGCCGCTTTTGTCCGTGGTATTGGTTTCCAAATCCCGTACAAAGGAAGTAGGGCCGACTACCACATCTGCCCCTTTCTCGTAAACCAAAGTATTGCCTTCGTAAAACGCCATAGCCTGCCGCACGGTGATGGCCGAATTGTCATCTGCAGCCAGGCGCCAGCTGCCAAGCGGGCTGTCCGGGTCGTCAGCCAGCGCGCCGATCAGCGCCACCGTCTGCCCGGTTTGCTTCAGGGGCAACAGATCGCCTTCGTTTTTCAATAGTACGATCGATTTGCGCGCCATGTCCAGCACGGCTTGCTCCATTTCTTCGCTGCCGACCACCGTTTTTTCGCGTTCTTCATCACAGTAGCGGTAAGGGTCGTCAAAAAGCCCTAACTCAAACTTCACCCGCAGTATACGGCGCACCGCATCGTCAATCAAGGCTTCATCGACGCTCCCATCCCTGACCAGCGCTGGCAGTTCTTCAAGGTAGTGGTAAGATTCCATGTCCAGATCAGAACCAGCTTCCACAGCCCGCTTGGCGGCTTCCCTGCCGTCAGGTACGTAGCCGTGGTTTACCATCTCTCCTATGCTTCTCCAATCCGATACGACGAAACCGTCAAAGCCCCATTCGCCTTTCAGGATATCGCGCTGCAGCAATTTATGGCCGGTGACGGGGACGCCGTTGAGCAGGTTGAACCCGTTCATGAAAGTGCGTACGCCAGCATCACTTGCGGCTTTGAAGGGCGGGAGTACCATATTGTACAGCGTCGCCGTGCCAATATCTACGGTATTGTAGTCGCGACCGCCTGTCGCAAAGCCATAAGCAGCGAAGTGCTTGGCGCAAGCCGCAATAGTACTCGGCGAGGAAAGGTCGTCGCCCTGAAAACCGCGGACCCGTGCGGCGGCTACTTTACTGCCCAAAAAAGGGTCTTCGCCTGCCCCTTCCATCACCCGGCCCCAGCGGGCATCCCGGCTAATGTCCACCATAGGCGCGAACGTCCAGTTCACCCCGGCAGCCGCTGCTTCTTTCGCCGCCATGGCTGCCGAGTGTTGAATCGCCTCCAAATCCCAGCTTGCAGCCTCGGCCAGCGGGATGGGGCTTATGGTTTTGTACCCGTGGACAACATCCAGGCCGATGATCAACGGTATGCCAAGCCTGCTTTTTTCTACCGCGATTTTTTGCACGGCACGCACCTCTTCCACGCCGCGTACATTAAGCATAGAGCCTACCCAGCCTTTTTCCAAATGCTCGTACTTTTCAGCCGCCGAGCCCTGTTTAGGAGCCGGGCCTGTGGTATTCCAAAATCCATTGTACTGATTCATCTGCCCGACTTTCTCTTCTAGGGTCATGCGGGAAAGCAGGTCTTCAATTTTTTGTTCGATCTCCATAGACTGTGATTGCAGGGTAATGCTGCTCATCATGCACATTATCACCGCAACTGATCTGAAAATTCGCAAGGACATGATGGTATTGATTTATAGCTTTACTGATAGACCCGAACGTAGTCGACCTCCATAGTAGATTCCATGAAGGTGGGGTCGATTGCCCCCCCGAATGTACCGCCCATCGCAACATTCAGAATAATAAAGAAGTCGCTGTCGAAGGGCAAATCGGGATTATTAGCAAAGGTATGATATTCTTCACCATCTACGAAGAAGCGTATAAAGTCAGGCGTCCAAGTAGCTTCGTATACATGAAATTCGTCAGACACGCCGGGGACATTTGTAGAGCGAGTGACAGCATCACCAGCAAAGTTCCCAGGGAAGTGCAGAGAAGAGAAAATCTCATCCTGCGAGTTGCCAACGTGCTCCATAATGTCTATCTCGCCGCAGGCTGGCCAAGTGTTAGTGGCGTAATCCTCCCCCAATAACCAGATGGCAGGCCAAGTCCCTCCGCCCGTAGGTAGTTTAGCGCGTACTTCTACACGGCCGTGTGTGAACTCGAACTTGTCTTCAGTCGTAATCCTCGCAGAAGTGTACTGCGCCCCGCTGAAGTCCTCCCGCTTGGCGGTGATTTTAAGCAGGCCGTCCTCTACGCGTACGTTGTCACTGCGGTCAGTGTAGAATTGATCCTCACTGTTGCCCCAGCCATTATTTCCCCGACCGATGTTGTATCCCCAATTTGCATCGTTAGGAGCACCGTTGCCGTCAAATTCGTCTGACCAAACCAGCTCGTCAAACCCGGGGTCTTCCGTGCCGGGCTTGGTGGAGGAGAAAATGTGGTACCACGCTAAAGCATCGTTATTGCCTTGCACGGCGCGTACCACAAGGCGGTTCTCCGTGATAGACAGAATTTCGTAACGGGTAGCACCGATGTAGTAACTCATGAAGCCCCCTTCTGAGAAATTCAGTACAGTACCCCTCGTTTGACCAGACACGCCGTTATCTACTACCACGGATTCAGATGGCGCCAAAGTAACCACCTGCGGCTCGTCCATCACCTCAAAATCGTAACAGAAGTCAAACCCGGCCGAGCCTCCCACTACATCTTCATAGCCGGCATTAAAGTAGGTTTGCCCTTTGTTGTCCAACTGATAAAGCAAGGTTTCCCCATCGAGGGAAAACGTCATCTCGTCCTGATACAAGCAGAGGCTTTCGTCGGCCCCGTCCTTTTCAAACGGCGTAGCTTGATAGAAATTGGCAAAGTAGTTGGCCTCTGCGTTATCATCATTCTGCCCGACGCCAAGATGGCCAGGCTCGTCTGCGGCCCAATACCAAGTCTTGCTGCTGCCGCCGGTCAAAAACTGGACAGCTTCCGCATCGTCAAAGTCGCTGCGGACCGTCACCTCAATAGTGGTGGAAGTGGAAACGCCGCCTGTGCCCGAAGCAATCACGGTGACGGAATAGGTGTTGACACCGACCTGCGTAAAGCGTTTCTCCAGCTCGCCGGTGGGGGCGATTTCCGTAGTACCGTCGCTAAAGACGTATTTGTAGGTAATGGCATTGTCCGCCGTGGCGGTAAAGTTGACCAAGCCGCTGCCGTCTCCTTCAGGATTGGCATCATTAGCCCCTACGACTAGCGCCATAACGTCTAGCCCGCTGGGTTCGGTGACTTCGCCGAATTCGTTGTCCTCTTTTTCGCAACTCCAAATGAAAAGGGTCGCCAAAAACAAGAATATTATTGAGATACGTGTCATATCTGGTTGTTTTACTAATTAGCTAATTCCAAATCGTCGAAGTAATAGGGCTCTCCTGTGCCGTTGTTTCCAAAATCGAAAAACAGTACGACCCGTTGGTAATCATTGGAGGCATCAACGCCTGTAAAATCAAATTCTAATACTTCCCATTCGTTGGCGACCGTTGTGGGCACCTGCAGTTCGACAAAGGTATCGCTGTCGGCCAGGTTCTCTAACTTGAGCAGTACAGTAGCCCCAATGGCTGGCGACCAAACTTTCATTTGAATCTTTTCCCCAGCTACAAAATCGATCGGGTTGTCCATATCGAAGAAAACGCCGCCCCAGGTCTCGGCCCCGTCCGCTTTCACAAAACGTACTACGCGGTTGCTGGTGTTGATACCCGAAGCATCCGGGTTGTTGATCACTTCCGCCTCCGCATTTCCAAATCCGGTAAAGGGGATATCCAAGTTCTCAAAATCAATGGGCAGCGCTACTTCGGGCAGGCCATCCGTCAATTGTATATCATCGAAGTAGTAATTGGCGCCCGTACCGTTGTTGCCAAAATTGAAGAAGAGCACAACTTTGGAGTATTCTGCCGAAAGGTCCATGCCGCTGAAGTCGAAAATCAGCTCTTCCCACTCATTGGCGACGGTGGTGGTTTGGTCCACTTCTACAAAAACTTCAGAATCCGTGGCATTCTCCAACTTGAGCCGTACGGTGATACCAGCCTGTGGCGACCAAGTCTTTATGCTGACTAACTGGTTTTGGCTGAAGTCGATCGGCTCTCCTAACTCTAGGAGTGAGCCTGCCCAGACTTCTGAGCCATCTGATTTGTTAAGGCGGCCAACCCGGGTACTCATATTGCCTTCGGAGACATCCGGGTTTTCCACTACCGTTGATTCCGCCCCGCCGAAGTTCTCAAAGGCATAATTCTGCATCGTCGACTCAAAGTCGATAGGCAAGAGTAAAGGATTGGATATGGTTATGGTGTCGGTAAAAGACGTACTGGCTGAACCGCCGCTCCGCGCGACCACTTGCACTTCGTAGTCTCCAGTGGATTCGTAGGTATGGCGCACCGTCTCCCCTTCCATAAAAGATACGGGCTCCTCGTCTTCCGAATCGCCGAAGTAGACTTCAAAGAAGGTCTCCAGCTCTGCCGTAGCGCTCACATCTATGGAAAAGGGGTCTCCTGCCACCGGCACGATCTGCACATCCAGGTTTTGCGGTGCGATAAAGGAAACGGTCAGGTCTTGCGTAAACTCGGTGACTTTCCCGTTGATAGCCATCGCTTCGATGACTACTGTATAGTTACCTTCTGGATAGACATGCTGCACCGTTTCACCCGGTGATAACTCGGCGAATTCATCGCTGCCATCACCAAAAAATACGGTGTAGGCGGTCACGCCCTGCCCATTCGGCTGTATGGTTACCAAGCCGGAATTGTCAGAAGCGATGGTAAATAGGGCAGAAATATTGCTAGGTGCCGGTGCATCGCTGATTTGCGGTAGCTCTTCGTCCTCCGTGCAGCTAACAGCAGCCAGCAACAACAGCAAGGCAAAAAAGCCATATTTTAAGTTGATCATATTTTTATGTTTTGCATGCGCTTTACCAGTCAAAAAGCTAGAACGCATGGGTTGTTGTTTTAATATCCTGGATTCTGTTCCCAGTTGCCGTTTGAAAACTGGATTTCTTCGATCGGAATGGGGAACAGTTCATGCTTGCCGGCCTGAAAGCCGTCAATAGCATCGGCAGCCCGCCCGGTACGAACGAGGTCGAAGAAGCGGTGCCCTTCCCCCATGAGCTCCAAGCGGCGCTCTTCTAGGATGAAATCTGTCAGGGCGTCCCCACTCGCGCCGATATCATGGTCCATATCGCCAAATGCACGGCGGCGTACTTCATTGAGGTACGTACGGGCCCGCTCGTCGTCAATGCCGCCCCGGTTGAGGGCTTCAGCTGCCATCAGCAGCACATCGGCGTAGCGGATCGCGCGGTAGTTGTTTGGGTTGGTCAGGTTTTGGTCGCCGAGGTTGGCATCTCCTTTGCGGGCAATATACTTCCGGTTGTAGTACCCCGTATGCTCGAAGCCGATGCCGTAAGTGGCGCCTGTTTCTTCCGCCCAAGCTTCGATATCGAGGATGGCCACATCGCGGCGGCTATCTCCGGGTTCGTAGGCATCGTAGGCTTCCTGCACCGGCACATTAAAACTAAAGCCGGCGTCGAATACCGGGCCGCTGTAGTTGCGAATGCCATTGAAACCAACGGCGACGTTGCCCTCGCTGCACTGCAGGCAGCCAAAGCCAGCGCCTTCCGCGTCACTGTACTGCACTTCAAATACAGCACCCGGTCCGTTTTCGCCCTCCATTTCGAAGATTTGCCCAAAGTCGTCGACCAAAGTGTACTTGCCATTCGTGATGACTTCCTCCAGTACGGCAGCAGCTTCTGCAAACTTTTCCTGATACAGGTATGCTTTGCCGAGCAAGGCCCGGGCCGCACTCTTGTCCACTCGCCCAACCTGCGGGGCTATATCCGCCAGGTTTTCCACCGCGTATTGCAAGTCGGCTTCGATCGCCGCGTATACCTCGCTTACCGGAGCGCGGGGGATGGCCGTCTCGTCCCCTACCTCAAAGCGGGCGTCACCCTTAATCGGGATAGGGCCGAACCATTTTACCAGCTCGAAGTGGTAGTAGGCACGCAGGAACCGGGCTTCCGCCAAAATCTGCTCCTTGCCCGCAAAGTCGGTCTTGTCTTGGAATTCCAAAATGTAACTCGCCCGATTGACGCCCGCGAACATCCAGTTCCAGATGTCCTGCAAGTTGTCGTTCACCGGCGTGTGGATCATATCGTCAATCTGCTGAAAGCCAATCACGTCGGTAGCGCTTTCTCCACCGCAGAGGGTGTTGTCGGAGGCGATCTCCCCCAACATGACATTGACGTAAGTCGTTTGCAGCAAGTCGTAAGCCGCAATTAAAGCGTTGTTGTAATCGTCTTCGGAATTGAAATAGTTCTCCGAATCGATGGAATACAATGGTGCCCTGTCGACGTAGCTGTCATCACAGGCGGAGACGAAAGCCAATAGGCCAATCGCCAAGAGGGTTTTATAAATGATGGATGGTTTCATGTTCCTTGATTTTACAGATTAAGGTTTGCCCCGATCATGTAGATGCGCGGGATGGGGTAAAAGCCAAAGTCAATGCCGCTG
>JAAAOU010000456.1 GCA_009908745.1 Bacteroidota bacterium
GGCACGGTGAAATCGAAAGTGGAGCGCAGCAGCAGCTCGATGGTGTAAAACTGCTTGTTGTCCCAGCGCGGGATAATGAATTTGTTGCGGTAGGGCTTGAAGTACTTTTTTTCCACCTGCAAGTCCAAGGTATCGCCGGCGGGTATGCATAGAAAAAAGCGGCCGTCCTTGCCCACTGTGATATCCACGCGGTCCGCAAACTGCACGGTAGCGGAGACCGGCATATCGAGGGTACTGTCAATGACCAGCCCTTCCACGAAGGTAATGGGCTGACTGTAGAGTTGCGTATCGAGTTGGAAGCGGTAGATATCCAAGCCGCCGCGCCCCTCAGCGGTGCGGTCGGAGGAAAAATAGCCCGTTTGCCCGTCGGCAGTGAGGAAAAACCCCAGCTCGCGGAAAGCGGAGTTGACCGGCGGCCCGAGGTTGATGGGGGCTGCCCACTCTTCATCCTCGTCCAGCCAGCTCATAAATATGTCCTGATCGCCCAAGCCCGGGTGCCCATTGGAGGAAAAATAGAGCGTCTGCCCGTCGTTGGTGATGAAGGGGGCTTCTTCGTCCAACTCCGTATTGACTTTACTGCCGAGATTAACCGGGTCGCCCCAGCTGCCGTCTGCCTGCCGCTGACTGTACCAGAGGTCCGTGCCGCCGAGCCCGCCATCCCGCTTGCTGGAAAAATAGAGTGTGCTGCCGTCGCAGCTGATGGATGCCTGCGATTCCCAGTTTTTGGAATTGGCGAAGCCTTCCAGCGGGTTGACCTCCGTGACCTTACGCTTTTCATCCAGCGTAGCCTGCCAAATGTCACAGGCCCCGAGCACCCCCTCCCGGCCGCAGACCGTGAAATACAGCAGCCGGCCGTCGCGCACGACAGTGCTCATGCCTTCATCTTTGCGGCTATTGAGGGCTTTGACAGCGGTGGCCCGGCGCCATCGGCCATCGATCAAGTGGGATTCGTAGAGGTCTTCGTCGCCATTATCTGTTTTTCGGGTGAACATCAGGTGGGTCTGATTATTGCTGACGAAGGGGAAGTAATCGTCCGCTTTGGTATTGATGGTGTTGCCGAGGTTTTCCACACTGGTAATGTTGATAAACTTGGTGGAATCCAGCGAAACTTGGCAGGCCCGGATATTGCTAGGCAGTTTTTGGAGGTACTTTTGCTCAATCATGGCTTCCCGTTCCGTATTACGGCTAAAGCTCTCCCCTTGCAATGCTTCAAAGCGCTGAAAATAGGTCAAAGCCTCCGCAGGTTGCCCGGCTTTGTACAATGCTTCGCCGGTTTCGTAGTACAAAGCGCGGGAAAACAGGGAGTCCGAAGCCAGCGCCGCCTCGTAGGCTTCAGCGGCTTTCTGATAATCACGCATCAGGACGTGGCAAATCCCTTTACCGCGGAGCGCGGGGCTGTATCCGGGTTTGGCTTTCAGCGCGCGTTTGAATTGGCGAAGTGCCAGCTCGGCATCTTTTTCCAACAAGGCTGCTTCGCCCTGCTTGTAGTAATCCATGAAATCTTTTTCGCCTATGACCTGCCCGGACAATGGCATTGCAAGCAGTAGCAGTAAAGGCAAAAGTATCGGTAGTAGACGTTGCATCGTTTCTGGGTATCGGTTTCACCTCAAAACTAAAGCTTTTCGCAGGATAATTGGCGATTGTAGCAGCTGATTTGCGGAGCGGCAGGTTTGAAGCGGGCACAGGTAGTTGTAGTTGTACAGGTGCATTTCGCAAAAGCTAAATTTTAAACGAGGCGGATTATTTCCTATTTTCACCTTGCCCGCAGCGGCCTGCTGGCAATATACAGAACCCAAAAATGAAAACACTATGCCGTTCCGCATCCGATTATTCGTCCTTCTACTACTGTGCAGCCTGCTGTGTCCGAATCTGTACGCCCAACAGCTACCGTTGCCGCGCAAGAGCCCGGCAGCCTCCGTAAGTGCCACCATCGGCTACACGGAGATTAGCGTCGATTACAGTACCCCAGCCGTTAAGGGGCGAGAGATTTGGGGCGGATTGGTCCCCTACAACGAACTTTGGCGCGCGGGTGCCAACGAGGCGACTACCGTCTGTTTCAGCACCACAGCCAGCGTAGCGGGGCAAGAGATCGCAGCGGGTTGCTATGCCCTCTTCCTCCTGCCCCGGGAAAAGGAGGACTGGACCCTGGTGCTCAACCGGGACACGAGCCTGCGGGGCACAAGCGGCTACGACAAAAGCCTGGATGCGCTGCGGGTGCCCGTGGAAGCCAAGTTTGCCCGCACCGCCAATCAAGAGCGGCTGCAGTACGAAATCGTCAGCCAGAACATCGAAAGCGGCTACCTGCTGCTGAGCTGGGAACGGCTGCGCCTGTACGTCCCCATACGGATCAATACGATGGAACGTGCTGTGGCAACCATACAGGAAACCCTAGCGGCTACCCCGGATGAGGAGGATTGGAAAGTCCACCTTGCCGCCGCCGACTTTCTGCTTTGGGTGGAGCTGCCCCGCCCCGCCCTGAAGTATGCCCTGCGCGCCGCTGAACGGCACCCCAGTGGGAAAGCCCGATGGATCGCCGCCCGGGCCTACGCTGCCTTGGGGGATTATGCCAAAGCGCTGGTGGAAGCGGAGAAAGCCCGTGAAGACGCCGACTACTACGAAGCGAATAAGGGGGAAATACAATCAACGATTGAGGACTGGAAAACACGCTAGCTCAGCGATTGCTCAATCCGCCGGCAAGTAGGTGATGGCTTTGCCGAAATTCACATACAGCCCAATTTCGGGCAGCAAGCGTTCACTCGCCTGACTCGGCCTCCATGGGTTGATGAGGCCAGTAGCCGTGACGCGGCTGTTATCCGGTATGCCGCTGATTTGGAAGGTGCGTAAGGCCGCGCCAACCCCAATTGCGTATTCTATCAAGAACCCCCCGCCTATCAAGGAGCGCCCACCCAAATTGACAAGCAGGGCAAACTTCTGCGCATCCACGCCGTACGCTATCCGCTGAAAATAGGTCGCCCCCGAGGTCGCTTCTATCAGCACATCCGCATCCACGTCTATATTCGCGATGCGCGCAATGAACATGATTTCAACATAGGCACTGGGAATATCAGCAAAATTGTAGAAACGTACAGCCGGGCGCAAGCGGTATCCCCGAGTATTAAAGCGTGTATTACTCGTTGCCGATAAGTTAAAGATAGGCCCTCCTTCCAACTGCAAGGCCGTGTTGTTACCCAAATTCCACGCTACGGCCAGATGG
The DNA here is from genome assembly GCA_009908745.1 of Bacteroidota bacterium. Lineage (GTDB taxonomy): Bacteria > Bacteroidota > Bacteroidia > Chitinophagales > Saprospiraceae > Phaeodactylibacter. Next base: position 3,215 of record JAAAOU010000456.1, read on the forward strand.
GCGCTTGGCAGGAAAGGGTCCATCAAACCAATTGGGGCGACCTTAACGCTCCACTCCGGTGTTTTTAGCTCCTGCGCTGCTATAGAAGAAGTACAGAGCACAGCTACAAACCCTATCATCCAACAAATCCTCATCAGCTGCCGATTGACATTTCAGAAATGACTTTGATGTCGTCCATGTCGCTGTAGTCGAGTTGCAACAAGGCTTCTGGCCCGACCACCAGCAGCGTACCTCCCAGAGGGATAACATCCACAGCGTTGATATCTTCAAAGCGCTGCAATTCCGCCGGCGAATTAGGGTCTTCCAGGGTGAATACCTGCAAACCGTTGACACCCAAGCATACAAACAGCAGCTCTCCGTCCAGCCCCAGCCCGTAAGGGCCATCCATCGGCAGTTGATTGACCAGTTGCGGGCTTTCGATGTTTCGGATGTCGATCACATCCAAGGTATTGGCCGCGCCCACCCCAGCGTCGCGGCATTCGGATACCCGCAAGGTGACGTAGGCGAAAGTATCGTTGGCCACCACAGGGTCGCAGCTCACCACATGCTGATAGCTCGACACATACGATGGCTGCCCATCCGGCCCAACCCGGTAAATAAACATACCGCGCTGCGTGCCCAGCAGGAGGTGGTCTTTGAGTGGAAAAATAGTCTCCACGCCTAGGGTCACGTTAATCGCACTGACTTGCTCCGGGGCAAGCGGGTCAGAAATATCAAAAGTGACGAGGCGGGTATTGTCTACGGTGTACAGAAAATCGCCCAGTATGGTGAAGCGGGCCAGTGAGCCGCCTACGCCAGTACTGCTGCTAGGCGCCGCGGAATCGCTGTCCGCACAACCGAATAAGCCAACGAAGAGCGCCAGGCTGACGAGCAAAGGGGTTATTGGTTTCATGATGATTGTTTTTTCTTGTTGAATTGGAGAAAAGAGCGAGTATTCTACCTACTCCTGCCAGCACTGCGGCTTTTTGAGCGTCGTTTCTACCCAGCCAATGACACTGCCCAGTTCGGGGTCGGGACACTCAAAGTAACCGATGTAGTTGGCCGGTACTTCTTGGCTGGCATTCGGAAACGCGTCCGATACGCGGCTGAGGACCGTAACCTCATCCAAGTTGCTAATGTCTATGGCGACAAGGTCGGTCAGGTTGTTGGCGTACAGCACATCCCCTTTGATGGCGATGTCGGAATTGCCGGGCAGGGCAATAAAACCGATACGCTCCGGATTGGCCGGATCATGATTGTCGACGATATGCACGCCTTGGTTGGCTTCGCCGACGAATATGATGCTGTCTTTGTAGTAAATCTTGTTGAGCTGCTGTATAGCGCGCGGCCCTTTGCTGCTGATGTCATCCCAGTCGCCGTCGGCAGCGTAAACGGGGGCCAGGCCGACCACCTCGTCGGGTATATCCGTAAGGGAGCTGTTGGTGCAGCTGAAGGTGGAGAGCAGCAAGAAGAGCACGGCAACAGATAGAAAGGAATGCGTTTTCATACGTTTATTTTTTTGCAACGTTGTTTCATTCTTAACGCTCAACAGCCAGCGTTCGCTGCCTGCGCACTCGACGATGAAACGTAGGGTGTTCAGTCTGGCATATAATCCGCCCTACGGATTTTGGCATCAGGTGTTACCCGTTATTCTTTGTAAGGTTGTGGAGCTGGTGTGCGTTGCTTTTCCGCCCCAGCTGTAGGCTGGCGTAGAGCCAGTCTACAGATAGGGCGGGCTGTAGGGTGTTGCTACGTTACAACTGCTATGGCTTTCGAAAATGCAATGACGAGGAGCTTAAATCCGTAGGGCGAGAACCTCATCAGACTGAACAGCCTACGATGAAACGTACATCAGTCCCATTCCACTTCCACGATCACTTCCTGTTCCGAGGACATCGCCGTTTTCTGAGCGGTAAACAAGCGGTACCCCTGCCCGGGCTCGTAGAGCAATTCCTGCCGTACATCTGCCACCACGCTCTCGGTTTTGTTTTCAATGTAGATACGGCTGACTTCGCCTTGCTCGTATTCCACTTCCAGCAAGCTGGTCTTCAGGTCCTCCGTATCGGTAGTATAGCGCACAGATTCTAGCGTACCGTTCTCGAATGTGCTGTCTACTTCGTACTTATCGAACCAAGCTTTGCGGTTAATATCGGAACGCAGGAACATACGGAGTTCTTTTTCGTAGTCCAGGCTATCGAGTTCTTGGGTTTCGTTTTGCCCATCCACCTGAATACGTTTTTCCAGGGTGGGCTGCAGGGCGTTCAGTGCTTCAATCTGCGCGTTGATATACCCCTTGAGGTCAAAAAAAGGCTTAGGGCCGCCGGATTCCGCGGATTCGCGCATTTGGCAAGCGGCCAGCAGCAGTAGTGGGAGGGCGATACAAACAATTTTCTTCATGTGCTCGGTATTGATGAGCGTATAACCTGCCCGGCGGCCGATAGGTTGAGCGGGTGGGGTGGATTCATCGAAATGCCTTGCTGCTTGGCCTGGAAATGAGGAAGGTTTATAGCCTGTATGGCAAACCATCAAAAAAAGCCCTCCCCACAGCAAGCAGGAAGGGCTTCTTTCACAAAGTCCAAAATCAATTCTTTATAGCTTACGGCATAACCACCGCGTCGATCACGTGGATCACGCCGTTGCCAGCTTCAACGTCAGTGGCGACTACCGTGGCGGTATTGCCTTGTGCGTCCGTAAGTACTACATTGCCATCTTGTACCGCAGCGGTGAGCTCGCCGCCGCTGACTGTGGAAATGGTGTACGTACCACCTTCGGCATTGCCGATCGCTTCCGTCAGGGTTGCGGCATCCACTTCACCAGCGACGACATGGTAGGTCAGAATGCCCGCCAACTGGTCTTTATTCTCCGGTTCTAGCAGACCTGCAAGTGCGCCTTCCGGCAGCGCGTCAAAAGCTTCATTGGTCGGCGCGAATACGGTGAATGGCCCTTCGCCCTGCAGCGTTTCTACCAATTCGGCAGCCTGTACAGCGGATACGAGGGTGCTGAATTGATCATTAGCAGAAGCGACCGCTACGATATCAGGCGCAGCCAAGAGCGCTGCCGGGTCCACACCTTCGGGCAGCAGTACGGCATCGATCACATGGATCACGCCGTTGGAGCCCATCAGGTCAGTCTCGGTAACGGTAGCGGTGTTGTCCTGTGCGTCTTTCAGCACTACGCTTTCGCCTTCCATCATAGCCGAGAATGTGCCGCCGCTCAGGGTTTCGACCGTGTAGCTGCCTTCGTTGGCTTCAATAGTGCTGACAACATCTTCGGCCTTCAATTTGGCGGAAGCCACATGGTAGCGGAGAATAGAACTCAATACCTCTTTGTTCTCGGGCTTCAGCAGCGCCTCCAGTACGCCATCTGGCAGGTTTTCAAATGCGGCGTTGCTAGGTGCGAATACGGTAAAGGGCCCTTCGCCCTCCAGCGCGCCTTTCAGTTCGGCGGCTTCAATGGCACTTACGAGCGTGCTTACGTCCTCGTTGCCGGCGGCCAACTCTACGATATTCTCTTCCGGAGCAGGCGGCTCACAGGAAAACAGGCCTACAGCCAGCACCAATACGGGGAGCAGGAGCTTGATTGGGAAATGGGTTCTCATAATTTTGTTGGATTGTAGTGTGAAAATAGTTTACTAATGGGTGACAAAGTCTAACCACAGGCGAAACAGGAGCATTCCGGTTTTGTTGTTGATTTATAACCCTTATTTTTACCTCCTAAATCTATTACTGCGCCTCTTGGCCCGCACAAACTGACTATATGCAAAAGACACTGTCTCAGGAACAAATGCTGGAAAGGGTAAATGCCCTACTGCCCGGACGCGGCCGGCTGTACCGCAAAAAAACAAACGTGCTGGCCAAACCCGCCGAAGAGGGCGAGCGGGTAGAAACGGTAACCAGCGACGGCAGGGAAACCACCAACACCGCAAAGGCAGGCGAATTTTTGGTCCGCAATCAGACCAAAGCCCAGGAAACATACCTCATGAAGTCCGAGCAGTTCCACAAAAAATACGAGTATCTGGGTAAAGGAGAGGAAGGCTACGCCGAGTATCGCGCCCTAGGGGAGGTAAAAGCGCTAGAGCTTACCCCGGATACGCTACAGGCGATGAAACTAGAAGCCCCACTTTACTTTATCGCTGATTGGGGCGAAGAGATGGTAGCCAAGGAAGGCGACTATTTGGTTGTCCCCGTTGATGGCCAGGAAGTTTACCGCATTGCCCGGCAAGAATTTGGGGAGACGTACGAGCCCAAGCCGGAATAAAGCCGCGTTCTTCTATCCACACCCGCCGTTCATCGAACTCCTGCCGTGCCTTGCCTTAATATTCTTACTTTTGGGAAGCAATTTTCACTGATATGAGCTTACGCGAAAATATTGTCCTGGCCCTGCGTACGGTCCGCTCCAACTGGCTGCGGGCGATTCTCACCCTCATGATTATTGCCTTCGGCATCATGGCGCTGGTGGGGATACTCACGGCCATAGACGTCGGGATCAATTCGCTGAGCGAAAACCTCTCCTCCCTCGGCGCTAATACCTTTTCCATTGAGCCTTCCGGGCAGGGCGTACGGGGCCGGCGGGGCGGCAGGCGTGAAAAGCAGGGCGAGCCCATATCCTTCGACCAAGCTGTGGAATTCAAAGAACGCTACGACTTTCCCGCCCGCGTGTCGGTCTCTATGCGGTGTACCGGCACCGCCACCGTCAAGCAAGGCGACGAAAAGACCAACCCGAATGTCGCCATCTACGGCATCGACGAGAACTACCTGGAGTCCAAAGGCTACGAGATGGCAGCCGGCCGTAACCTGACAGCGCTGGAAGCTTTGCGTGGGGGCTTCATTGCTATCATCGGCGACGAGCTGGTAGACGAGCTCTTCCGGGGCCAGCCTGAGAAGGCCGTCGGGCAGTACATCAACGCCGGCAGTATCAAATTGAAAGTGATTGGCACTTTAAAATCTAAAGGCTCGAGCATGGGCGGCAGTGACGACCGCCGGGTGCTACTCCCCCTACAAACCGCCAAACGCTACTACGGCAGCGACCGCACCAATTACGATGTTATCGTAGCGGTCAATGACGCCACGCAGATCGAGGCGGGCACGGATTACGCTACGGGCTTGTTCCGCAACGTACGTGACCTGAGAATCGCCGAGAACAACGATTTTGAGATCACGCAGAGCGACAACCTCATCAGCATCATCCGGGAAAATACGACTTACTTCCGTTGGGCGGCGGTGGGCATCGGCCTGATCACCCTGCTTGGTGCGGCCATCGGCCTGATGAATATCATGTTGGTCTCCGTGACCGAGCGCACCCGGGAAATCGGCATCAGCAAAGCGATCGGCGCCAAGCAAAACACCATACTCACACAGTTTTTGGCGGAAGCCGTGGTCATCAGCCTCATCGGCGGCCTGATCGGCATCGTGCTAGGGGTACTGGCGGGTAATGTGGTCGCCATCATTTCGGACGGCAGCTTCCTTTTTCCGTACGGGTGGGTGCTCGTCGCCATCATCACCTGCACGGCCGTGGGCTTGATCTCCGGCCTGTACCCGGCCATGAAAGCGGCCAAGTTGGACCCCATCGAAGCGCTGCGGTACGAATAGACTGGCTATATTGCGCCCATGAAGCGCGAATTCCTGCTCAACATCGTTTTCCTGCTGACGGCCAACCTGCTCATCAAGCCGTTCTACCTCTTTGGCATCGACCGGGGGGTGCAGAACACGGTATCGGAAGCCGAGTACGGCCTGTACTTCGCGCTATTCAACTTCACCTTCCTCTTCCAGATTGTCAACGACTTTGGCATTCAGAACTATAACAACCGGCACCTTTCGCAGCACCGGCAGCTGCTGGTGAAGTACTTTCCTAATTTCATGGTGCTGAAAGGCTTGCTGTCCATAGTCTATTTGGGGTTGGTATTAGGCGTTGGCTGGCTGGCCGGCTACACCCTGCCCCACTTTGGGCTGCTACTCTTTATCGCTTTCAATCAGATGCTGTTTTCCCTGCTGATTTACCTGCGCTCCAACATTACCGGCTTGGGGTACTACCGCCTTGACAGCCTGTTATCCGTCACCGACCGCCTGCTGCTGATCCTGATCTGCGGGCTGCTGCTGTGGAGCAAATGGGCACCGGGCCCTTTTCAGATAGAGTGGTTTGTCTGGGCGCAGACGGCTTCCCTGGGCTTCACCGCGTTGCTCGCGTTTGGGCTGGTGGCCCGGCGCTTGCCGCGTCTCCGGCTGCGGGTTCGCCCGGCTTTTTTGCGCTACCTATTGCGCGAAAGCGCCCCCTACGCCCTCAGTATCTTCCTGATGTCTGCCTACTACCGGCTCGATGGCATTATGATCGAGCAATTGCTGGCCGAAGGCGCAAGGGAAGCTGGGCTGTATGCTTCCGCTTACCGCTTGTACGAGGCGGCGAATGTGGTGGGCTTTTTGTTTGCAGGCTTGCTCTTGCCCATTTTCTCGCGCATGCTCAAGGAGCAAGAGCCGGTACAGGAGCTGGCCGGCTTTGGCTTCCGCCTGATCACCCTTGGGGCGCTGACCTTACTGGCCGGCGTGGTGTTTTACCGCACCCCCATTATGGAGGCGCTGTACGATAGTGGCTCGGCTTATTCCGGGCGTATTCTGTTGTACCTCTGTTTGGGCTTTGTGGGCGTGGCGGGCACCTATATTTACGGCACCTTGCTGGTGGCTGGCGGTTGCACCAAGCAGCTCAACCGGGCTTTTGCCATTGGCCTGCTGATCAACTTGGGCTTGAATATCGTACTGATCCCCCAACTGAAAGCAGAGGGGGCTGCCATAGCCACTTTTGTCACCCAAGCCTTTATCATCAGTGCGGAGTTGTGGCTGTCAGCACGGTACCTGAAGGTAAATGTGCCGCTCCGGACTTGGGCGCAGCTAGCGGTGGCCGGCGGGCTGCTGTTTGGGACGGCCTATGCTATTTACCAATCTGAGCTGCTCGTCTGGTATTGGTCGTTTTTTGGCATTTTGGGTGCCGGAGGGGGTATCGCATTGTTTTTTGTGTTGCAAAACGGTCAATTGCGCGGGTACTGGCGGGGTAATACGTAACCCGCAGAACGCCCAAAGTAATGCCGTCGGCCCTGCCTGCCAAGCGAGCTTGACAGGTTTTTAACTATCTGGACATAGCAAACTACAGGAGTTCGTACCTTCGCCCGAAAGCACCAAAGAATACATGAAGCAGCGTTTACTTAACGCCCTTGAAGGTATAGAGCAGCGCGCTAAAGGCGGTAAATGGCGACGCTTGTGGGCGGCCCCGCACCGCTACCTTTACGCAATTGGTTTCCGCGAGCTGGTCTACCGGCTTTCGCCAAAAGAGCGGCTGATACAGGCGGACACCTTTTTTGGGCAGCCTATGCTAGTGGCTTTGCCGGCAGGTACGGACATCTATCTTTTAGGTGCGAAATCACACGGTTCGGAGATTCGGCTGGCCCGTTTCATGATCCACCAACTAGAAGCCGGGGACACCTTTGTGGATGTAGGGGCGCACTTTGGCTATTTTTCCATGCTGGCTGCCGAACTCGTCGGCCCACAAGGCAGCATACAGGCCATAGAGGCCGCCCGCTCCAACCACGCGATTGCCCAACGCAACCTTGGTGCACTGCCACCCTGTCAGCTGCTGCACCGGGCGGCGAATGCTACGGGCGAAGCTGTGCAGTTCCACGAATTTGACGCGCTGCACTCCGAGTACAACAGCATGCACGCCGAGCAATTTGAGGGGGAAAGCTGGTACCAGCAGCAAACGCATCAGCAGTACAGCGTGCCGGGCTTGCGGCTGGCCGATTTGCTACAACAACGCCCCCACCCGCCCAAGCTGATCAAGATTGACGTGGAGGGGGCCGAAAATGAAGTGATAGCGGGTGCCCAACCCTTTTTGCAAAACCATCGGTCTACGGTGGTGATGGAATACCTTAGCGCAGCACGGGGCAATGACTCCCACCGGGCCGCCCACGCACAGTTGCTGCGTATGGGGTACCCATGTTACGCCATCACGGCGGACGGCAGCTTGTCGCCGGTAGACGAGCCCGAACAGCACTTGCGGGAGCACCACCTAGATTCTGACAATTTCGTATTCCAGGGATAGCGCCGCTGGGCTATAATATCGTACTTTTGCAGCCGTTTTTGGCTGTTTATCATTCACTTGAAGCGATTCATGAAGCAAAAAGACAATTTACTGGACGTACTGCGGACGATTTTCCGCTGGAAAAAGCCCATACTAATCGTGACGGGCGTAGCGGCACTGGGGGCCATCGTCATCAGCTTGTTGCTGCCCAATTATTACACGGGGTCCACCACCTTTTTGGCGGTAAGCCCCGATCAGGCCAAGCCGGAAGCGCTTTTCAGCCAAGGGCAAATCCGTACGCAGTACTACGGCAACGAAAACGATATCGACCGCTTGCTGACGATTGCGAATTCCGGGGAGTTGACCAATTTCATGATCGACAGTTTCGACCTGTACGATCATTATGACATCGACCCGGAAGCTCCGAAGGCCGCTTTTAAGGTGCGGGAAAAATTCAGCAATCGCTACGAGATCGAAAAAACAAGCCGGGACGCCATTGAGCTGTCCATATACGACCGTGACCCAGAGCTGGCCGCGCAGATGGCCAATACTGCCCGCCGGAAAGTCGGGGCAATCGCCCGGCAATTGATCCAAGAAGGCCAACGGAAGACGATTATTTCTTACCAAACGAACATCGAAAACAAAGAGCAGCAGCTCAGCATACTCAGCGACAGCCTGATCCGCCTGCGGAAACAGTACGGCATCTACAGCATAGAAGGGCAGTCGGAAGCCCTAACCACACAGCTTTCCGAGACCGAATCCAAGCTCATCCGGGAGCGCAGTAGGCTGGAGGCTTTGCAAAGCACCTCCGGCATACCGCAGGATACGATTCAACTCATCAAAGCCGAGGTGAAGGGCTTGCAGGCCGAGTACGACAACCTGAATGAGAAAATGGCCCGTTTTAACGACGGGCTGGCGAAGGTGGGCACCTACGACCGACAGTACCTAATGGCCAACGCGACCCTGAGCGACGACAAAGAGCAGCTTAAGCAGGTGCTTTCCGTCTATAATTCTGACATCCCTTCCCTGATTGTAGTGGAGGAAGCCAATGTACCTTACGAAAAATCCTGGCCCAAACGCAGCTATATCGTCATCGGCGCGGTAGCTATTGCTTTTTTATTCAGCGTCATCGGCGTGCTGCTGCTCGATACCTACCGGGATGTCAACTGGAAAGCGGTCTACAAAGGCGAATAAATGGCGCAAGCGGGGCAACATAGCAGCAAGCTCAGCCGGTGGTGGCAGGGGCTGGAACAAGCCCAACAGTTTTTTGCGGTGTATGCGCTTACGCTGTTGGGGAGCCTGTTTGCCGGCATCGCCTTGGAGATGTACTACCTAGCGGCCCTGCCCGCCGCCCTGCTGGTGATTTACCTGGCGGTGGTGGACTTGAAAGCGATTTTTCTGTTGCTGCTCTTCAGCATCCCCTTATCCACAGAACTCTTCTTGCCCAATGGGTTCGCACTCGAGGTGCCTACAGAGCCGTTTATGGTAGGGCTGATGCTGACCGGCTTTTTGCTATTGCTGCGGCACGCGAAGGAATTCGACGGGCAGTTTGTGCGCCATCCACTCACCTTGCTACTGTTGCTGCACTTGGGCTGGATTGCCGTTAGTGCGCTCTTGTCCAATCAGTTTCTAGTCTCCGTCAAATTTTTGCTGGCTAAGCTGTGGTATGTTGCCACCTTTTTCTTCCTAGCCAGCCGTATGCTGGACGGCGAGCGCGATATCAAGCGCTTCTTCTGGGCGGTATTCCTGCCGCTTCTACTGACTATTCTCATCATTACCGCCCGGCACGCTTCCTACGGCTTTACCTTTTCGGATGTGCGCTGGGTGCTGTCGCCCTTCTACCGCAACCACGTGAGCTATGCGGCTATTGTGGTGCTGTTCGTGCCGTTTGTCTGGTTCGTGCGGCTGTGGTACCCTAAGGGCAGCTGGCGACGGCGGCTGATTTTCTGGAGCCTACCCTTGCTGCTGGTCGCCATTCAACTCTCCTACACCCGGGCCGCTTACGTAGCCTTGGTGGCCGCCGTTGGCGCGTATTTTATCATTCAATGGCGGCTGACACGCTGGGTGGTGGTTGCGGCGCTGATTGCGGCAGTGATTGGATTGAGCTATATGGTGGCCAATAACCGCTACTTGGACTACGCCCCGAATTACGAAACCACCATTTCCCACGAGGATTTCAACAACCTGCTGGAGGCCACTTACCAGCTAGAGGACATTTCTACCATGGAGCGCCTCTACCGCTGGGTGGCCGGCTTCAACATGACGGCTGCCGAGCCGCTGTTTGGCTTTGGCCCCGGCAATTTCTACTTCTTCTACAAGTCGTACACGGTCACCAGTTTTACCACTTACGTGAGCGACAACCCCGAGCAGTCTGGTATTCACAACTACTACCTGATGACGCTGG
>JAAAOU010000155.1 GCA_009908745.1 Bacteroidota bacterium
GGGAAGTCGGAAGTCGGAAGTCGGAAGTGGGAAGTGGGCACGACTTCGCTGGAAGCTACGTCGGCTGGAAGAAGTGGGAAGTGGGCACGACTTCGCTGGAAGCTACGTCGGCTGGAAGAAGTGGGCACGACTTCGCTGAAAGCTACGTCGGCTGGAAGAAGTGGGAAGTTCCGCTTTTGAAACGCAGCGGCAAGCACAATCCCCACAAAAGTACAAAGCGCTAGGGCGGGCCCAATCAACGCAATCTCATTGTACCCGGTGACTTGATACCCCACCCAACGCAGCAAGTAATAAACACTGGCGTTAAACTCAAACCGTCGGAAGTAGAGGTCGAGGCTGCTGCTGAAGCCGGCCAGAAACGCCTCGCTGAGCAAGGGGGCAAACAACAACAGCAAAGATACTCCTACGATAGCAAAGTAGGCCAGGCTGCGGCGCCAACCCAACAGCTTCACAAAAAAAGGCAGGAAGATCAACGGCAGCAGCTTGGCAGCAACGGATAATGACATGGCCAACGCACTCCAGGGCCACTTGCCGGCCGACAACCACCAAAACGCCAGCAGCAAGAAAAAAACCATAGCCCCTTCAAAATGGAGATTGCCTATGATCTCCACGATGACGAGCGGGTTAAGCAGATAAATGGCTGCCCGGTGTTGGGGTAGACCTAATCGCTGCATCATTTTGGGCAGTAAGAAGATGGTCCCAAAGGAACACGCCAACAAAAAGAGTTTGACAACCAAAGCATGCCCCCATAGGCTGTTTGGAAATATCCACGCCCCGAGGGCAAACACCGCTTGGGCGACGGGCGGATATACCGTAAAGTACTCGGGGGAATTGAGCTTTTCGTACAAATCGGGCGTTATGCCGGCCGGCGGAGCGTCTAACGACAGATAATAAGAAGGCAGGTGCTCGAAAGGGTTCCAAGCCTGCACCAGCAAACGGCCATCCCATACAAAACGGTAGATATCATCTGAAAGCTGCGGCCAAGCCGGCACCGCGAGCAACCGGGCCACAACCGCCAGTAGCAGCAGGTATGAAAGTGGCCATTGCCGCCCACACTTCAGTAAATACAGATAAGCGCCGAAGGCTACAGCATAGGTGGCCAGCAAAAAGACGAAATCGGACTGCCCCGGGCCATACAGGAGAACCCCTAGACTCACCAGCCAGGCTGAAGCTGCCCCCGCCGTCTTCGCCTTTTCGTTCATCCTTTCAAACTAAGATGCCGCAAAGTGTAGTAAAAGATGGCGCCGTAACCCAAAGCCAGCATCAGGTGGAAGACAATGAAAGTCGTATTCTGAATATATATCCCACCCACGACCGCTGCTGCGAAGTAAAGAGCCATAAGGCCTTCCAGCACAGTGGTCCAAGAGAGTTTGTGGCTAAGGTATTTGCGCTTGTTGAAATTATCGCGCAAGGACTTGATATTGAACTTCGGGGTACGGACGAAAGGCGATTTTTTACCCCGGTACCCTTGCAGCACGGCTACGGTATTGTGCAGCGAAAGCCCCATAGACAGGGCCAAAAAAAGCGGAAACAGGAACAAAAATTTGAATAGTGCCTTGCCAAAAGACTCCTTGTGCACCGGCGCCTGCACATTAGCCACATAGTACACCGCTATGATAGACAATAAGCCCACCAAGAAATAAGCGAAGAAGTTCTTGCTGAACCCTAATTCGATCAGGTCACCGAGCAAGAACAGCAGCGGCACGCTGAACACCCCGGTGATAAACACGAAAACAAAGATGGTGCTCGCCAGCAGGTGGACGGTCGTATGGAACTTCTTGGAAAAGCTCAAGTCGGACTTCCAAACTGTAGGCAACATTTTCTTGGCTGTTTCCGCGCCGCCCTTCATCCAGCGGAACTGCTGGGATTTGAAGCTGTTCATCTCAGCGGGAAGCTCTGCGGGCGAGCCGACTTCTTCCCGGTAATGTATTGTCCAACCGTTGAGCTGCGCGCGGATGCTGAGGTCCAGGTCTTCGGTAAGCGTGTCTGCTTCCCAACCCCCGGCATCCTCTATGGTTTCGCGGCGCCAAACGCCCGCTGTGCCGTTGAATTGCAGCATGTAATTGCCAGACATGCGGCCGACCTGCTCCACGGTAAAGTGTACGTTGAGCTGCAGGGCCTGCAACTTGGTGATGAGAGAATAATCCTGGTTGATATGCTCCCAGCGGGTTTGCACCACCCCTACTTTTTTGTCTTGAAAATACGGGATAGTCACTTTGAGGAAATCCCGGCGCGGCAGGAAGTCCGCATCAAAAATGGCGAGAAATTCACCCTTCGCCTTTTGCATGCCATAGCGCAACGCCCCCGCCTTGAACCCCTTGCGGTCAGCACGGCGGATTTGCTCGATCTGATAGCCCTTCGCCCGGTACTCTTCCACTTTGCGCCGGGTGATGTCTACCGTTTCGTCCGTAGAATCATCCAGTATGTGAATTTCGTAGCGCTCTTTCGGGTAGTCAAAAGCCGCGATGCTGTCGATGAGCCGTTCTACCACGTACATTTCGTTGTAGATGGGCAGCTGTACAGTCACGAACGGATAAGCGTCCTCCCCGTCGGCCTCCTCGTCCAGCAGGCCATCATCCGTAAAAGATGCGGAAGCGACCAGCTGCTTCGCCTGCCGTTTGACGGACGCCCCCGGCCACTTGGGTTGCAAAGCCTGACGGCCCTGCCCCGTTCCCTGTCTTTGTCTTTTGTAATGGTAAAGCAGGTTGAACTGCATAAGGCAGTACACCGTAATGTAAAACAAGGCGGCACTATAGATGCCCAAGACGGTATAGGCGATTACAGATGTCATTTACATTTCGTTTTGTTATGCTAGAGGCTCAAGCAGCGCCTTCACATCAATTTGAAAATAGTCCAAAGTATTTTGTGGCCCGCCAGCAGGCTTCCTTTGACCGTTCCGGAAACCTTAGACTCTCCTACACGGCGGCGGTAACTGACCGGCACCTCGGTGGTTTTTAATTGGTGCTTGGCGGCTTTGACCTGCATCTCGACTGTCCAACCATAATTGGGGTCCTGCATTTCCAAAGCGATCAACTGTTGATACTTAATCGCCCGGAAAGGGCCGAGGTCGGTAAATTGATAGTTGTAAAATAGTCGGATGAGGGTGGTAGCCAGCCAATTGCCAAATATCTGCTGCGGCATCATAGAGCCGCTTTCCATGTTGCCCAGCGCACGCGACCCAATGACCAAATCCACATCTTGTTCAATAATCGGCTGTACCACTTTTGGCAGCTCTTCGGGGTGATCAGAATAATCGGCATCCAAAAAAACGACAATATCAGGCTTTTCGCTGGCTGGGCGCTCAGCGATGTAAGCCATCCCTTGCAAGCAGGCACTCCCGTAGCCTTGGCGCCGGGCTTCTACCACTATGGCACCCGCTGCTTTAGCGGTTGCTGCGGTCCCATCCGTGCTGTTGTTGTCGCAGACGATGACATCACGGACCCAATTGGACGGAATATCCCGAATCACTTTGCCAATAGCTTCTTCCTCGTTGTAAGCGGGAATGATAAGGTCGATTACAGCTTTTTTCAACGATCTAACCTGATTTATACCTGCAAAGGTAGCAGATTTATAAAAACTCGGTAGTCCGCCCGAAAACATTTGGGGCGCGACTTTGCCAGCCCTTTGACCGCTGGGCTGCCATTCATAACACAGGTTAAACCCCACAGGCTCCTTAGGCATTCAGTCGGATTGTGTTATTTTTGGCCCACCGCAATGCGGATGGCGCTTTGGCGTTTCTTGTAGCAAAGCAGGCCGTGTGCGGCATAAAAACGACTTATGAAACAATACCTATACTTCCTGCCCTTCTTGCTTGGGTTCGTACTCGCGAGCTGTGACAACGAAGACGAGTTTGTCACCGACGGCAGCTTTGACCTCAGCTTTTCCGTAGACACCCTGCGTTTTGACACGGTTTTTACAGAACTGGGGTCCGCTACCCGTTTTTTCAAGGTCTACAACCCCTTGGATGAAGCCATTATCATCGATCGGGTCCGCATAGAAGGCAATCAGGCCGGCCGCTTCCGCATGAACGTGGACGGCACCGCCGGAGCAACGGTGGAGCAGGTGAAGGTATGGCCCAATGACAGTGTATACGTTTTTGTGGAGACAACTATCGATCCGGACCAACCCGTTTCGGTGAGCCCATTCGTGATTGAAGACCGCGTATTATTCGAGTTTGGGGGCAAACAGCAATCGGTCCTTCTGGAAGCCTGGGGGCAAAATGCCAACTACTTCCCCAGCCGTTTCAGCCGGGGCGTCCCTACCCTGCTGAGCTGCAACAACCAAACTATTGTCTGGGACGACCCCAAACCCTATGTGATCTACGGCCAGATTCTCATCGACAGCTGTGCGCTGGAGGTGGCAGCCGGCACACAGATTTACGTCCACGGGGGCATTGCCGAAAATGACTTGTTCGGCGTTTTCAACGACGGTATCATCTATACCCTGCAAAACGGGCGGATCAACTTCCGGGGTACCGCCGAAGACCCCATCGTCGTGCAGGGCGACCGCCTGGAAGAGGGCTTTCAGGACGAAGCCGGCCAGTGGCAAGGCATCATCATCGGCCGGGGGAGCCGGGGCAACACCATGGCCTACACGGAGGTAAAGAACGCCATATTCTCCGTCTACGTAGACTCCCTCGGGGAATTCAGCGCCGAGAACAGCCACTTTTACAACAGCAGCAGCAGCGGCATCATCGGGTTTAGCAGCAACATACGCCTGACCAACTGCCTAGTCTATAACAACGGCGCCAATTCCGTACAACTGGTATTGGGCGGCAATTACGAATTCGATTACTGCACCGTAGCCAGCTATGGGGTGGACGCCTCCGCCCTGAGCTTGTCGAACTTCTTTTGCTACGACGACCCCTTTCAATGCCAGGTGCGCAGCGACTTCCCGCTGCGGAGCCGGTTCCGCAACTGCATCTTTTTTGGCTCCAGCCGGGACGAGCTTGACCTGGATGACATCAGTGGGGGGAGTGTGCCCGGCCTGTTTGACATCCGGTTTGAAAACTGCATCCTGAAAGTCGACCGGCTATTCGGGCAGCAAGACAGCCTGTACGCTGATTTTTTCACCTCTGACTTTTGTGCGGACTGCATCAACGGCACACGGAACGACACCCTGTTTGCCGCCCCAAACGAAGATGACTACATGCTAGACTCTTTATCTATAGCGGAGGGGCAAGCCCGCCCGCTACCTGGTGTGAACATTGACATCATCAACAACGAGCGCGACCCCAACGAACCCGATATAGGTTGCTTTGAGTATCAGTATTAGCGCCCGGCTATGATTGAACACGAGGGGGATACCCGCGCCGTTGACGACAACAAAAAACCAGCCTTATGCCTGACCAAATTTTCCACTACGGAAGCGACCGAATGACCGCTTCGGCGGCGCTGCAAATCTGCCGTGGCCAACGCCAAGCCACGATCAGCAAAGACCGCTGGGCGAACATTGAGCAATGCGCCGCCACCGTCAAGCGAATGGCGGAAAGGGAAGAAGCCGTGTACGGTATCAATACCGGTTTCGGCCCACTTTGTAGCACCAAAATATCCAAAGCGGACACCACCAAGCTGCAGCACAACCTCATCATGAGCCATAGCGTGGGGGTAGGTGAAACCGTGCCCAGAGAGGTAGCTAAATTGATGCTTATTCTCAAAACCCACGCCTTGTGCCGAGGGTACTCCGGTATTTCACCCTCTACGCTAAAACGCATCCTCTGGCATATTGAGCAGGACATTATACCCGCCGTGCCCAGCCAAGGCTCCGTGGGGGCATCAGGCGACTTGGCGCCCCTAGCTCATCTTTTCCTGCCGCTAATCGGGCTTGGGCAAGTCCATTACCAAGGCCAGATAGTACCTACCGCCGAAGCCCTCCAATCGGAAGGGGTAGATGCCATCACCCTGCGGCCCAAAGAAGGCCTGGCCTTGATCAACGGTACGCAGTTTATCGCCGCCTACGCCGTGCTTGTTTGCGACCGCTTGCAGCGTTGCCTCAGCCAAGCGGACCTCATCGGCGCTATGATGATTGAGGGCTTGCTAGGCTCCTCCGCCCCCTTTCACCCGGCGCTGCACGAGCTGCGCCCCTACCCGGGCAATCAGCATGTAGCTGCCCGCATTTATCAGTTGCTCAAAGGCTCGGCCATCAATGCGTCCCACAGCGACTGTGACCGGGTGCAGGACCCCTATTCCTTGCGCTGTATCCCCCAAGTCCACGGTGCCTCGCGTACCGCATGGCTCCACCTGAACGAATGCCTGACCACCGAACTTAATGCCGTAACCGACAACCCCATCGTCCTCGGCGAGCAACTGTCCATCAGCGGCGGCAACTTTCACGGCCAGCCCATGGCGCTGCCGCTGGATTACGCTTGCCTGGCCGCCGCCGAGCTCGGCAACGTATCCGACCGCCGGTCTTACCTCTCCCTGACGGGTATAGACGGGGCCGTGCCCAAATTGCTGATGAAAGAGACGGGCACCAATTCTGGGTTTATGATCTTGCAGTATACCGCTGCGGCCCTAGTCAGCGAAAACAAAGGGTTGTGTTTTCCTGCCAGCGCGGACAGCATAACGACTTCACTCGGCCAAGAAGACCACGTGAGCATGGGGTCCATCAGCGGGCGCAAAGCTTTACAGGTGGTGAACAACTTGGAGAAAGTACTTGCTATCGAGCTGCTGTGCGCCGCGCAGGCTATGGACTTCCAGCGGCCGCTGACTTCTACGCCCATTCTAGAAGCCGTACACGGCGAGATGCGCGAGCGCGTGCCGCACGCAACTGAAGACCGCGTATTTGCAGAAGACATCGAGTCGGCTGCAGCTTTTGTACGTTCTGGCAGGATGGTCAGCATCGCCCAACAGCACGGCTTGGCTACCGACTGGGAAGAACAGTTTGAGCCACGGGGGTAAAAGGTGGGCGAATTCTTTATATTTGCGCCCATGAACGAAAAAATCCTCATCCTAGATTTTGGCTCGCAGTATACGCAGCTGATCGCACGCCGAATCCGCGAGCTGTATGTCTACAGCGAAATTGTGCCTTTCAACAAAATTCCCGAACTGGACGACGGTATCAAAGGCGTTATCCTGTCGGGCAGCCCCTTTTCGGTCAAAGATGAGAATGCGCTGCATACCGACTTGTCAAAAGTAATCGGCAAACGGCCGGTGCTCGGCATCTGCTACGGTGCGCAGTACATTGCCCAGTCGTACGGGGGTAAGGTAGAACGTTCGCTGAAGCGTGAGTACGGCAAGGCCAACCTGAGCCGGCTTTACAAAGAAGAAGACCCTTTTCTGAAGGTCATCCCGGAAGACTCGCAAGTATGGATGTCCCACGGGGATACCATTATGGAAGTGCCGGAACAGTTTGAGGTGCTGGCAGGCACGGCCCATATCGATGTGGCTGCCTACCGTTCTAAGCGTGGGGCTTTTGAACAACCGGTGTACGGCATACAATTCCACCCGGAGGTTTCCCACAGCCTCGATGGCATGAACTTCTTGCGCAACTTCGTTAAGGACATTGCCGGTTGCCATAGCGAGTGGACCCCCGCTGCTTTCGTAGAAGAAACGGTGGCGGAACTCAAGCAGCAAATTGGCGAAGACCATGTCCTTATGGGATTGTCTGGTGGGGTGGACTCTACCGTAGCGGCTTCCCTGCTGCACGAAGCCATAGGCGACAATCTAGTGTGCATATTTGTGGACAACGGGCTGCTGCGCAAAGACGAGTATGAGGAAGTCTTGCATTCTTACAAAGACATGGGCCTACGCGTAGTGGGCGTGGATGCTAAGGAGGCATTCTACAGCGAGCTGCAAGGTATCTCCGACCCCGAGGAAAAGCGCAAGGTCATCGGCCGGGTATTCATAGAGACCTTCGAGCGGGAAGCGCTAAAGCTGGAAGAGGAAGACCGGGATATCCACTGGCTGGGGCAAGGCACGATCTACCCCGATGTTATCGAGTCGGTCTCGGTACATGGCCCTTCCGTCACCATTAAATCCCACCACAACGTAGGCGGTTTGCCGGAAAAATTGAAGCTGAAAATCGTCGAGCCGTTACGCATGCTGTTCAAAGACGAGGTGCGCCTGGTCGGCAAAGAACTGGCGGTCCCGCAGCATATTCTCAACCGGCATCCTTTCCCCGGCCCCGGCTTGGGCATCCGTATTTTGGGGGATGTCACACCGGACAAAGTGAAGATGCTGCAAGAAGCCGATGCCATATATATCAACAATCTTCGTAAATTCGGCTTGTATGACAAAGTCTGGCAGGCCGGCACTATACTGCTGCCCATTCAGTCCGTAGGGGTCATGGGCGATGAACGCACCTACGAAAAGACCGTAGCGCTGCGGGCCGTGGACTCCCGGGATGGCATGACTGCCGAGTGGAGCCGGCTGCCACACGATTTCCTGGCGACGGTCTCCAGCGAAATCATCAATAACGTAAAAGGAATAAACCGAGTCGTCTATGATATCAGCACCAAGCCACCGTCCACTATTGAATGGGAATAAGCTCCTGATCCTGGCACTGCTAGGGCTCTTCGTCAGCTCCTGCGCCCTTTTTCAAAAGGCAGAACCGGAAGAGGAACCAGAAGAAGTAGGCGAAGAACTAGACCCGCTGCCGGGTACCAAAGTGTATGACCCGGAAACCGGCACCATGGTCGTGGTGGACGAGACCCCCGTGGATGATATGGATACCATCAAGTGGAAAGAAATCCCTACGGACAGCATCCCCCCCATCGAGTCGGGCAACCCAATGGCACAAGAGGAACAGACAAGCGGCAACGCCTCCGAACTGATCGAGCGTGGCGACTATGGTACGGAATACTACACGTCTTACAACGTAGTGCTCATGCTGCCTTTTCTCAGCAACCGCTTCAATCCTGACGCGCCGAAAATTTACGACAACTCCTATTGGGCCCTCAACTACTACGGCGGGGTAAAAATGGCCTTGGATGAGCTGGAAAACCGCAATGACATCAAGCTCAACCTGACCGTGATGGACAGTGAAGCCTCCACGGGAAAGGTCAGCAACTTGCTGAATTCCCGCTCGGAGCTATTCAACGCCCACATGATCATCGGCAACTACCGCAGCGATAACGCAAACTTGGTGGCGGCTTTCGCCCAACGCAATGGCATCACGTACGTCTCCCCGCACACCGCCTCGGCAAAAGTGGGGCAGAGCAACCCCAACTACGTGCAAGTCAGCCCGACTTTACGCACCCACTGCGAAGTCATCACCCAGCACGCCCGCCAAACCTACGGCCGGCGCAAGATTGTATTGGTCGCCCGGGATAAGCCGGTGGAAACCGCCCGTTTCAACTATTTCCAAAACGAAAACTTCCAGCTGGAAGGCTCAACCGCCGACTCCGTCATGCTGCGCGAATACGTGGTAGAAGACAATGACGACAAATACGACAACATCAACCTCTCCCAATTCATCAGCCCGGGGGACACCACGGTCTTAATCGTACCCTCCTGGTCTAGCGAAACCTTTATCTATGCCTTGCTCAGCCAGGCCAAGCTAGCGCAGAGCCAGGGCATGGGCGAAGAGGGGATGCCGCAGGATTTTCAGGGTGCCCATGTAGTATTCTACGGTATGCCGCAGTGGCAGCGTTACGACCGGCTGGACCTCAATTTGTACGAAGACCTGAATGTGCACGTCAGCAGCGACACCTACTTGGACCCTTATGATGCTGACATCAAGTTTTTCCAGCGCCGCTTCTTCGAGCGCTACGGCCAGCCGCCGGGCAATGAAGCTTACCTGGGCTACGACGTGATGCGCTACTTCGGGGAGATGATCTACAAGCACGGTACCAAATTCCAGTACCGGCTGGACCAAGAGCCGGCCAGCCTGTTGCACACCCGTTTCCGGTTCGACCGGGTAGTAAAAACCATGGGCGGGCGCACGGAGAATTTGCCCATTGAGCGCTTCGAAAACAAATTTGTCAACATCCTCAAATTCGAGGATTACCAATTCCAGATTGTCAACTAACGGTAGACCGTGCGAGCAGAACGTAAAGAACGATTGACATCGGTAGCCAGCAGGCGGCAGCCCAACCTGACCGTCATCCTGGAAAATGTGCACGACCCGCACAATATTGGGGCGGTACTGCGCTCCTGCGACTCGGTGGGCATACGGGAAGTATTTGTGCTGTATACCGAACCGCAGCTCGATGAAGACCGCATCGAAATCGGGCGCAACGCCAGCTCCGGTGCCCGCAAGTGGATCGACATCCACCTTTATCATGATGTGGAGGCTTGCTTTGAGCATGTCAAAACGACTTACGAACACATTTGGGCCACCCACCTCGGCGAGCAAGCCGTCGACCTCTACGATATCGACTTTACCGCATCTGTAGCCCTGCTATTCGGCAATGAGCACGATGGGGTGTCAGAAGCTTCCCTGGCATACGCTACGGGTAATTTCGTCATCCCTCAGATGGGTATGGTGCAGAGCCTGAATATCTCCGTAGCCTGCGCCGTTACGCTCTACGAAGCCCTGCGCCAACGTCGGCAGGCGGGTATGTACGGCGAAAACAACCCGCTGACGGAAGCACAACGCCAAGCTTTGATTACGGAATACCTCGACCGGCACGACCGGAAAAACTATAATAAGATTGTGCGGGTGATTAAGTAGAATGGGATAAAATCGTTTTAGGGTACTACAGCTCTGACTTTATTCTGTACTCAGGACGATCTCTTGCTACCTAACTGTAAAAGCTTTATACTTGTATCATGACAAAGAAAGAAATTCATAGCATTATCAAACAGTACCTTGAGCAATATCCAATTTCTAAGATTGGAGTATTCGGTTCTTTTGCCAGAAACGAGCACAATCATGATAGCGATATTGATATTTTGGTAACCTATGATGAACCTGTCAATCTGCTCACGCTAGCACGTATGCACCGAGAGTTATCCGAACTACTTGAACGCGAAGTAGATATTGTAAGCGAAAAATACTTGCATCCTCGAATTAAGGCAGCAGTTGAGCGAGACCTTGAAATCATTGCTGCCTGATGAGTATTTTTCGTGATCTTACCTATTTGGAGCATATAGGAGCTGCCATTGATAAAATCCAAGCTTATACAAAAGGCTTGTCCGAAGAGTCATTCCAGAACTCTACCTTAGTTCAAGATGCCGTTGTCCGTCAGTTCGAAATCATTGGCGAGGCGACCAAAAGACTCTCCAAAGAAATTAGAGAAGAATATCCTGATATTCCTTGGAAGGACATGGCAGGGATGAGAGATGTGCTGATCCATGATTATATCAATGTAGAAGTAGATATTGTATGGAAGACAATTATGGACTACATCCCGACACTAGAAATGAAAATAAAGCATATTATAGACAATCTTGATGCCGCTTAGATAAAAGCCACACCCAAATGATTTGAAATGCCGCTTTTCCTTGTTTTCACTAAGGCTGAATTCAAGTCCCCCTTCCAATTTACACCTTTCAACCAAACTTAAAAATCGACCCAATATGAGCGCCACCCCCGAAATGCCCTACTTCATCAAGCCCTCGCAGCACCTTGGTGCTGAAGATAAAAAAGCCGCCTACGAGCAAGCCCTGCAAGGTATATACGCGAACTTGGAAGGCGAAACCGACCCCGTCTTGAAAATGGCCACGATCAACTGCCTGCTCAAAACCTATCTCCCCTACTACTATTGGGCAGGCTTCTACCTGAAAAGCGGTGAGCAGCGACTGTCCGTCGGGCCATACCAAGGCACGCTCGGCTGCCTGCACATCGACTACAGCAAAGGCGTCTGCGGCAAAGCAGCCCGGGAGGAAAAAACCCAAATCGTCAAGGACACCCATGCGTTGGCACAGGGCAGCGAGCACATCGCCTGCGACCCCAACTCCCGCTCGGAAATCGTGGTGCCGGTTTTCAATCCAAAGGGGGAGTTGATCGCCGTTTTTGATGTGGACAGCACGCTGGAAGGCTCCTTCGACGAGATCGACCAGCACTGTTTGGAGCAATTGCTGACCAGGGTATTTACGGAACAAGAATAATGTTTGAACAACATTCGTGTTTTGATGTTACACCATTGATTATAACCAACACCCGTAACATCACTCATGA
Source organism: Bacteroidota bacterium (assembly GCA_009908745.1). Lineage (GTDB taxonomy): Bacteria > Bacteroidota > Bacteroidia > Chitinophagales > Saprospiraceae > Phaeodactylibacter. The sequence goes on from JAAAOU010000155.1 coordinate 12,064, forward strand.
AAAAGATACAATTAGCACTGACCGTTGGGCTGATGAATCAAGGCGACACCAACCTGCTTCAGGCCGCTAAGCAGCTCATGTCCTCCTTCAAAGACGAGGCGGGCAGCTTTATGAGACTGCATAAAATAGAGGAATCCAACCTAGGGCGTAAAATGCGCCTTAAACGCTACGCATTGGAGTTCGAACGTTACACCTTAGACCTTGATCTTGTAGCCGGCCCTGCGCAGGGTAAGACCAGCCTGCACGGCTTCCGCCTCCGCTAGCCTCTTTTTTATCCTTTAATTAACAAGCTGCGCTCGCTTATCCCGTTTATTACTCCTATCTTTGCCGCTCTTTTTCAAACCAATAGCTCTTACAAGCCTTGTATAGGTACAGCAAAGAGCTAATTTATTACTTATGGACATCAGAAACATCGCCATTATCGCGCACGTTGACCACGGCAAAACCACCTTGGTTGACAAAATGATCCTCGCCGGCCAGCTTTTCGCCGATCACGAGAAGCCCGGGGAGCTCATCATGGACAGCAATGACCTGGAGCGCGAGCGGGGCATCACCATTCTTTCCAAGAATGTGTCGATCACCTACAAAGGCGTAAAAATCAATATCATTGACACCCCTGGCCACAGCGACTTCGGCGGTGAGGTAGAGCGGGTACTCAATATGGCGGACGGCGTGCTGCTGCTGGTGGATGCCTTTGAAGGGCCAATGCCACAGACGCGTTTCGTGACGCAAAAAGCGATCGAGTTGGGTCTTAAGCCCATCGTTGTAGTCAATAAGGTAGACAAGGAAAACTGTACGCCGGACGAGGCACAGGAAGCCGTATTCGACCTCATGTTCAACCTTGATGCGTCAGAAGAGCAACTAGACTTCCCGACCATCTACGGTTCAGCAAAATTTGGCTGGATGAGCGAAGACTGGCGCGAACAGACCGACAATATCGCGCCATTGCTCGACGCCATCTTGGAACACATTCCCGCGCCACAAGTAGAGGAAGGCACCCCACAAATGCTGGTGACTTCCCTGGACTTCTCCAAATACATCGGCCGTATCGCCATTGGCCGCTTGCAACGGGGGACGCTGCGGGCCAACCAGCCGGTATCCCTTGTCAAGAAAGACGGCACGGTAGAGAAGAGCCGCATCAAGGAACTTTTCGTATTCGACGGTTTCCAACGGGCGAAAGCAGAGGAAGTGGAAGCTGGTGAAATTTGCGCCATCTACGGTATCGAAGGTTTCGAAATCGGCGACACTATCGCAGACTTCGAGGAGCCGGAAGCCCTGCCGACCATCGCCATAGACGAGCCGACGATGAGCATGGTATTCACCATCAACGACTCGCCCTTCTTCGGCAAAGAAGGCAAATTTGTCACCTCTCGCCACATCAAAGAGCGCTTGGAGAAAGAACTAGAGCGCAACCTCGCCCTGCGGGTGGAAGAAACCGATGCGGCTGACTCTTTCCGCGTGTACGGCCGTGGCGTGCTTCATTTGGCGGTATTGGTAGAAACCATGCGCCGGGAAG
>JAAAOU010000419.1 GCA_009908745.1 Bacteroidota bacterium
TTGTACAGCGCGACTTTGGGCAATCAATTCAGCCGCAAGACCCTGCTCATGGGCCACGACGGCACGATGGAACTGGGCAACACCCTGGTGGTATACGCCGACCCGCAGTCGACCCGCTACAAAGCCATGATTGAAAGCGGGCAGATTGACCCGAGCACGCCAATTTATGCCTACGACCCCGCCTCGGATGCCGTGGACGGGGTGACCTCCGCCACCTCCAAGTATTTTGCCGACAAGGGCTTGCTTTGGACCTACCTGGACGGCAAGCGCGTCGACTCGGCCATGCTGCACCTCAAAGAATGGCTGCAGGCTATCCGTCACGGTACGCCCGTGAGCTGCAGCATTGAAGAGGGGTTTGAAGAAGCCATGAGCGCCCACATGGCGGGCTTGTCTTGGAAGCTCGGGCGGCGCATGGAGTGGGATGCCGAGCGGGAAATCATTGTTGCCAAGCCAGGGGAGAACTTGGACGATATTCTGCTGGCGGGTAAAAAATCAGCCTTTGCTATGGATTCCTAGGGCCGACTTTGGGTGGAATTCCTTATATTCAGCCCAGAAAAAACTAGGATACTTCATGAAAAAACAAGGTAAAAAACATTCAACGAACAACAGCCGCCGCCGCTTTATCCGGCAGGCGGGCGTAGTAGCTGCCGGTGTGACCATCGTACCGAGCCATGTGGTAGCTGGCTTGGGGCACATCAACCCTAGCGACAAACTCAATATTGCCGGGGTAGGCGTAGGGGGTATGGGCCGTCGCAATTTGCGTAGCATGGATTCCGAAAATATCGTAGCCCTCTGCGATGTGGACTGGAAATACGCTGCAAAGTGCTTTAACGACTATCCGGAAGCGGCCAAGTACAAAGACTACCGCCGTATGATGGAGGACATGGGCGACGAAATCGACGCGGTAGTGGTCGGTACGCCAGACCATACGCACTACGTGGTGACGGCTGATGCTATGCGGGCCGGCAAGCACGTCTATGTGCAGAAGCCACTGACCCACTCGGTCTACGAATCCCGGATGCTGGCTAAGCTGGCCAAGGATACAGGCGTAGCCACGCAGATGGGCAATCAGGGCAATTCCGGTGAAGGCATCCGCCAAGTCTGTGAGTGGATTTGGAATGGAGAAATCGGCGAGGTCAAGGAAGTCCACGCCTGGACCAACCGGCCGATCTGGCCACAGGGGCTGGAGCGCCCGTCCGCAACCCCTTCCGTGCCGCCCACCCTCGACTGGGACCTCTTTATCGGGCCTGCCAAGTGGCGTCCTTACCACCCCGCTTATACGCCCTGGAACTGGCGCGCATGGTGGGACTTCGGCACCGGCGCACTGGGCGATATGGGCTGCCACATCATCGATCCGGTATTCAAGGCACTGAACCTTGGGCAGCCCACTGCTTTTGAGGGCAGCTCTTCTCAGGTGAATACGGAGAGTGCTCCTATCGCGGAGACGGTGACCTATTACTTCCCAGAACGCAAGAAAATGGGTAAGGTCAATATGCCCGCCGTGAAGTTCACCTGGTACGACGGCGGCCTGCTGCCGGAGCGCCCGGAAGGCATCCCGGAAGGCAAGATTATGGGGGACGGTGGTGGCGGCGCCATGTTTGTGGGCTCCAAAGGCACCCTGATCTGCAGCACCTATGCGCGTGACCCCTACATCGTCGGCCGCGAGAATGACCCGCCCAAGGCAACCAACGAATTGCGCCGCGTGGAAACGAGCCACGAGATGGATTGGGTACGGGCTTGCAAGGAAGACAAAGGCAGCCGTACAGAGGCTTCTTCTCACTTTGGCTACTCTGCCCCGCTGAACGAAGTGGTGGTTATGGGTAACTTGGCTATCCGCCTGCAGGACCTGAAGCGGACCCTAGAGTGGGATGGCGACAGCATGAAAATTACCAACATCGACGATAAGGATGAAATCCGCGTCGTGACTTCTGACAGCTTTACCGTGATAGACGGTGATCCGCGCTTTGATACGCAGTACGCTACGATCAATGCGAAGCAAGCGATGGAAAGCTATGTGAAGCGCCCTTATCGCAAAGGGTGGAGTTATTAATTGACAAACGAAAAACTGGATTGAGATTATGAAAAGCAAACTCTTATTGTTGGCTGTATTGGCACTGTTCTTCACCGCCTGTGAATCTTCGGGTGGGGAGGCACAGGGCGAGGACAGCCAAACCGAAGAAACGGCGAGCACCGAAAACGCTGAAACCGAAGCGGCCGCTCCCAACACCTTGACGGAGCAGGAAAAAGAAGACGGCTGGATGCTGCTCTTCGACGGCGAGAACGTCGATCAGTGGAAAGGCTACTGCAAGGACGGCTTCCCGGAGCAGGGCTGGAAAGTAGTGGATGGGACCATTCACTGCATGGCTTCTGGCAAAGGGGAAGCTGGCGGTGGCGGCGACATCATCACCAAGGAAGCCTACGGCGACTTTGAGCTGTCCCTGGAGTGGAAACTCGAGGAAGGCGGCAACAGCGGTATCTTCTACCTGGCCCGCGAGAAATGCGGCGAGGAAGATGGCCAGCCCATCTGGCAGTCTGCCCCGGAGATGCAGATTCTCGACAACGAGAAGCATCCCGATGCACGCTTGGGCAAAGACGGCAACCGGCAGGCAGGCTCACTGTATGACCTGATTCCCGCCAAGCCGCAGAATGCCAAGCCGGCGGGCGAGTGGAACCAAGTAAAAATCTTGGTGTACCAGGGTACAGTAGTCCACACGCAAAATGGCGAGAATGTGGTAGAGTACCATCTCTGGACCGACAAGTGGAAGGATATGGTGGCGAACAGCAAGTTTTCGGAATACGGGGACTTCATAGACGTGGCGGAGGAAGGGCACATTGGCCTTCAGGACCACGGCAATGACGTTTGGTTCCGGAATATCAAGATCAAGAAATTGTAGCGTTTAGCGGCGTTACTGCCCCCGGCGAAGTAAGTATTGTCGGGGGGCTATAGCCATGAAGGGGCATGAATCGATAGTTGTGGGCGTGTTTTGCCTGCTGGTTTCGTTTTGTGCTGCTTCGTGGCTTTTATTGTTCGTTAGAGTGGTTTAGTTGGAAGGTTGGAAGGTTAGAAGGTTGAAAAGTTGAAGGGTTGGAAGGTTGGAAGGTTGAAGGGTTGGGAAGGTTGGAAAAGTTGAAGGGTTGGAAAGGTTGGAAGGTTGAAGGGTTGGAAGGTTGGAGGGTTGGAAGGTTGGCTGGTCTATCAGCTCACCCTCCAACCTCACAACTTTTCAAATCTACAGCTTACTCATCAGCATCACTGCTTTACCACTCGCAGGACCTGCGGTGGAACCCCTTTCTGCCGTACCTCCATAAAGTACAGCCCGGCGGGCAGTTGGCTGACATTCCACTCGGTCGTCATGTCACCCGGCCGCAGCTGGCGTTGTTGCAACACCTGGCCGACCTGGTTGCGCAGGCTGGCTGTAGCTTCGCCCTGTAGTGCCTGCGGGAAGCGCAGGGTGAACTGCCTGTTTGTCGGGTTGGGGAAGAGGATGGGCGAATTCGGCACGACCTCGCTTGAGGCTACGTCGGCTGGAAGAAGGGGGAATTTGGCACGACTTCGCTCGGGGCTACGTCGGCTGAAAGAAGTGGGAAGTTGCTCAGCTCCGCCCTGTTGGACAAAGTCCGGCACGCCGCTGCTCGCGAGGGCGGTACTACCCGAGATGCTGACGTTGCTGAATACCGCCTCCGTCTGTTGATTCGGCAGGTAGGTGAAGCTGGCTAGGCCGATCTCCACACAGCTCTGCATGGGTACATACACGGCGTGCACATAGCTGAAGGTTGTGCCAGTAGTGCTGTAGTAGGCAAAGACCCAGTCGCCCATCCGCTGTAGGCGCAGCCAGAAGGGGAAGGGGCGGAAGTGCGATTGCGCGGTCTTGGGGCCATTGGTGGTTGCCCGGCTCTCGTGGCGCAGCACGTTGGTCAGGTTGGAGAAGATAGAGACCTGCTTGCTGCCGGCCGCTGTGGTTTCCCGTATCATCAGGCCGCCGTATCCGTTGGGGGTGATGCTTTCCAGCTTGGCGGTGATCATGCCGTCGCCGCAGAGGGTTTGGTGGGCGAAGGCGACGTTGTCGGTGGTGCTGCTGACGGCGTTATTGCCGGAGCCCGTGACGGTGAACTGGCCAGGGATGGCACCGCAAGCTTCGAAACTATAAGCGTTGCCAGCTGGTGCGCTGCCTACATCGGTAGCTGTCCAGGGGGCTACTAAACCCACTCCGTCTTGCACAGTGACGGTGGCAGTGCAGTTGTCGGTATTGCCAGTGGCATCGCTGATGGTTACATTCACTGGCAAAGACTGAAAAGCATCATCGCAGGTGTAGGTAGTTGCCGGGAAGTTGACATCCGCAATGGCGCAGTTGTCGAAACTGTTGGCGGCGTCCAACACATCAGCCTCTTGCAAGGTGTAAGTACCGTTGGGTTGGATCAATACGGTGGTGCTTAGGCAAGCCGCTGAAGGCGCTATATTGTCTTCTACGGTTACCACCCCTTGGCAGCTGTCGTCGTTGCCAACTTGATCGGTGACGGTCAGGGTCACTGTATTCTCGCCGATATCCATGCAGCTGAAAGTAGAAATATCAAGGGATAGCGCTTGGATACCAAAGGGGCTGCTGGAGCCATTGTCAATCTGATCAGCTGTGATGTCAGCCATCCCGTCGCTGCTGAGCTCTACGTTAATGTCTTTGCAGAGCGCCTCCACTGGCGGGAAGCAAAAGGTATTGGCGGCGCCCGGCGTCCCGCGGTTATCTGGGGCGTAAAAGCTGGTCGCCTCACACCAGTAAATGCCATTGTCGTTGGCTGTGGCGTTGTAAAAGGAGGGGTCGAGGCTCATGCTCGCACCGTCCGGATCAGGCCAAACGGCCCCATCGTCGTAAGCCACGCGGTCGATTTCATGGCCGCTTGGGTCTTCAATGACCACCTCGTCGCCATCGTTGCGGAAGGAAACGGTAAACCCGTAAACGTAATCGGCCGTAAGGCCGCCATTGATGGCGGGGTTGCCCTGCCGCATAAGCAATGCATAGCCTCCTGGCTGCACCACTACGTTAGAAGCGATGGTGTGGTCGTTGCCGTTTGACAGGTCTTTGATGGTCCAGCCTAACAAATCGATTGGGGCCGAGGTGGTGTTGTGCAACTCGAACCATTCCCCTTCGTGGTCTTCAATTTTCCTGGGATTCTGCATAATCTCCGAAACGATGATGTCGCCGGGAGAAAAAGCCGCTTGGGCCGCAGGGTTTGGAGCACCATCGGTAAATGGCTGTGGCAGGAGGAGATGGCTGGTTTTCCAAACGGCGGATGGCTCAGTGCTGTTCTTGCTAGGGCCGTGGAATGGATGGGTCGGCCTTGTACCCTCCGTACTATGGTTGGCACATAGTACTCCAGCACCAAACATAGTGATCAATAGTAAAGCATAGTTTTTACTCATGTGAACATAGGTTTGTTGACAATACTTAGGTATGTTAGTACAAATAGGAAATTTCTAGCCTCGTGGTGGGAAGAGGAAAGGAAGGGGATGGAATCACAATAATGCTAGAAATCCGGCTGTAAAATACACAAAATCACTACAAATGGAAACAATTGCCCAGTAAAAAAGCTTTTTGACGTTTACTCTTCCTCTTCTGTAAGGGCGTTGCCTGCCTCAATATTGGATTGCAACTGCGCCAGCTGCTCGCTGATGCTCTGATGCAGTACCGTGAGCTTATCGACCTGCTCGCCTTCGCGCTCCAGCAGGAGGTCAAACTTGACAAAATTGTCATCGATGCGGCGGCGCAGATTGGTGATGTAGGCTTTCAGGTTAGTTGTGACGTCTTCTTCCAGGCGCTTGCCCCCTTTCTCGATCTCCGCGCTGAACTCCCGCAGCACCTGCCGGCGCTTGGAGCTCGTAGTCACCCCAGCAAAGAGCAGGCCGACCGTAGTGAGCACCCCGCCGGTGATGTCGAACACCGCCCCCTGCGTGACCGCTGCCAGCACCAGGCCTACTACTGCCAATCCGCTGCTGGCCGCCAGCTTGGGCGAAACCGAGCTTTTGTCGGGGAAGAGGCTTTCGTCGGTGAAGTTTTCGGTATTGCTCACAAAGCGGGTAAATTGGTCTTGCAGTTCCTGCAGCACACTCTGCCGCTTCTCGGCGATATCGCTGAACAGGTCGTGGTCGTCGCGCAGAATGGTTTCGCTGCTGCGGATTTTCAGGTCGATCATTTTGGCCATTTGTTGAATGCTGTCGGCCAGGTCGGCAGTCCCCTCGTTGAGTTTGTTCTTGAGCTCTTTGTTGAGGTCGCTTTCCAGTTCGTGCGCCAGGTTTTCCAGCCATTCCTTCAGCGACGCTTTTTTACTGAACAGGGAAGCAAAGGAGCGGCGCAGCAAGGGGAAGAATGACAGCCCGTTGCTCAGTTCCTCTTTCTTCTCGCGGGTGATGCGCTCGTAGCCGGCAACGAGGTTTTCCACCAGTACGTCCACCTGCCGCAGGCTCTTGGACTCTTGGGCTTTCAAGGTCTCTTTGACATCCGCCCGGAAAGCTTTGTCGGCTTTGTACTGCTCGCGGCGGGTCTGTACGCCTTCGCCGATGCGGTCGTTGACGTTGCTGGCCGTATCAATGTTGTTATACAGCTTCAGTACGGGCGCTTTGCCGCCGGTGATGTGCTCGTTGATGTACTGCCGCACTTCGGCGAATCCGCTTTCTGCTTTCTGCCCGGCCTGCTCTTGCTTGGCAGAAACGGAGAAGACGGTCGGTTCCTCGATTCCTTTTTCCACGGCGTAGTCATACACGCCTTTATGGTTGACTTGCAGGTCTTCCTTGTCCATCAAATCCTTTTGCTGCAGCACGAATATAATCTTCTTGCGCCAGTCGCTGTGGATATAGTCGAACAGCTGCCAAGCCGACTGCCGGTAGGGGTTCTTGGCTTCAAATACAAAGACGATGAGGTCAGAAGCGGGGATGAAGCTCTCGGTGATTTCCTGATGGTGCTCCACGATAGTGTTGGTGCCCGGCGTATCTACGATGGCAATCTCCTTCAATATATCGACGGGCAGCAGTATCTTCTTCAGATAGGGGTTGATTTTGATGTACTCTTCCGTTTCCCCATAGAGAATTTGCTGAATGGTATCCGTCATGGGCTGCGGCGCCACCTTGGTGATTTCCTTGCCCGTGTCGAGCAGGGCGTTGATGAAGCTGCTTTTGCCGGCTTTCACCTCGCCGACGATGACAAACATGAAGGGTTCGTGGATGCGGTTGCGCAGTTCGCTGACAGTCTTCGCCAGTTCGTCGCTGTCGATGCGGATGGCCAGCTCGTGCAGGTCTTTGACGATTTCGTCTACCCGGGCGCGGTAGGCTTGCAAATGTTGGTTGATCAGTGGGTTCACACCAGTGGGTTTTGTTCAGCAAATTGCTGTAAAAGTACGGCCGATTGCGGGCCGGCGCAAAACAGCAGGTCCAAAATACTCAAATTAGGCAAAAAACCGTGCCGCTCCAGGAATACTTGCGGGTAGGGCAGCGGCTGGAAGTCGAGCTGCGGCTGTTTGGGGTGTATGGCGTCCCGCAGATCCGCAACGCCCGCGGGGGCTTGATGGCGGTAATCTTCGGTCAGCTTGACGGGGCAGTCGAGTTGCAGCAGTTCCAGCAGCTTCCGGATGGTAGCTAGGTTCAGCTCGAATAGGCCATCTGGTTTGGCATACAGCAGCGGCCGGATTTCCTCGGCGTAAAACTCGAAAAAAGGGGCTTTGCCGTAAGCCGAACGGATGCTGTGCCAGTGCTCGCTGTGCCAGTTTTTGCGGTAAGCGATCTCCACCTGCGTGATGGGTTGCTGCTCGTGCTTGCCTTTTTCCAACGGCACGGACAGCCGCATCGGGCCATTGGCGCCGGCGATGTGGCAACGGTTGCGGTAGCTGCGTTTCTGGTAGTGCTCCTGTGCCTCTACCAAGAGCTCCCGCGCTTGTGCCAGCACCACGAAGTACTGCACCGGCGGGAAATATTGGGCTTCTATAAGGACGGTCGGTTCTGCCATTTGTCGCTGTTTAGACGTGGGGGTGGGGCGGTGGCCACGCAAGGTAAGAAAGTCAGCTCAACCATGTGATATAGTGGTTGTTGCTTTATTTGCATTGGGGAAAATGTATATCTTTGGAGGATGGAGTATATTCGGCCAATATAAAACTCAACTGATGGTCAAAGAACCGCTATTTGAATACTTAGACCCGGAAACTGAATATAAAATCATTAATGATGATAGTTCGAAAGCTCTATCTACACTAAAAAAGGAACAATTTGACCTTATTATCACATCACCTCCCTACAACATCGGCAAATCTTATGAGGTAAAAACAACTATTGAAGCTTACCTGGAGGAGCAAAAGCAAATTATTAAGCAATTAATAAATTTACTTTCGGATGAAGGCAGTATATGTTGGCAAGTAGGGAACTACATAGAAAAAGGAGAAGTCTTTCCTCTTGACATTTTTTACTATCAAATTTTCAAATCTCTCGGCCTGAAGTTGCGTAACCGTATAGTCTGGCACTTTGGACATGGTTTGCATGCCTCCAATCGTTTCTCAGGTCGCTATGAGACTATGCTTTGGTTTACCAAGACAGACGATTATATATTTAACTTAGATGATGTAAGAGTCCCTTCAAAATATCCAGGCAAAAGACATTTCAAGGGGCCTAATAAGGGGCAGCTCTCAGGCAATCCAAAGGGTAAAAACCCTTCCGATATATGGGAAATAGTGCTTCGAGACTGGGAAAAAGAATTATGGAACATTCCGAATGTTAAAGCCAACCACCCTGAAAAAACAGAGCACCCTTGTCAATATCCTATTGAATTGGTGGAAAGATGTGTATTAGCGCTAACCAATAAAAATAGCTGGGTGCTAGACCCTTTTGCAGGAGTAGGGTCCGCTGTGATTGGTGCGATCAAGAACGATAGAAATGCAATAGGCATAGAACAAGACGCTAGCTACTGCAAAATAGCCGAAGAAAGAATTGAAGATTTAAAGAATGGAAAGTTAAAAACAAGGCCAATCAACAAGCCCATCCACAAACCCTCCAAAAAGGACAAGATAGCACGCACGCCAAAAGAGTGGCAACAATTGACCATAGACGAACAAAAGAAAGCATGAAGATAGCCCAAAAGTACTCTCATCTTAATGGGGAAGAATACCTTATAGTCCATCATAAAAAACTTTACGATGAGATCGTCAATGTTGTCTCTTCAATAGATGAGAGTACACTCCGTACAAAAGTGAGTAAAGAAAAACGCACGAAGGGAGCTAGGCTAATCAGCCCCAAAGACCTCAACAAAGTCTTTGATAAAGAATTGTCAGCTTCTGGATGGAAAGAAAGTCGTTATTCGTATTACATTACACTAGATCGTACTCTAATGGAAAAGTCGGTCCTCCTACCTACAAAAGAACAAAGAAAGTTTCTAGCGGAAAACGGAGAACAGGAGCCCATATATAGCTATAACCAAACTGACTTTGTCAAAGACAAAGTAGCCGTCGAGGTGCAGTTTGGCAAGTATGCTTTCGTGGCTTACGACCTTTTTGTTAAACACATGCTATTTTACTCTGGTGGAGTCATTGATTTAGGAATAGAAATACTTCCTACGAAAAAAATGCAGGCCCAGATGTCAAGCGGTATTGCTTATTTTGAAGGTGAAGTTTATAATGTAATGAGACAAGGTCGAAATAGCCCACCTGTCCCATTATTAATCCTTGGCATTGAACCCGAATAAGCAGAGCTGATTCATTTAATCCGAGTTACAATGCCCAAATCCAACGAATACCTCCTGCCCACTGCCATACTCTTCTTCCTGTTCAACCTGCTGGTGAGCAACGACTACACCACGCTCTGGGACGGCGCGGAGTCTTTGCTGGCCTGGCGTGCCCTGCACGGGGAAGCCGGTTTCACCCTGCACGAGCAGTTGATGGCGCTGCCTTTGGCCGGCGTGGAGGAAATCCCACACCTGATGTTGCGCCTGCCCTCTGGTCTGGTCTTACTGCTGAGCTTGCCGCTGTTCTACTGGATGGTAAAGCCCCTGTTTGGCAGGGCCCTTTCGGAAAACATCCTGCTGCTTGCGGTCTCTTCCCTGCTCGTCACCAATCTAGCCAAAGTAGCCGCCGGTGATATATGGGCACTGTCGCTGCAGTGGGTATCGCTGGCCGCCCTGCTGCGCTACCTTAAGCAGCCCCGCCTGAGCTGGCAGTTGGCGTTCTACGCCTGCTTTGCCTTGGCCATTTGGGTGCAGCCGCTGAACAGCCTGATATTCATCCTCGGCACCGCCGCCTACCTCTACTTTGTGCATCCCGATGGCAAACGCCTGTGGCGGCTCAACCCCTGGGTAATGGGCGGCGTGGCTTTGGCACTGGGGTACGCGGCGCAGTGGGTGGTGTTCAGCCAGCACAGCTTCTACCTAGGGTTCCGCACCGGGCCGTTTTTGCTGGCCAACCTGATCGGCATTTTGCCCTTTTTAGGGTTCGCCCTGGCGGGCATTTGGGAAAGCATCGCCCGGGCGCGCAAAGGGGAAGAGTTGTCCATTATTTTTCTGGGCAGCCTACTGTTTGCCCTGCTTGCCCACGCGCCGGCTCTGCAGCTGGTGCTTGTGATGCTGGCCGCCAAGCAGCTGAAGAGCGCCTTTCTGCCCAACTACCCTTACCGCAATATCGTGCTGGCCGGGTCGCTGGTGCAGCTGGTTGCTGCCGCCTGCGGGCTCATTCTCTTTATGATGGGGATTTTCGCGGAGTTCCGGGGGGTAGGCTACCGTGCGGCCTTGGCGGCGGGCGGCATTTACTGGATGTTGTGCTTTGTGGGGGTGGTCGGCTATCTGGGGCGGCGGGAGTTGTACGCGCGTATAGGCGTGATTTTCAGTGGCCTGTTGTTCACGGGGCTGTTCTGGCTGCAGCTCAATCCACTGCTGGAGTCTCAGCGCAATTGGGTGCAGCAAATGCCCGCGGAGGCACTGAAGCAGCCGTCGGTCAAGCCCGCGACGGCCTGCGTAGTATTGCCGCCCGAGGATCACGCATTTTTTAACCTGTCGGCTTACGCCAAAACGGGTTTTGAAAATACAGTCATTCTGGACAATACGGCGCAGTTGGAGGCTAGCCTTGATGAAAAAGGGGAAGCCTTGTTCTTCCTGCCAGCGCACCGCGTGGACACCACGACCTTGAGGCCGCGCCTAGACACGCTACAGTACCAAGGTTGGACGAGCAGCCTACGTGAAGTGGAATACCTGCGTTTGCTGCCGTGGCAGTAGGGAAGGGGCGGGCAGCGGGTGGAGGCACTGCCCGTTGGGTTGTCGTTTCCTAGGAGCTCATGAATACAATATACATCAGCGCCACAAGCACCAATGTAGAAACAAGTATGATACCCATGATCTTCTTGCCTTCGCGCTCGTCTTTAGCGGCGATCCTTCTTTGTCGTCTTGATCTTGCCATGGTATTGTGTTTTAAATGGTGTTAACGGGAAATTATGCACGGGAATTTAAATAAAAAGCCAAAGGAAAGCAAGAAAATTGGTGTTTTGTTCTCGCAAGGCGTAAGGAGGCAAGGTGCATAATACCTTCAATTTTTCTTACTTTTGAGCAGAACAAAAAACGGTACTTTGACACTCATAAAATCTATTTCCGGTACCCGCGGCACCATAGGCGGGCAAGCGGGCGACAATCTCACGCCCCAAGATATTGTCGAGTCTACAGCAGCGTTTGGTTACTGGCTCCGGCAGCAGGGCGCTGTCCCAAAAGTCGTTGTAGGCAGGGATGGCCGCATTTCCGGTGCTATGGTCAGCCAGTTGGTCATTGGCACGCTGAGAGGCGTAGGTATTGACGTGGTCGACCTGGGGTTGTCTACTACCCCTACCGTCGAAATGGCCGTGGTCATGGAGCAAGCCGGGGCAGGCATCGTTATCACCGCCAGCCACAACCCCAAACAGTGGAATGCCCTCAAGTTCCTCAACCAGCACGGCGAGTTTATTTCCAAATCCGACGGTGAAGCATTGCTCCGCATCATTGACAGCGGCGCTATTGATTATGCCAAAGTGGGGGACATTGGCTACCATTTGCCCGTGCAAGGGTATATTCAAAAACACGTGGATGCCATTTTGGAATTGCCCTACGTTGATGCCGACTTGGTACGTTCCCAAAAGTACCGGGTAGTGGTGGACTGCATCAACAGCTCCGGGGCTGTAGCCTTGCCGCCGCTGCTCAAAGCATTGGGCTGTGAATTCGAGTTGCTCAACAAAAAGCCCAACGGCCGCTTCGCCCACAATCCGGAGCCACTACCCCACCACTTAAGAGCGCTGCGGGAAACAGTTGTGGAAGAACAAGCCCATCTGGGCATCGCTGTAGACCCGGATGTCGACCGCCTGGCTTTCGTCTGCGAAGACGGCAGCTGGTTCGGGGAGGAGTACACCCTGGTGGCGGTAGCCGACTATGTGCTACAGCAGACGCCGGGCAATACGGTCTCCAACCTTTCCTCTACCCGGGCGCTGCGCGACGTCACCGAGCGCCACGGCGGCCAGTACTTTGCCAGTGCCGTAGGGGAAGTGAACGTGGTCACGGAAATGAAAGCCAGAAATGCCGTTATTGGGGGCGAGGGCAACGGCGGGGTTATCCTGCCCGCGCTGCACTACGGGCGCGACGCCTTGGTGGGGGCAGCGATTTTCCTTACCTATATGGCAAAAAGCGGGAAGCGGCCCACCGAGATCAAAGCGGCTTACCCCGCCTACGAGATGGTGAAGGACAAAATCCAGTTGACGCCCGAAATCGATGTGGGCCGGTTGCTGGCAAAACTGGAAACCCGCTTCAAAGACGAGCCATACTCCACCATCGACGGCCTGAAGGTCGACTTCCCCGACGGCTGGGTGCACTTGCGTAAATCCAATACGGAACCCATCATTCGCGTCTACGCCGAAGGGCAAACCCAAGAAAGCGCCCGGGCTTTTGCCCAGCGCATGAAAGCCGCTGCCGACGATATTCTGCAACAAAAAACATAAAAACCATGCCCCGTACCCTAACCAAGAACAACACGCAGGCTTCTTCCCTAGAGCAGTATTTTACCCCCTACCGCGAGAAGGTGGTGGGCCACGATCAGTCCTTTAAGACGCCTTTCGGCGAAAAGCGCATCGTGTACGCCGACTGGACTGCGAGCGGCCGCCTGTACGCGCCTATCGAAGAGCGGCTTTCCAAAGAAATCGCCCCTTTCGTCGGCAATACGCATACGGAAACCTCCGTGACCGGTACTTCCATGACCAAGGCGTACCATCAAGCCAAAGCCATCATCAAGCAGCATGTAGGCGCCCAGCCGAAAGACGTGCTCATTTCCTCCAACTCGGGTATGACGGGCGTGGTGAACAAGTTTCAGCGCATGCTGGGCCTGAAGGTGCATGAGAAATACACCAGCAAAGTGCAACTGCCGCCGGAGGAACGCCCTATCATCTTCGTCACCCACATGGAGCACCACTCCAACCAAACCTCTTGGCTGGAGACCCTGGCCGACGTGGAGGTGATTAAACCGAACGACGAAGGCCTGGTGGACCTCACCGACCTGGACCGCCTGCTG
>JAAAOU010000157.1 GCA_009908745.1 Bacteroidota bacterium
GCCAATTCGTAATTGCGAACGGCGCGGGCAATTTCTCCGGCCTGATAGAGTACGTTCGGGACGGTTTCGGCTTCCGGGTGCAACAGTGCATAAAGTTCGGCGCTACTCAGGTAGGCATCTGCTTTCCGGTAGTCGATGCGGCTCGCTGTATCTGAAAATATAGATTGCTGCAGCTTAGCCAAGCGGTCTTCCGCAGGCTCGAGGCCATCGGGTAGCCGCTGCAGGGCTTTCGATGAAAGGGAGTCTTTCGGAAAGGCTTCCTGCATCACCTGGAATACGGTAAAGGCTGGCTCCGGTTGGCGCAACTGCTCTTCGTAGATGGTCCCTAGCATATAGGCCGCCTGCGGACTGACTGCTGCGCCGGGGTAGTTGCGCAGGGCAGCCCGTAAAAGCTCGGCAGCCTGCTCATATTGGTTCATGCGGTAATGCAAGCCAGCTTCCCGGTAGCAATAGCGGGCATTGACACTCTCATCATCCGGATAGGTGGCGCGGTATTCTTGATACAGCTGCATCAAGGCCTGCACCTCATCGGCTGTTGGGTCTTCATCAACGACTGTTTCTTTGGTTTGTATGGCGGTACGTTGCGCTTTTCGTTCGCTGCTGCAGGCGGCAAGAATGAACAGGAGACTTAGCAATAAGGGGAAGGTGCTTCTTTTCATGGTTCGGCAGATTGTTGTGGTTCGCACCAAAATTACGCATTCGCCGCAGCTTAAACAAAGGGGAGACTGTGCTGTTTTCCGTGCGGAAAAATTGATACTATGCAAAAAGTAAGTGTATTCTGGTTCCGCCGGGACCTGCGCCTGGAAGACAATGCAGGTTTGCACGCCGCCCTGAAATCAGGCAACCCGGTACTCCCGCTATTTATTTTCGACCGGGAGATACTAGACGACTTGGAAGATAAAAAAGATGCAAGGGTAAGCTTCCTTCACAATACGTTGCGTGAAATGAAGGAAGCGCTAGAGACTGAGCACGGCAGCTCCTTGCTGGTCCGCTATGGCTACCCGATCGAAGTTTTAAAAGCCCTGCTGCAAGAATATGATATCGCCGCCGTGTATACCAACCGGGACTACGAGCCTTACGCCAAAGAAAGAGACGGCCTGGCAGAAGAGCTGCTTTCGCAAAACGGCATCCCTTTCCACACCTTCAAAGACCACGTTATTTTTGAAGCCGAGGAAGTCTGCAAAAAAGACGGCGGGACGTACACCGTATTCACCCCGTACAGCCGTACTTGGCGGGCGCGCCTGCAGGACCGTGTCTCCACGGTAGAAGATGAAAACGGGCAAACGACGGAAATATCCTACTACTTCGAGCCGCATCCGGTCAAAGCACACGCGCAAAACTTCCTGAAAAGCGAACCTATCCCCATGCCAAGCTTGGCGGATATGGGCTTTGAACCCACCGATATTGAAATCCCATCGGCCACCGTGAGCCGGGGCTTAATTAAGAACTACGACAAAACCCGTGATATCCCGAGTGTGAAAGGCACCTCCCGCCTAGGCATCCACTTTCGTTTCGGCACCATCAGCATACGGGAGAAAGCTCGCCGGGCGCTGCAGCTCAACCAGACGTTCCTCAACGAGCTGATTTGGCGCGACTTCTATTCCCAAATCCTCGATCAGCACCCCCACGTAGCCAGCCGCTCTTTCCGGCCCAAGTACGACCACATTGAGTGGCGCAACGACCCGGCCGAATTTCAGCGCTGGTGCGAAGGCAAAACAGGCTATCCCATCGTAGATGCGGGTATGCGCGAGCTCAACACCACCGGCTACATGCACAACCGCGTACGCATGATTACCGCCAGTTTTCTCACCAAACACCTGCTGATCGACTGGCGGTGGGGAGAAGCTTACTTCGCCAAAAAACTGCTCGATTTCGATCTGGCCAGCAACAACGGCGGCTGGCAGTGGGCAGCCGGCAGCGGTACGGACGCCGCGCCTTACTTCCGCGTGTTCAACCCCTATTCCCAGCAGAAAAAGTTCGACAAGGACTTCAAGTATATCAAACAGTGGGTTCCAGAGTTTGGCACCGATGCGTACCCACAGCCAATGGTGGACCACAAGATGGCCAGGGAACGTTGTCTAACCACTTACAAAGAAGGGCTGGCTAAAAGCGAAGCTTGAAATTTATTTGCGCACCTGAAGCTGGTCCATAAGCTTTGCCAGCTCCTGAAAGCAAGCCCCCGTCAGCACCGCATCCTCCACCGCGCTGTGGTCTTCTGACTCCCGTTCCAGGCCGAAGTGGGCAGCAATCGCCGCTAGGCTTTGCCGGCCCGGCATCTTCATGCCTGCATCCTCAAATATGGGGAACAGCACATGCGTCAGCGACTGCATATCCAGCATCCGGTAACTGAAGGGCCAGCGGCGGTTGATAATCCCGTAGGCCGCCCGCAGGAAGGCGAAATCGTTGACGATACCCAAACCCGCGATCATCGTATGCCGCAGTTTTTGGCTATTGTCGAAAGGGTCCGGCTTGACGTTGCGCAGCTTGAGCGCCCAGGCCTCAAATTCGGGCAGCACATCGTCTAGCATAGGCGCGTCTTTGAGCTGCTCTAGGCTAATACCATGCACTTCCTCCGAGGGCTTGGAGAACGCCTCTTCGTTCTCCGGGTACACGTAGCTTTGGTAGCGGCCAAGTTCTGTCCAGTTGTCAGAGTAGAGCACGGCGCCAATTTCGATAACATCGTGGTAGCTGGGGTCGTCCCCAGACATTTCCAAATCGATGACTAGATATTCCATTGTATTAAATCATGCTTGATTGGTTGCCCTAAAAGTAATAGATTCTGTGCATCTGCAAACGGTCCTGACCGAAAATATGCGCAAATGAAAAAAATTGACGCCAGTGTATGGCAGGCTACTGCGGAAACCCTAATTTTGCACCACTTTTTTGGACGCTAAAAATTTGCCCTATGGGACGTGCCTTTGAATATCGTAAGGAGAGAAAGATGAAGCGTTGGGCCAATATGGCGAAAACCTTCACCCGTATTGGCCGGGAGATTTCTATCGCTGTGAGAGAGGGAGGCCCTGATCCTGATTACAACCCGCGTCTGCGATTGGCTATCCAAAACGCCAAAGCGGCGAACATGCCGAAGACCAATGTGGAGAACGCTATCAAGAAAGCTTCCTCCAAAGGGGCAGAGAACTACGAAGAGATTGCTTACGAAGGCTACGCGCCCCACGGCATAGCACTCATGGTGGAAACGGCGACGGACAACCCTACCCGGACGGTGGCTAGCGTCCGTCATATCTTTTCCAAATACGGGGGTAGCCTGGGCGTTTCCGGCTCCGTCGACTACATGTTTGACCGCAAGGGGATATTCAAAATCCCTCAAGACGGGCAGGAGCAGGAGGAATTAGAGCTCAACCTGATCGACTACGGCCTGGAGGAAATGCGCGAAGAGGACGGCACGCTAGTCCTACAGTGCGCTTTTGAAGATTTCGGCAACCTGCAAAAAGGGTTGGAGGAGCTTAACCTGGAGGTCAAGGAATCGGAGTTGATCCGTATCCCCAGCCACTACAAAGAGCTGTCTGATGAAGAGGTCGAGGATGTGATCAAGCTGATCGAGAAGATGGAAGAAGACGAGGATGTGACCAATGTATTTCACAATATGAACGAGGAATAGTCTTGTTGTCAGATTAAAACAGGGGAGGGGAAGCCCTTCTTGTCTTTGCCCATGAATAGAACCAAAAACTGGATCGGTTGCCTTTTCGTATGCTTGCTTTACACGGTGCCACAGCCGTTGCTATATGGAAATACCGATCCCCCAGTGCTGGTTATTCAACAAGCAGAGACGAAAATGAAGCTCGACGGCGTACTGGACGAAGCCGTCTGGAAAGACGCTATGGTGGCCGACAGCTTTTACCAAAACTTCCCCTTCGACACTTCCTACGCCGAGCTGGCTACCGAAGTCCGAGTCGTCTATGGCGAATCTGCCCTCTACATCGGCGCCGTTATACAGCAAAAGCAGTCGACCTACATCGTCACCTCCCTGCGCCGCGACTTTTCCATTGGCCCCAGCGATGAATTTGCGGTCAATATCGACCCCTTCCAAGACAAGATCAACGGCTACCACTTCGCGGTCACCCCTCTCAATGTACGCCGGGAAGCCCTCATCGACAACGGCAACAATATCGCCCGGGACTGGGATAACAAATGGTACGCCGAGGTACGCAATTACCCCGACCGTTGGGTGGTCGAAATGGCCATTCCGTTCAAGACCCTGCGCTATAAAAAATCTACCGGCGAAACCGACTGGCGGATCAATTTCAGCCGCATTGCGGTAGCCCAAAACGAGCGCTCTAGCTGGTGCCCGGTGCCCCGGCAATTTGGCATCAACAACCTGGCGTTTACCTACCCCTTACGTTGGCCGGATGCCCCGCCCGAGCCGGGGGCGAATGTGTCAGTGATCCCCTACGCGATCGCGAGTGTGGAGGAAGACAAAGAATTTCGTTTGCCCCGCGAGGATAAGTATAATGTAGGCGGCGATGTGAAAGTCGCGGTGACCCCGTCCCTGAACTTAGACCTCACCTTCAACCCTGATTTCAGCCAAGTAGAAGTAGACCGGCAGCTGACCAACCTGAGCCGCTTTGAGCTCTTCTTCCCCGAACGCCGGCAGTTTTTCCTGGAAAATGAGGACTTGTTCGGCCGTTTCGGTTTCCCCCGCAGCCGCCCCTTTTTCAGCCGCCGTATCGGGCTGGCCAGCGGCACCCTCCGCCGGCAAACTACGGACGGGCAGGAAATAGAGGTAGAGCGCAGCTTCAATGTGCCCATCCAAGCCGGTGCCCGCTTATCGGGGAAACTGGACAACAACTGGCGGGTCGGCCTGCTCAACATGCAAACATCGGCCGTGCGGGACGCGGACTTGGCCCCCGCCAACTACTCGGTGGGCGTAGTGCAGCGCAAGGTGTTCGACCGCTCCTTCGTCGGGGCTATAGTCACCAATAAAGAAAATTTCAAGCCCGATGGGCTACAATCGGGTGGTAGGGCTGGAGTACAACCTCTTTTCCAAAGACAATAAATGGGAAGCAGAGCTTTTCTACCACCGTTCCATCACGGATGGCGACGACCGCAATGCCCATTCCGCCTCCCTCTTCGTCGGGCACTTTTTGCGCAATTGGCGTTTCTCTGCCCCCTTTCAATTCATTGGCGAGAATTACCAAGCGGAAATGGGCTTTGTACCGCGCACCGGTTTTTTGTCCGCTTCCCCGGGCGTGACCCATTTGATATTCCCCAAAAAGAAGTGGTGGGCAGAACGCATCATATCTATCGGCCTGAGGCTGAATACAAACTTCACCTTCAACCAACCGGATTACCGCCTCACAGACCGGGAGATAGAACCCCGCCTGTTCATCGAGTTTCCCGGACAAAGCCGCTTGGACATCCGCTACGAGCGCAATTACACCTACCTGTTTTTTGCTTTCGACCCCACCAACAGCGGGGGAGAGGAGTTGCCCGAAGGATCGGATTACAACTACGGCAGATGGCGCGTTTTCTACCGGTCGGACCTCCGCCGCGATTTCTACTACGATGCGCGCATCCGCATGGGTACTTTTTTCAACGGCGATTACCAAGAGTATGGTTTTGGCTTGAACTACCGCTGGCAACCGGTGGGCATACTGGCCCTGGACGTGCGCTATACCGACATTCAACTGCCTGCCCCCTACAATAGTGCTGGCATTTGGCTGGTCGGCCCGCGCGCCGAGCTTTCTTTTACCCGCAATCTGTTTTTCAGCGCCTTCTTGCAGTACAATACGCAGGCCAACAACGTCAATATCAATACGCGCCTGCAATGGCGTTTCAGGCCCGTTTCTGACTTGTTTCTGGTCTATACGGACAATTACTTTTCGGAGGGCTTCTTCATGCGGCCCCGGGGCAAAAACCGGGCTATTGTGCTCAAGGCGACGTACTGGTTGAATCTGTAGTTTGCTTCGCGGGGCGCTCGTGCTTCCAGCGGCGGTGGCTCCACAGCCAAAACTGTGGGGTTTGCCGGATTTCGGCCTCCAACATGCGGGTATGGGCTTCTGTTATGGCACCTTCCGGCAATTCGTTTGGCGTGTCGGTAATACACTCGAAGTACACTTCGTAGTGCCCACGTTTTACTTTAGTGATATAGCCGAACAACACCGGGCTGTCCGTTTTGCGGGCGTAGTGCTCGGTGCCGTACAGCACGCCAGTATCTTGGTGGAGAAACGTCAGCCAGTACGCCCGGTCCGGATTAGAAGGGGCTTGGTCCGTAGCAAAAAGGGTGGCGGTTGGGCGTTCCAACCCTTCAAAGTAAGCCTTTACTTTTCGGATAGATACCATCTTGAGGCCAAACCGGCTGCGGGACTCTTGCATTTTACGGTCGAAAAACGCACTTTTCAGCGGTTTGTACAGCCCGACGCCGTCGTGCGGAATTTGCCGGTCGAATCCTGTCCCCGTCAATTCCCAATTGTTGTAGTGCCCGGCGCATACAATCACGTTTTGGCCCTTCTCGTAGTAGGGCGTGAAAATCTCCGGGTTCACAATACGGCAACGGCGCAGCAGTTCCGCCTCGCTCATGCTGAATGCCCGTACCGACTCGAAGATAAGGTCGCATAAATGCCGGTAAAATTCCCGGGCGATGTAACACCGTTCTTCCTCGCTTTTTTCAGGAAACGACCGGGCAATATTGCCATCTACCACGTCGCGGCGAAATTTGACGACCCGGTAAAACAGCCACGACAGGCCATCCGAAACCGGATAAAGCACAGGCAGAGGCACCCAAGAAAGCGGTTTGACCAATAAGTAGTAAAGTATAGGGGCCATAGGCTAAAGCTTTCAAATTGTGGCGCGAAGATAAGCGATTCTTCGTCTTTGTTGACGAAATAAGGCTTTTACAGCAGCGTTATTTAACCGTTATCTAGGGGAAAACGTAATCGCACCCCCCTTTTTTTGCCCTGCAAGCCCTAACTTTGCGCAAAATAGACAACTACACGAAACATGAACATACGATACGCTAGCCTGCTGCTAGCTTTCTTCTTAAGCGCCATACAGCTTTTTGCCCAAACCGAAGAACTAGAGGTGATTCGCAGTACCGCCCTGCCTTGGGGCAGCCCTGTACAAAACATATTTGTAGATGCGGATAACACCAAGTGGGTCGCCAATACCCGCACCGTAAAAAAGGTACTGGGGCCACGCAATGCTGTGCCCATAGCTATTGACCCCGGCCAGCAGGCCCTGTTCCAGTATCCCGGCGGCAATGCCGATATACGATGGACCGCAGAAGAACTGCAGGCGGCTATCGGTGATATCATTGATGAAGATAACTACATCACAGCCGCCTTTTACGACGAGATCAACGGTGATATCTGGTTGGGCACCACCCTCACTGGCGCATTCCAACTCGAACAGCAGAACGGCCAATTACAATTTAAAGCGCAGTGGTCTATGGCCAATACCCGTCTACGCTCCAATTACGTCAACGACATCAAGCGGGGGCCCAAAGGCCGTATCTGGATCGCCACGGACGACGGGGTGCTCGTCGGCAAAAATGGCAATTGGGACATTATCGAGCGAGGCCTCATCGTAGAAGCGATTGCCATAGGTGGAAGCGAGGTATGGTTGATGGGCGATGGCCTCGTTGGCAAGGTAGACCGGCGGGACAAATGGGACCTCATCGATATACCCGCTGGCAAAGTGGAGCGGGAAGTTGTAGACATTGCTGTAGATGGAAAGGGGCGGCTCTGGCTGGCCTCCGCCGTCATCAGCTGCTATGACCCGGAAAACGACACGTATCAGGTATTCGGTGGTGCCGAGGAATATACCAGCGAATTTGCCAACCGGCTTGTGGTCGATATGGACGGGGCTGTATGGATCGGCACGGAAGATAAAGGCGTGTATGTCATACAGAAAGGCAGTTCACTCATCGCCACCGTGGAAGTAGAACAAGCCGTAAGCTGTGGCGGTAATGGCAAGGACGGTGCCTTGATGGCACAAGTGAGTGGCGGTACGCCGCCCTATCAGTACAACTGGTCGAATGGTGCCGATAGTGAACGCCTAGCCAAGCTGTCACCCGGGGAGTACCAATTGACGATAACCGACAGCAAAGGGAGAACTCGAAGCGTAGCAGCGCAAGTACCCGACGAGCGTTTGTCCGTTACAACCCGTCTCATCTCGGAAGTCACCGCCGAGGGGCTAGCGGACGGACAAGCTCAAGTGCGGGCAGAAGGAGGCCAGCGGCCGTACCGTTTCGCTTGGGACAATGGAGAAGGAAAGGGTATCGCCACGCAACTCTCGGCGGGCTTGCACTTGGTAACCGTGACGGACAGCAAAGGCTGCGAGCAGGTCGGGCAAGTGGAAGTTCCGGAGCAACTTGCCCCATTGGCCGCAAGCATAGAAGAAATCAACCCGATCCAGTGCCAAGGCAACAAGAGCGCAGCACTTCGTGCCCAAGCTAGCGGCGGGGCGGCCCCCTATCAGTATAAATGGAGCTTCGGAAAAGCGGCTTCTGCCCAAATTACAGGGCTGCCTTCCGGCAATTACGCTGTGACCATCGCCGACGCAGAAGGCAATATCGCGCAAGCGGACTATCGTATCGAAGAACCCGCCGCGCTCCGTGTCCAAACCGAAGTAGTCGCCATGCCCAACCTTGGTCAAGAGGACGGCCGGGCAATCGTGGAAGTGAGCGGCGGAAAGCCACCTTACCAGTACCGTTGGGACAATGGGGAAACCTTGGACGAAGCTACCCAACTGGGAGCAGGGCTACACAAAGTGGTGGTTACCGATGCAAATAGCTGCGAGACTACGGCTACGGTAGAAATGACAGAAGACATCGCTCCTATGTCGGTAAGTATTCAGCAAAGCTCGGCTATAAGTTGCGTGGATGCGCAAGATGGTTCGCTGGCCGCCGAAGTGGAGGGCGGAAAACCACCTTACACCTACAAATGGAGCCACAACGCCCTCAATTCTAGCCGCGCCACACAAATAGGCGCAGGCGAATACGAGCTGGTCGTGACCGACGCGGCTGGGAATAACGCTACAGCTTCCTTCGTGTTGGAAGGGCCGGAAAAGCTGACCGCTTCCGCAAAGGTGATCTCGCCAGCGAGTACGGGCAATGCCGATGGCGTGGCCAAAGTGGCCGCTTCCGGCGGTACAGGCGAGTATTCCTACAAATGGACGAATGGCGAAACCACTGCACAGGCAGAACAGCTCGCTCCCCAAATGCATACGGCCGTAGTGACGGATGAAGCAGGCTGCACGGCGGCAGTGAGTATTGAAATCAAAGAAGATATCCTGCCGTTGCAAGTCGCCCTGAATGCCACGCAAAGCATCGACTGCGCGGGCAGCACGACAGGGGCGATCGCCGCGCAGGTCAGCGGCGGCAAAGGCCCGTACGAGTACGCGTGGAGCGCGGGCGGTCAATCCGGGGGCGAGGCACAGGGCCTAGCGGCGGGCAGCTATAGCCTAACGGTCAGCGACGCGGCGGGCAACAGCGCGGAGGCCAGCTTGGAACTGGGCGAGCCCTCCGCCCTGCAAGCGCAAGTACAGGCGGTCTCGCCGGCCAGCACGAACAACAGCGACGGGGTGGCGAAAGCGTCGGCCTCTGGCGGCACGGCCCCCTACACTTACGCTTGGGACACGGGTGCGGACAGCGACGAGGCGGAGGGCTTGGCGCCGGGCACGCACAGCGTGACGGTGACGGACCAGAACGGCTGCACGGCCACGGCGCAGGTGGAAATTTCCGAGAACATCCTGCCGTTGCAAGTCGCCCTGAATGCCACGCAAAGCATCGACTGCGCGGGCAGCACGACAGGGGCGATCGCCGCGCAGGTCAGCGGCGGCAAAGGCCCGTACGAGTACGCGTGGAGCGCGGGCGGCCAATCCGGGGGCGAGGCGCAGGGCCTAGCGGCGGGCAGCTATAGCCTGACGGTCAGCGACGCGGCGGGCAACAGCGCGGAGGCCAGCCTGGAACTGAGCGAGCCTTCCGCCTTGCAGGTGCAAGCACAGGCGGTCTCGCCGGCCAGCACGAACAACAGCGACGGGGTGGCGAAAGCGTCGGCCACGGGCGGCACGGCCCCGTACACTTACGCTTGGGACACGGGAGCGGACAGCGACCAGGCCGAGGGCTTGGCGCCAGGCCCCCACAGCGTGACGGTGACGGACCAGAACGGCTGCACGGCCACGGCGCAGGTAGACATCTCCGAGAATATCCTGCCGTTGGAGTTGACGCTACAGCTTAACCAGCCAATTAGCTGCGCTGGGCAATCGGATGCAGTAGTGCAAGCAACAGTGAGTGGCGGCAAACCGCCTTTTACTTACCAGTGGAACAATACGGCGCTGAGCGGTGAAACGGCGGAAGGTCTAGCCGCCGGCGATTATGCTCTGACGGTCACCGATGTAGAGGGTACCACACAGTCTGCAACCGTAGCTGTGGAAGCTCCTGCACCACTAGCCCTTAATTTTGAACGGGTAGAACCTGCCTTCAGTGACCGGAGTGAAGACGGGAAAGCCGTAGTGAGTGCGAAAGGGGGCACACCGCCCTACACCTACCAATGGTCAAACGGTGTTACCTCCTCCACGGCGGATGGCTTAGCCATAGGCAGCTATGGCTTGACCGTAACCGATGCAAATGGCTGCACGGTCAGCGGCGAGGCGGAAATTAAAGAACGGGTGATCAAGGAACTGACCCGCGCCTTGAGCAGTGGGCAGACCATACAAATGCAGAAGGTACAGTTTGAGGCCGACAGTACTAATATTCAGGAATCAGTAGAACCCATTTTGGACGAGATCTACCTTTTCCTTCAAGACAACCCGAGTGCAGTAGTTGAAATTGGCGGGCACACCAACAACCTACCGCCAGCTGCTTACTGCGATAGTTTGTCGACCGCCCGGGCAAGATCGGTGGCAGAGTACCTGATTGGCAGAGGGATACCTTCTAAGCAGGTGTACTACAAAGGGTACGGCAAGCGGGACCCGCTGTTCTCCAATAAGACGGAGTACGGCAGGCGCCGCAACCAGCGGGTGGAAATCAAAATTATCCGCTTGTGACCACCTCCATTTTTTCGAGTAGCCGCATAAGGCCCCGGAAAGGGATCAGCTCCCATTCCCGTTGCTGTTGCAGCTCGAAGTTGAGCTCGTACAACTGCCGTTCCAGGAAGAAGGTCTGCCAGAGTAACTGCAGATCCTCTTCCGATTCTGGTAGTAGGTGAGCCTGCCGGGCAATGGGGAAATAGCCTTTCATGAAAGCGTTCTGCAATTCCTCGTACCAAGCTTCCACCCAAGGCAAAAGCTCACTTTCCATGATGGGTTCTGGCTTAATATGCGTGGACAAGGCGGCCATAGCAGCGTAGTACAGCGAACTCGACAAGCTTGCCAAATCACTGATCGGCGACTTGCGCAGGCGCAGTTCGCTAAAGCTACGGGTGCGGTCGCCTTCAAAGTTGAAGAGGATGAATTCCCGGCCGGTGAAAAGCACTTTTTCTAGCTGTAAATCGCCGTGAATACGAATTTTCGCTGCATCGATTTTGTGGTCGTATATCCGGCGGAGCTGCTCCAATATGAGCGGCCGTTTTTCTTGCAGCTGTTCTGTGAATTCGGTCAGCCTGCCACTTTTGCGGAGTTGCTGAAACGTAGAACGGAGTTGAGAATTCCAAGCCGAGAATAAGGAACGCTGGTAGTGCAGCGAAAACTCCTCGGGTTCGAATCCTTTGGTCTTCCGGTCTACCATACCCAGATGGAAATTAGCCACCGCTTCCCCCAGTAGTTGGGCCCGGAGTAGCGGCATGTCCCCAACGCGTTCTTCAATGCTTTTCGGGCCTTGCTCTTCGCTCTCTTCGGCCTCTGTATCTATGGTCAGCTGTTCCACAAAACGGCGGGCACTGTCGTAAAAATACTGCCAGGCTGTACCTTGGTTCGCCACGTAGGGCTCGAGCATTGCCAAAATATACGGCGGTTGCCCCGGCGGTTGGTACTGCAGGTGGCTGAGGTAGCCCGGCACCGGCAAGTCGTGGTGCTGCCCGTAGCGGTTGATTTCGTATTCTGGGTTAAGCGCATTTTCCAAGCGGCGGAAGACTTTCAAAAAATACTGGTCGCCAAATGCCAAGGCCCGGTGGTTGCTACGGGTAGAAATGACACGGGCGGGGGGCAGCGGCTGTTTTTCCGGCAAGGCTTTGATTTCTTCGCTGTGTACAAATTGGAAGTCTTTCGGCAGTTGCCCCCCCTCTTCAATCAGGTATCGAATCAAGAAATTGCGGAAGCTGGCGCTCTCGTCGGCTTCGAAAAGATAGCCCTCCTGCTCGCCCCCTGTAAGCTGGCAGAGAATTTGGCTGGCACTGGGCGCATTGGGCTGGCGTTGGTAATCCCCTTTGCGCATAGCCAGCGGGATAAAATAAATTTCCGGGAAGCCTTCTGTGTATAAAGTCCGGATAATAAGCAGCAGCGAACGCCCGCCCTCGTAGCGTAGCGGGGCTGATTTTACGATCTGAATTTGCTCCAGCTTACGCTGGTCCAGATTGTACTTGTTGGTGCGGCTGAGGAACTGCTTGATGAGCCGCTGTATGGCAGGCGCATTTTTCTTGTCCTGTGCCATTTCAAGCCAATCTTCCGGTGCCCATTTCAGCTCCGGGATATGAGGGGCAATGCGGCCGTTCTGATGCTCGGGTTCCAAGACGAACCAGTAGTAGCCGTAGGGGCCGACGGTAAAGCGGTTCTGCCCGCGGCCGATCGGCGGGAACTCCGTCTGCCCAAAGGCCTCGATGGGCCGGTACCGCTCAAACTCCGGCATTTCCAAATCTACGGATTGGGCGTGGCGGGAGAGGTTGGCTACCACCAGCAGGTGCTCGTCTTCGTAAGAACGGGTAAAAGCCAGGACCTTGGCGTTTTCGGGAGACAAAAAGCGGATATCCCCCCGGCCAAATGCTTGGAATTGCTTCCGGATATTGATCATCCGTTTCATCCACCACAGTAGGGAAGAGGCGTTATTTTGCTGGACCTCCACATTGATCGTAGAGAAATTATATTCGGGGTCGTTGATGAGCGGCAAGTAAAGGCGGTGAGGGTGCGCATGGGAAAAACCGGCATTGCGGTCAATGTTCCACTGCATAGGCGTTCGTACCCCATCCCGGTCGCCTAAGTGCACGTTATCGCCCATCCCGATTTCGTCTCCGTAGTAGATGACAGGCGTGCCAGGCAGGCTGAAGAGCAAGGAGTTCATCAGCTCGATTTGCTGCCGGTTGTTATCCAGCAGCGGGGCGAGGCGGTGACGGATACCCAGGTTGATCCGCGAGCTGGCATCTTTGTTATACGCCCGGTACATGTAGTCCCGTTCTTCGTCGGTGACCATCTCCAGTGTGAGCTCGTCGTGGTTGCGCAGGAAAATACCCCACTGGCAATTTTCCGGAATGTCCGGCGTCTGCTCTATAATGTCTATAATAGGGTAGCGGTCTTCCATTTTGATAGACATGAACATACGCGGCATAATGGGGAAGTGGTAGTTCATGTGGCATTCGTCCCCATCGCCAAAGTAGGCAGCCGAGTCTTCTGGCCACATATTGGCTTCCGCCAACAGCATC
>JAAAOU010000022.1 GCA_009908745.1 Bacteroidota bacterium
ACTTGGAAGCCAAATGCGAGGGGCTCGACCGCATTACGCTTGACACTAGTACCGAAACGGCCCAACCGCTTTTCGGCCGCCTGTTTCAGTTGCCAGTGTATACGCAGCTGACGCCCCGCCGATTGGGCCAACCCAAGCCGTTCATCTACATCCGCCGCCACGTCGACCGGCTACAGCAACGCGAGACGGAGAGCTTCAGCAGCCTGCGGGATTTGTTTTACTACCCGTATCAGTGGGTGTTCCGACACAAGGTGCGCCTGCGGCAGACGGCCCTGCTGAGCATCGTGCAGGACCATACGCTGATGGGCAATCTGTCCCACCGCTTTTTCGAGCGCTTGCTGGAGCAGGAAGGCGTGCACCGCTGGACGCAAGAACAAGTGGAGGCCTTTATTGAGGCGGAGGAAAGCAAATTGCTGAGCGAGGAAGGGGCAGTGCTGCTGATGTACGGCCGCGAACCCGAACGCATCAGCTTTCTGCAAAAGGTCAAACGCTCGGCTTGGAGCCTCATCCGGCACCTGCAGGAAAACGGCTGGGAAGTGGAGGCTACAGAACAGCGCCTTGAAGATACGGTATTCGGGCTGAATATGGCGGGACGCGCCGACTTGCTGCTGAAACGGGGGGATGAGCGGGCTGTGCTCGACCTGAAATGGCGGGGCGCGAGCCGGCGGGAGCAGCTCATCCGCAACGAAGAGGACCTGCAACTGGTGCTGTACGCAAAAATGGCGGGCAACGGGCAAAGTTGGGCGCACACCGCTTTCTACATTATGGAAAACG
This sequence comes from Bacteroidota bacterium, assembly GCA_009908745.1. Taxonomy (GTDB): domain Bacteria; phylum Bacteroidota; class Bacteroidia; order Chitinophagales; family Saprospiraceae; genus Phaeodactylibacter. The sequence goes on from JAAAOU010000022.1 coordinate 775, forward strand.
GCAGCGTGGTGGCCCGCAACAACCGGGCTTTCAAGGGCATCAACGGTGTAGTACCCGATGCTGATTTTGTGGAGGTCAACCAGCGCATCTTACAGCGCATGGAGGCGACCTTCCGCTGGCGCATGGCGCAAATTGAACGGGGCCAGGTGGAAGTGCGCTGCACCCAAACCCAATTGGACATAGAGGACGCGTACAGCGACGAGCCCTTGCTCGATATCTTGGAAATGAAGGACGAAGACGCCCCCTTCGACGACTACCGGGCGCTGATCAACTTGCTGGAATAGCCCTATTCCACGATCTCTTGGCAAAGCTCTACGAGCACGCCGTTGGCACTTTTGGGGTGCACAAAGCAGACCAGTTTGTTGTCTGCTCCACGTTTGGGCTGTTCGCTGAGCAAGCGGAAGCCTTCTTTTTTCAGGCGCTCCATCTCGGCCACGATGTCTTCCACTTCAAAAGCGACGTGGTGCAGGCCTTCGCCCCGCTTTTCCACGTATTTGGCGATAGCGCTTTCCGGGGCGGTTGCTTCTAGCAGCTCCACCTTGGACTCCCCGATTTTGAAAAAGGCTGTTTTCACGTGCTCTAGCGCGACTTCCTCTGTTTTATAATGCGTCCTGCCCAGCAGTTGCTCGAACAGTTCGTTGCTGTCTTCCAAGTTTTTAACGGCAATGCCGATGTGCTCTAGTCGAATCATGACAAAAGGTTTTTAGCGTTGGGCCTAGCCCCCTACCCGGCCGTAAGCGACAAAGTGGGGATTGAGCAAGTTTTCTTTATTGTATTTCAACGGGGCACCCGTTTGTTCATCGATTACCCGGCCGCCGGCTTGTTCCAGCACGGCTTGCGCAGCGGCAGTATCCCATTCCATAGTGGGACCGAGGCGGGGGTAGATGTGGGCCTCCCCCTTGGCAATCAGCAGAAACTTCAGGGAACTGCCTTTGGGTACGAGCGAGGGTTCATCTAGCTGGTCCACGAACGATTGCGTAGCCTCATTGAGGTGCGAACGGGAACAGACCACGCCCAATTGCTTGTCGGTCATCTGGAAAGCCGGTGCTTGCAAAGAGGCCGTCGTACCGCCTTGTTCCAAGAATGCGCCTTCGCCTTTTACGCCCCAGTACGTTTCGTTGAAGCAAGGCACATGCACCACGCCCAGCACCGGGTCGCCCTTGTGGATGAGGGCGATATTCACCGTAAACTCGCCGTTGCGCTTGATGAATTCCTTGGTGCCGTCGAGCGGGTCTACCAGCCAGTGGTAATCGTAATGGCGGCGGGTCTCAAATGGCACCTCCTTGTTTTCTTCGGAGATGATCGGGTACTGCACGGACAGCTGCTCCAGCTTTTCGCAAATCCGGTCGTTGGCCGTTTTGTCGGCAATGGTCAGGGGGGATTCGTCCGCTTTAAGTTCCACGTCAAAATCTTCCCGGCCGTAGATGGCCATGATAGCAGCCCCCGCTTCCCGGGCAATCTGTACCACCTCTTTTGCCAAAGCTTTATTTTCCATTTTGGTGTGCGCTTGTTGATTTTTGGCAAAGGTAGCTTGAAAAACGAAAGGCTATAACTATTTTACGGCCTAATTAATACCCTATTCCATGAAAAAAGTACTAGTCACCGGCGGCTGCGGGTATATTGGCAGCCATACCATCGTGGATTTGATAGAGCAGGGCTACGAAGTCGTCTCCGTCGATAACCTCAGCAATTCCGACGCTAGCGTGCTAGACGGTATCGCTGCCATCACCGGCAAACGGGTAAAAAACTACGCGATTGACCTCCGCTGGCCGGAGGCTACCGCCCAAGTCTTTGAGGACCATACAGACATACAAGGCATCATCCATTTTGCGGCCTTGAAGGCAGTCGGCGAATCCGTCAACGAGCCCATCCGTTACTTCCGCAACAATATCAACAGCCTCCTCAACCTGCTCGACTGCATGGTGAAGTACGAGGTCCCACACCTCATTTTCTCCTCTTCCTGCTCGGTCTACGGTAATACCGACCAACTGCCCGTAACTGAAGAGACGCCCACGCAGGAAGCCGAGTCGCCCTACGCCCGCACCAAGCAAATGTGCGAGCAAATCATCCACGATTTCGCCCGCGTACACCCCAAACAAAAGCATATCCTGCTACGCTACTTCAACCCGGCCGGCGCCCACGATAGCGCAAAAATCGGGGAATCCCCTATCAATAAAGCGTCTAACCTCGTACCCGTTATCACCGAGACGGCTATCGGCAAACGACAGGAAATGACGGTCTTTGGGGACAATTACGATACCCGGGACGGCAGCTGTATCCGCGATTATATCCACGTCGAAGACCTGGCCGACGCGCACACGAAAGCCCTCCAACACTTGGAAGCCAGCCGGCAACAAAATGCTGTGGATGTCTACAACTTGGGGATAGGCGAAGGCGTGACCGTACTGGAAGCCGTGGAAGCCTTTATGAAAGTGACGGGCCAGAAGCTGGCGTACAAGATCGGCGAGCGCCGCCCGGGCGATGTGGTGGCTATCTACGCTAATTACAACAAAGCAGAACAACAACTCGGCTGGTCCCCCAAAAGGGATATTAATGATATTATGCGGACAGCCTGGGCTTGGGAGGTGGCGCGGACGGGGGGGAGGTTGGAAGGTTGACCCTCCTTCGCTCTGACGAGCTACGGCGGACGGAGAAAGTTGAAAGGTTATGGAGGTTGGAGGGTTGTGAGGGTTGTAAGGTTGTAAGGTTGTAGCCCCTGCTCCAGTGTCAAGCTGAGACACCCGGAAAAGCAAGAGGAGAAATAGCTAATCCGCCTCCACCCGTGGCTGGGCCCCAGCCAGTCTATGGGTAGAGGCTACGGCTCTCACCGCACCAAACGGTACCAACCCGCTGGCAAACGCCATTCCGGCATGTAGTTGAGCGGCACCGAGTAGGTCAAATCCTCCACCAGTTTTCTGGTCGACCTCATGTGCTCTAGGTAAACATAGGGCTGTATATATAGTCTACTCTATTCACCCCCTCACCTCACCACCGCAACCCGGTACGCCCGGTGTACCCCATCGTCATCGATGACCAAAATGTACTTTCCCGGCCGTTGTATCTCGAGTTGACTACCCTGAGTCGTCCCCGATTGCACCAACTTACCGGATAAGTCGTAAACCCGGTAGGGAAAATCCTCATGTTGGCGGTCGTGCTCAATCGTAACGGTGCCGGCGCTGGGATTGGGGTAGATACGCATGTCATTTTCCTGATTCAGTACTTCATCCGTCGAGACAAAAAGCGTAGAATCACAGGGATAGTCTACAAAACGGTAAACGTTCCCGCCATCTTCGAAACAGCGTAGCTTGTCAATGTACCACTGAAAGTTATCCACGTCTTCCCCAAGTCCGAATTTCAGGCCATAATCATTGCCGATCCCACTGAAAACTCTGGCAGATATAGGTGCCAGTTGATCCCCCTGCGCCGTCAAGTATTGCACCTCAAAAGTGTGGTCAAAAATCATTTCCTGCCGGACGGAATCCACAGTAATCTGAGCAGTATTCGGCCCAACGTCAAAACTGTAACTACTCCAAACCGCCTCATAAGGCTGGGGATCGGAAAAGTCATAATTCAGTTGGAAGACCTCCGAGCGCCAGTCCCAAAAATAGATGCTGTCCCCATGAACGTACATGTAATCCATTGCACTGTAAACGCCCGGCTCTATCACGTACACCAGTGTGTCTTGCCAGGTCGTTTGGCCGGTAATTTCATGAGCTTTAGGCCTTTGGATGATGGGCGGCGAGCTTCTTGCTTCTTCGTAAGTCCATTTGGTGCCGATGTCGAAGTGGGGTGTACTCAGTGTAGTATCTTGGGCCGCCGCACTGTAGACAAACAATAAAAAGCAGACCTCTAGAAATAAGTAGTACTTTTTCATAGCATATAATCTTTCAGTTTGTAAAAAATGACTCTCCTACTTTGAAACAAGCTTTTGGGTATACCAAGTCCTATTTTCAAAAAACCAAAATCTTTACCACCTTCCATTGATTATCCATCCGAAGTTTGAGCCAGTAAAAACCAGGCTGTTCGATGTAAAGCTGACTGTTGCGGAGCCGGCCGTTTTGGATAACACGGCCGCCGGCGTCGTACAGCTCATAAAGGGCCGAAGGGGCAATGCCCTCGACGGTAAGCCTGCCGGAGGTCGGGTTGGGGAATATCTTTATGTCCTCCCGTTCAACTTCTGAGGCGGAAGTAAGGACAAAGGTGCTATCGCAGGGGTAACCCACAAAGTTGTATTGTAGGCTGTCGTTCTCAAAACAGCGAAGCTGAGTAATTTCCCGTACCGGGTCGCACAAGCCGTAGCCCAGAGGCAGACGAAGCCCACCCGACATCTGCCCTATGCCTGCATATACCCTTGTAAGAAGGTCTTCATTAAGTGTGCCATTGTTCTCTATGCGCAGGTGCTGTACCGGCAGAGTATCGCCCATTACGGTTTCCTGCGTCACGCTATCTACTCGCATCATCGCAATGCCCCCACCAATGCTGCACTGACTGGTCCATTGTGTACCATATTGGCTATTGGCCGCAAAATCATAGTTCAATTGGTACATTTCCAGATCAGCATCCCAGAAGTAGACTAAGCTCCCCTCCTGCCGTAGGTACTGAAGGTCACCCGTTGAGCCTTCTTCTAACACAAAAGCAGTCTGCCCACCCACCGTCGCGGTATCCACGATTTCATAAGTCTCAAAGCTGACGCTCTTCGCCGGGCCTCCAGCAAAAGTCTCTGCTTCGTAAGTCCAGCGCGTGCCGATATCAAATACGGGTAAAGCCGTTTTGGCACCATCCAATACGATAACATCCTGGCATTCCTCACCAGCTAGGCAACCATTCGCATCCACAGCAAGCAGCCAAAGCCTGGATGACAGCTCCATATCCTGTATGGCACTGAGTTGGAAGGGGGAGTACCTAGCGTATCCGCAGGCGATGATTTGACCAGTAGGGGTCTCTATGACTTTGTTAAGCCTCCCATATCGGTAAATACGAAATGTATCTACAGGTAAGGCATCAACATTGGGGTGGCGGTAAATCCTGGTCCACTTTAATTTCCCATCGGGGCTGATACGGGCAATAAAACCGTTATCGCTATCGTCTGGATGCCAGCCACCACCGGTTGCCTCACCACAAACAATAATATCACCATTAGCAGCCTCGATAAAGTCCCGTGCATTATACTCCCAATTGTTTGAAAACGGTTCTGACGGCAAGGGGGTACGCCATTCTACTTCCTCCATATCGGGGCTCAATTTGTTGATCCAGCCGTTATCTGAAGCCCAGATATCCTCTGGATTTAATTTGGAAAAATAGTAATAACTACCATTTTCAGAAACGTGCATACTTGTGGGTTTGCCGGCTGGACCTTCAAATTCAAACGAATCAAGCTTTTCTCCGCTTGGTAACAGTTTTACAATTTGAGAGCCATATTCTCCCCCAGCGCCTTGATTGTCAAAATAGCTATTTATATAAGTTAAGTTTCCATCTGGTGTGAAATGTAAATCATCGCACTTATTACTGGTAATTCCTCTTCTGTATTTTTGATCCCAATTTGTTGTCAAATGACTTTTATCAACACTTTGTATGAGCACTTGAGATCTTCCATCTGAAACTGTATTGCCGTATAAGTATACTGTATTGTCATTGCGTATCATACCATTACAATTCACAGTTTCGTTATCGGAAGGACTAGGGACATCGTAAGTCTGTATATCTTGTAAGTAGGAATCAATTAAGTGTATCCTCGTTGGACGCCCTTGAAAAAGACCATGCGGGTGTCCAATGAGCATGACAGTATCCCCCATACTTGAAAGCCTGTTGCTGCCTTCAGGAAATAATGATGGATATAGACGAGATTGAATATGTTGCCCTGAAGGCAAAAAGGAAGATACGTAAGAGCACGACCTAAACACAGTATCGTAATCGCAGTAATTTTCTGAAAAAAGCACGATGCGGCCGTTAATATATTCAAGGTCAAGGTATTCGCCTGTGATACCGCCTTCAAAGCTATGCAGTTGACTGTAGGTGTCGACTGATTGTGCAGTCACTATACTAAAAGTAAAAATTGATAATATAATGATAAAAAAGCGCATATTACAGAATTATGTACGTGCAGCTCCGACTCTGGAGCTGCACGTTCGTGGTTTAACAATCTACTTAGCAAGCATCACTTTGCGGCGGTGCAGTATTTCATCATTCCTGCTTACCGTCACAATATATAGACCTTCTGCCCAATCAGCTGTGGGGATAGAAAAGTTAGATTCTTGTATCCAACTCGTGTGTACCCTCCTACCTAAAACGTCCGTAATGTTGAGCTGCGCATCAGAATAAGTGCCTACATTGATTTGGAGCTGCTCGCTGAATGGGTTGGGGAAAATGGATAGTTCGTTCTCTCTAGTGGCATGTGTTGCCCTCCCTTCTAGCTCCAGCTTTAGTGCACTGTGGTTACTCAGTGGTAAATCTTCAGCGAGGATATCTCCAGTTAACGCATAATGCAGCGATTTGGCATATCCAGCATAGCGATGCTCTTTGTGAGCAATAAATTCAAGGCTGTCAAGTTCGGAAACAGTGGCTTGGAAATTTGGTCCTTCTGATAGCCTATCTAAGTTTAGAAGTTGCACTTTTATGAAGTCGGCAAGAGGCTCTTCGGCTGGATTAATAGTGGTTAAAAACTCCTCTGCGGCTTCCAGGTCGCCTTCGAAAATATAAGAGCTAAATATAACAGCTGCTGCTTTATCAGCCTCTTCTCCAGAAAATAGAGAACGGGCACTGGAATAGTTCTCATCTATGATATACAACTCAAACAATTGTCGTTTAGCTCTCTTCAGGCATCTTTCATAGTCCTTGCGCTGTTCGTCGTTAGGCGGTAAAAGACCAATCTCTGCATTCAAAAAAGAAATGGCTTCCTGTGTTGCAGCTATTGTCCTCTGTGGGCTGCAAAGCTTCTCTTCCTCCTCTGGAGGAGTAACTAAATCTGATCCGGCAATGGCACAGGCATCTACAGCCGGTCCTGACTCAGTAATGGACACATTGGGGTGAGCTTTAACAGCATCTTTGCAGTCAATTACATTATCAGCAGGCTCAAAGTAAGTGAAAGGGTCAGGGTTGCCAGTAATATCATAGGTACTGCTGCTAGAGTTGCCTAAGTGCGTAAAACAGTTGTTCGCTGGCTCAAGGAATGCAGGTGGAGAAATTGTTGCTCCATCTAAGTATGTATCGGCGAAGTAAGTATTAAGGCAATTCTGATAGAACTTTATGCCTCCTAAATCTTCTGTACTGTAAAGCCCCACTAAGTTACCATCAAATTCATTTTGGAAAATACTATTGACAGAATTGTTACCGCCATTGAGACTAACGGAGCCAAAAGCCGCAGCGAAACTGTTTCTATAGACTTCATAAAAGTTATCCCCTTCCATCCAGACATCATAGAGACCTGTGGCAAAATTGTTATTAAGGATAATGTTTTCATCAAAAGTGGTTCCCAGCGCCTTTACTCCGGTCTCTGATCCATAAAACAGATTGTCCCTTATAACAGAGCCTATGCCCGCTGATACGTTTGCAAATAGAATATCATGCTGCCCGCTATGAAATTCGTTGCCTTCAATAAGGAAAGAACCCGATTCTGTTACAATACAGTCTGTGGTAATATCATTAAAGACGTTATCAGTTATCTCGATAAACTGACAATTCCAATTTGTGACGCTCCAATTACCACCGTTCTGTACGCAGTCCCTGATATAGCTTCCATTCGCAGCAGATTGGAAAGCTATAAATTCCACGATACGCATCGTATTGTTGAAAGCGCTGTTTTCTGCATGCAGAATCCCATTACCATGTTGTCTCGCTTCCGACCAAGGAAGAGGCGGGAACATTGAAACTGCTGCTTGACTGGTGTTTTCGATAATAGCCTGATTCTTTATTGACACATCGAAATCGGAATTCCCACCCACAACTCGTATACCTTTCCAATGATCTCCACATCCATTAGTTAGGTATGCTCCGTCAATAATTAGCTTAGCCCCCTTAAGTACATCAATAGATGATGTTTCCGAAAGATACATATCGGATTTGAGCGTAAGCGTTACACCTTCCTCAATAATTAGATCTCCATAAATACTCATCGGTTCATCAAAAACATCATCTTGGCTTATTACCAAGTCGCATGTTGATTCCGCAATGTCATCACAGCTTATATAACGATGGTTATTGGAGGTCATCATATTCCTGTGTAACCTACTTAGTTGTTCAGGGACTAAATGAGAAAGAGGCCGACTTGTGCTCATTAAATTCGAAGCGCATCCAAATGTTTCATGAACTATACTACGCTCTACTACAGAATGACCTAACTCATGAACTATTGCGTCAATAGTCTCTGAAATATGCCAATTTGCAATAAGTTCATTTCCCTCACTAGCTTCCTCTGGGAAATAATCTGTGCCAAAATTAATTCTTGCAAACCAAGATGAATAAAAATTCATCATCACAACAAATTGATCCTGATTAGAATAATAGGGCTCAGGTAACCTAGAACACCCACTAAACGCATCGACTCCTTCATAAGGCCCATTTGGTTGCGTCCCATTCGCTAAATGATCCTCAACCTCCCTGATTAGGTTGCCATCTTCTATAAAAAAGAAATTGAATGAATTAGGATATTGCGCATTATAATTATTAATCACATCTCTCAGGTGTGGCCATGTGCTATTAGCTCTCATTAGGGAATTTGGGCAAAAAGCGGTTTTAAAGTAGCTTCCACCTAGAGCAGTTGCACGTGCATAATAATCCCATGCTATCTCATCATCAATATAATCATAAGCGACATTCATCCTAAATTTACTATCTACCGGATAATCTTGCCCTGAACTTGTGGAACATCCCGTGTTATCAGGGACACTCGCCCATTTGGCATTTGCGCCCTCTACTATTTCACTTAAAATTTCATCTGTAAATGGTTCTCCTTCTTGAAATGTACCTGTTCCATCATTCCGCGTAAAGAAAACAAATCTACAGTTAATATACAGTGGCTTTCCACAGGTCTCAGGTTGAAAAAAGTCCAGATTGTCAAACCCCGAATTAACGATATATCCAGAACTCCCTCCCCCCATACCACATTCGAAGGAAGAAGGCTGGCTAAACAGAGCTCCATTAGCAAAAAGTAGTACTGAAATCAATATAATGCTTAGGATAGGAACATGTGTGTCTTCTTTCGCTTTAATCTTGAATTTAGCTAAAACAGTGAACCGTGTATTCCTTGATCTGCCGACTTCACTGAAACTAGGCTTCAGCGGACATTGTGTGTGTGTGTGTGTGCACCCTCCTTCGCCGTAATCCCGGCTTTTGTCGGGGCGGCGGACAGAGTGTGTGCTTGTCCAGCTTTCAGCAAGCCAAGCGTGTAAACATCTTTCATCGGTTATAAATTTTAAAGAGTGGAAAAATAAAATAAGCGTTCATTTCAATATCACTTACAATGTAGGGCTTTCGGCGCAGAAAGTCAACTATAGTTTGGCGAAAATTTAAATACCCATATTTATGTTAAATAACTACTGATTCAATGTGTATTATACTATTGCACAGATGATTAATACCCTATAAATCGTTTGCCATACACTACTCGAATAGATGTCAGCTAAACTGCAAAGGGCAAGATAGCCGGGGGTAACCCGCGGGCGGGTGAAAAACCCGGCTGCGGGGGCAGGCCAGCCCCCGGCGGGAGTTTCCCACTCCCGACGGGGTTAGCCATGCGGCTTGCGGGCGGGAGCAGCGGGAGCAGGGGAAGCCGCAGGCGGGGAGGAAACCCGACTGCGGGGGCAGGCCAGCCCCCGGCGGGAGTTTCCCGCTCCCGACGGGGTTAGCGGTGCAGCTTGCGGGCGGGAGCAGCGGGGCTCTAATCAGCCACCATCAGCGGAAGCCTATTCCTAAAACGCCCCTTCTGATGCTCCAAGCTTACCCAGTACATACCAGCCGGCAGCTGGGGCAAAACAACCCTTTCTTGCACCAAGCCCCGCAGCCCTACCGTAGCTACCCTCTCCCCTAAGAGATTGAAGAGCTGCAAGCGGGTGGCGGCTTCCCCCCGTGCGGCCCTTCGCAGGTAGATTGATGCGCTGCCTCCATCACTTCCAGAACCGCACCTCAAAAATACCATCCGTAAACCGAACATGATCCGGATTAGCCGCATTCTTTTTATCCCGGTTATTCTTGAACTTGAAGTGAAGATTGTACTCCCCACGTATGACTAACTCTTCATCGATGGTGTCTATGGCCGTTATTGCAACCCAATTATCTCCTCTTTCATCAATTACATATGAATCCTCTGCAACATCTCCATCATCAGCTGAAGTACCATAAGATGCCGTCACTTGCTTCGAATTGATAATGCCGTCAATATCATCGAAATCTATATTTTCGACTACATTATCCTTTCTCTCCGGTTTATATTCAAAAGGACCCATAGCAATCGTCTCTCTCTGAGCGCCCCAATCCGTATACGTCGTGAAATGCACAGCAAATAACTCCTCACCAAGTTCGGGAGATTTTGTCGCATAGGCGGAAGACTCAAAAGGCAGGCCGTTTTTTTCACTGGTACTCCAGCCGAAGGTTTGTGACCCGGGTTCATAAATCGGGCCATGCGGGTATTCGATTTCTTTCTGGCAACCCACGAAAAGGGAAGTTCCAATAAGTACCGCTATAATTGTTCTTGTATTCATGCCGGTGTTACATTTTTATAAATGACTGAATAGATGTGTGTGTGTGCCGGGCATGAAGTTAACATACCAAGCGTGTAAGCGTCTTTAATAGGTTGTAAATTTTAAAAAACGAAAAAATAAAAATGAGTACTCATTTTGATATCAATTGCAATGTCGGGGGTTCTCCGCAGAAAAGCAAAATAAAAAATCCTCTCAACTCTAAAAAAGCAAAATGGCTTAATCAAGTCGCCCGCGGGCGGGTATTACGACCTTGTCAAGTCTACCCACACCAGACAGCGCGTAAAAAGTGGACAAGCTGGAAAGTTGCAGCCTTGGAGTGTTCCCCACAAACGATCTAGCCCCCCATTTGTTAACCAGAAAGCACCAATGACATCACCATGCTCAAAACCGAAAACTTGGGGTATTCCTACGACGGCAACACCCGCCTAAGCTTCCCCGACATCCACTGCCAAACCGGGGAACACTGGCTGGTACTCGGCCAATCCGGCAGCGGCAAGACCACCCTGCTGCACCTGCTTGGCGGCCTGCTGACCACGCAGACCGGCACCATCACCATTGACGATACTACGCTGAACCATTTGTCTACGGCCTCCATCGATCAATTTCGGGGGCGGCATATCGGCATCATTTTCCAAACCGCCCACTTTGTGCAAAGCTTGACAGTAGGCGACAACCTGGCGCTAGCGCAAAGCTTGGCCGGCATGAAAGTCGACCGCAGCCGTATCCGGGAACTGCTGGAGCGGCTCAGCCTCGGGCACAAGATGAACGCTCGACCTTCGCAGCTCAGCGTGGGAGAACAACAGCGCGCCGCTATCGCCCGCGCCATCGTCAATCAACCCTCCGTCATACTGGCGGACGAACCGACCTCCGCCCTCGATGATCAGAACTGTGAGCAGGTCGTCCAACTGCTGGAAGAACAAGCCCAACTGGTCAACGCCACCCTGCTGGTCGTCACCCACGACGCCCGGTTGAAGGAACACATCCCCCACCAAATCACAATCCAATAGCCGCATGAACATCCTGAATCTGAGCTGGAAAAACCTGACCAACAAACCGCTGAATATGCTGCTCAGCCTGGTGCTTTTTGCCCTGGGTGTAGGGCTTATTTCCCTGCTATTGGTACTCAATGACCAACTGGAGGAGAAATTTGAAAACAACCTGGCCGGCGTAGACCTCGTCATCGGCGCCAAGGGCAGCCCCCTGCAGCTCATCCTCAGCAGCATGTACCACATTGATGCGCCCACCGGCAATATCGACATCAAAGCCGCCAAGCCGTTCCTGCGGGAGGGGCACCCCATTATCGAAACCGCTATCCCGCTTTCCCTGGGCGACAGCCACCGGGGCTACCGGGTGGTGGGTACGCAGCCCGAAATGCTAGACTTGTACGATGCCAAGCTGGCGGAAGGGAAACGGTGGGAAAAGACCATGGAAGTAGTGGCCGGCGCAGCAGTAGCCGATGAACTGGGCCTGAGCATTGGCGATACCTTCCAGTCCTCCCACGGCTTTGACCAAAACGAAGACTTGATCCACGATGATGCCATGCCCTTCGAGGTTGTGGGCATACTGGAACCCTCCGGCGCGGTGGTGGACCAACTGCTGCTGACCCGCTTCTCCAGCCCCTGGGCGGTACACGATCATAGCCCGGAAGAAGCAAAGCCGGCTTCCACAGAAACGGAGACACACGAACACGATCACGAGGATGGCGCACACAAGCATGACCCTGAGAGCGGAACGCATGAACACGACCACGAGGACAGGACGCATGCGCATGAAGAACACGCCCACTCTTCAAGCAACGGCGACCTCTTCCCAAAGGAATTGCTAGACTACCCCGACAAGCAGATTACTTCTATACTAGTCAAATTCAAGGGGCACAA
>JAAAOU010000406.1 GCA_009908745.1 Bacteroidota bacterium
AAACTACAAGGAAAGACCGCCTTCATTACCGGCGGCAGCAAAGGAATCGGCCTCGGCGTAGCGGAGGCGATGGTTGAACAAGGCATGAAAGTAGCGGTGACGAGCCGGCGGCAGGAAGCAGCCGACGAAGCCGCTGCCCACTTGAAAAAAATGGGCGGGGAAGCCCTGGGCATCGCGGCGGACGTGCGCGATTTCGTGGCGCAGGAAAGTGCGGTGCGGCGCGTGCTCGACGAGTGGGGGCAGCTCGATGTCGTCATTGCGAACGCGGGGGTAGGGCAGTTTGCGCCCATCGAGGAGATGAGCCCGGAACAGTGGCACGCGGTGATCGACACCAACCTGACGGGCGTGTTTTACACCACCAAGGCGACGGTGCCCGCGCTCAAGGAAAGCAATGGCTACCTCATCACCATCGCGAGCTTGGCGGGGGCGAACTTTTTCCCTACCGGCTCCGCTTACAACGCCAGCAAATTCGGCCTCGTCGGCTTTACGCAGGCAGTAATGCTCGACCTGCGGCACGAAGGGGTGAATGTGAGTACCATTATGCCGGGCTCGGTGGCCACCTATTTCAACGACCATGTGCCGAGCGAGAAGGATGCTTGGAAAATCCAACCCGAAGACCTCGGCCAGATGGTGATCGACTTGCTGCGGATGGACCCGCGTACGTTGCCCAGCAAAATTGAGGTACGGCCGAGCCGCCCGCCGAAGAAGTAAACTGGAATACCGTAAATAGGATTGTCCCGTTGTGCCATGCAGGTGGTAAATACCATACTGGTGGAAAAGGACAGTCCTGTTTTCTGACCACAGAAGTCAATTTATCTTTACATTTTGTAAAGAAAACTTGACTTTTTAAATAATCTCTCGCAACTTGTAGATGTAAAACAAACTTTACACCTATGGTTGCTAATTTCCTACTACCGAACCGCTGGAAACCCTTTGGCTGGGGGCTGCTCCTGTTCGGCGGAGCGCTTGGGCTCTTATTCTTGCTCGGTTACGACGACATAGGATGGCTTAATATAAAAGTGCCTATGCTGCTGCACGCTGGACTGGATCTTAGTCCCGATAGTCAACCGCTTGGCCCGTCCTTCCAAGAGAACAATATTTTAGACGAGCTGGCCCTGGTATTCCTGATCATCGGTGGCGTAGTGGCGGCTTTCGCCAAAGTGGAGGTGGAAGATGAGTACACAATGCAACTTCGCTTGGCGTCGCTGGTATGGGCGACTTACGTTAACTACGCTATTCTGCTGTTGGGCGTGCTATTTGTCTACGACTTGTCATTCTTCTGGGTAATGGTGTTCAACACATTTACCCTGCTTATCTTCTTTCTGGTGCGTTTCCACTGGGAGTTATACCAAACCCGCAAAATCATGCCTTATGCGGAATAATTTAAAAGTGGAACGGGCAAAGCGCAATCTCACACAAGCAGCGCTGGCCGAGCGCGCCCAAGTGAGCCGGCAGACCATCAACGCCATCGAGCTGGGGAAGTATGTACCCTCTACTTTACTGGCTTTACGCCTATCGGCAATTTTTGAACGGAGCGTCAATGAGCTGTTCGAATTAGAAGCTGGCGACTGGGATTAAAATAGGCCAAGATTACCGCTGGGGTATAGCCCAAAAAAGCGCACCTTTGCGGCAAACAACAATCCATTAGAAATGGGGTACAAAAGCCGTAAACGGCATAAGAGCCGCCGCGAGAAATTCCGGGACGTACTGCGCAATACGCGGGTGATCATCCTGTTTGCGTTCATCGCCCTGCTGCTCTACGCTTATATGAACAGGCGGGAGATTTGGGCTTGGTTGAAGACGTATTGGTATGGGTAAAGGTTGAAGGGTTAAGAAGGTTGGAAGGTTGAAGGGTTAAAAGGGTTGAAAGGTTGAAGGGTTAAAAGGGTTGAAGAGTTAGGAAGGTTGGAAGGTTGAAGGGTTAGGAACTTTCCCAACCTTACAACTTTACAACTTTACAACCTTACAACTTTCCCAACTCTCCCCCTATTCCGGCTCAAAGCCAAGGATAATGTTGAAGTTACCCAAGCCTTGCAAGCTGCGATCCGCACCGCGCTTGTCGAAGCCGATACCGTAGTCGAAGCCGAGCGTACCGAACATCGGCAGGAAGACCCGCAGGCCCATACCGGCGGAGCGGTACAAGTCGAAGGGGTTGTAGTCCCGGCCAGATTGCCAAGCGTTACCGCCCTGTGCAAAAGCCAGCACATAGATAGTCGAGCTAGGGTTGAGGGATAATGGGTAGCGGAGTTCTACCGTGAACTTGTTGAAAATTGGCGTAGGGACATTACCGCTTTGGGGATTTCTAGGGTCTCTTAGGTTAGCTGGTAATTCGTTGATTTCGTATCCCCGCAGTGAAATGATATCCACACCGGCAAAGCCAAATTGCTGGTTCTGAATACCGTCGCCGCCCAACTGGAAACGCTCGAATGGCGAAGTGCCCAGGCGGTCCGAGTAGGAGCCCAAGATACCGATTTTGGCTTGTGCCTTAAAGATCAGATTGCCAACGATGGGGGTGTACCAGTCGGCATCAAAGCGCCACTTGTGGTACTCCACAAAACGCAGCCGCTCTTCTACCGGCTCAGATTCGTAATCCCGGTCTTGGTTGAACAGCGAGTACGGCGGGGTGAACTGTACGGAGAGGGAGATACGAGAACCATCTTTCGGGAAAATAGGATCGCTTACCGTAGAGCGCACGAGGGTCTGCTGGATACTAAAGTTATTAAAATTGCCATCCACTACGGACTCGCCCTGATCCGTCACGAAAGTTTGCAGTCTGGATTGTCTCCAATTGCGCAACGTCAGGTTTTGGATATTGAGAGCCGTGGTGGCGATGAAGTTGTCATCCGGCCAGCGCAACCGCGTACCTAGTTGTACGGTAGCTTGGCGAATGCGTAGGCTCCGGAAGCTGGAGGTGTTTCGCACCCCACCCGTAAAGCGGTTGTAAAATCCGGATACAGTCAGCGAGTTGGGCTTTTTGCCACCTAGCCAGGGCTCCGTGAAGGAGGCGTTGTACGACTGGAAGAAGTCGCCGTTCGTCTGCGCGCGCAGAGACAGCCGTTGGCCGTCGCCCTGTGGCAGTGGAGACCAAGCTTCCGTGTTGAAGATATTCCGCATGGAGAAGTTGTTGAACGAAATACCCAAGGTGCCGATAACCCCCTGCAAGCCGCCCCAGCCGGCGGAAAGCTCCAATTGGTCCGATGGCCGCTCTTCCAATCCGTACTCAATATCCACAGTACCCCGCTGCGGGTTGACCGGCGTATTGATGTTCAGGTTCTCGGGGTTGAAGTAGTTGAGGTTCGTGATCTGCCGCTGCGAGCGGATAATGTCGGAACGGCTGAACTTCTCACCGGGCTTGGTGCGCAGCTCCCGGCGTACGACGTGCTCGTGCGTCCGGTCGTTACCCGTGATGACCACCTTGTCGATGGTCGCTTGCGGCCCTTCGAAGATACGGATTTCCAAGTCGATGGAGTCTTCTTCTACGGCTACCTCGATAGGGTCCACCCGGAAGAAGAGGTAACCATTGTCCATATACAGCGTACTGACGTCCCGGCCGTCTTGGCTGAAACTGAGGCGGGTCTGCAGCAGCTCCTGATTGTAGACGTCCCCTTCTTCGATGTTGAGCACTTGGCTGAGCGTCTTGTCATCGTAGATGGAGTTGCCTTTCCACTTGATATCGCGGAAGTAGTAGCGGTTGCCCTCTACCAAGTTGATTTTTATTTTTAGGAACCCTTTTTCATCGCGCCAGATACTGTCCCCGAGAATACGGGCATCCCGGAAGCCGAGGGTGTTGTAATAGTCGACGATCAGTTCTTTGTCGGCTTCGTAATCGTCGCGGATAAACTTGGAAGAGGAGAAGAGCCGGCGCTTTTCCTTGGTGTTTTCAAATTGCTTGCGCAGCTTTCTGTCCTTCACGCTCTCGTTACCCTCAAACATGATGTCCTTGATCTTCACCCGGTCGCCCCGGTTGACGTCAAAGACTAGGCGCACGGAATTGGGGCGGATACTGTCTACCACTTCAAGTACGCGCACTTTTACATCGAGGTAGCCTTTTCCCACATAGAAATCCTCTACGGCTTCGCGGGCGTTCACCTTGACGTTTTCGGTGACGATCCCCCCTTTGAGCAGGAATTTGTTCACCGCATCATTGAGGTCGTCGTGCTGTGACTTTTTGGCGCCTTGGTAGGAGTGGCGGGTGAGGCGGGGCCGCTCCTCCACCACGATTTCCAGGAATACGATATTGCCGATGGTTTTCTCTTTGATGATCTGCACATCCGTAAAGAGGCGGAGTTTCCAGAGTGCTTTGATCGCTTTTTGGATGGCGGGCCCGGGGATACGGATTTTGTCGCCTACTTTAAAGCCCGCGATGCTGATGATGGCGTTGTCGTCGCTAAAGTCGGCGCCTTTGACTTTGATGCCGCCAATCTCGTACTCTAGCGGGTCGCCTTCGTATTCTAGCACGGGCAGGGTATCTTGATTGCTACGCTGCGCCTGGGCTTGGTAAGTGGACCCGAGCAGCAAGCCGGCGGCTAGGAAAAGCAGGAAGGCAAGCTTGGAGCAGGCTTTTGATAGGTAGAGATTCATACAGTAATTCAGTATTTCGGTAAAATATCGACCGTCCATTATCGCTGCAATGTATTCGGCCACACGGTTTTGGACCGCAAAAATAGGACTTGCATTCAGCATAACCATAGAATAGGGGGAAAGGATTGTTCAGTTTCCCGAGACAAAAGAGCGTTTGGTCGGGCATTAGGTTGTATAAAAGGCTTAAGAAATGACCTGTTCGCTGATTTTGCCAAAGCGCCGTTCCCGGTTTTGGTAGTCCAAAATCGCGGTGTAGAGGTCATCCTTGCGGAAATCCGGCCAAAAAACCGGGGTGAAATACAGCTCTGTGTAGGCAATCTGCCAGAGCAGGAAGTTGCTGATCCGGGCTTCCCCGCTCGTGCGGATGAGCAGCTCCGGGTCAGGCATGCCGCTCGTGCTCAGGGCGTTGGCGACGGCTTCCTGACTGATATCCTCGGGGTTGATCTGCCCGTCTTTCACCTGCTGCCCAAGCCGTTGGGCGGCTTGCGCCAAATCCCATTTGCCGCTGTAGTTGAGCGCCAGTACTAGGGTCATGCGCGTGTTGGCTTTCGTGTGTTCTATGCCTTCCAGCAGGGCTTTGCGGGTACTATCTGGCAATTTCGATAAGTCACCGATGGCTTTGAGGCGGATGTTATTCTTGTGCAAGGTGTTTACCTCTTTGGCGAGGGTCTCGACGAGCAGCCGCATCAGGGCACCGACTTCCAGCTTGGGGCGGTTCCAGTTTTCGGTAGAAAAGGCGTACAAAGTCAAATATTCCACCCCCAGCTCAGCGGCGGCTTCGGTGGTTTCCCGTACTGCCGTTACCCCGTTGCGGTGCCCAAATATACGGGGCTTGCCGTGTTCTTTAGCCCAGCGGCCGTTGCCGTCCATAATGATGCCTATGTGGCACGGCAGCTTCTCGGTGTTGATCTGTGCTTTCAAGTCTTTCTTTTCCACATCGTCAGTTTGTCTTGCCAAATATCCGCCGCCGGGGCGGCTGAACCATTCTAGTTACGGATTGTTCTCCGCTCGTAGAGACAAATCGTCCTACCTGCATAAAAGTCTAAACCCCGTCATAAGGTGTACAAAAGTACAAAAAGGCGGGCACTTTGGGGGCATTCCCTACTTAAGTATCCTACCTTTTTACGATCTTCACCATTTCCGCTATTTCCTAACGCTCAAAGATATCACCACATTTATGTTGACGACTGCCACGGATACGACCTTCAAGGATTTCGACTACAAGCGCCCTGATTTTGACGCTTTTTCCCGGGAATTCAATACTGCGCTTGATGCCTTCGAGCATGCGCTGAGCGCTACGGAGCAGAGCGATGTCCTGCGCCATATTGACGCTATGCGCACGGACTTTTCCACCATGTACAACATCTGCATGATCCGCCACACCATAGATACGCGGGATGAGTTTTACGAAAAGGAGAATGAGTACTTCGACCAGCAAATGCCGGCTTACCAAGGCTTGGTCACAGCTTTTTACCGTCGTTTGCTGAATGCAAAATACCGGCAGGAGCTGGAAGCAGAGCACGGAAAGCAACTCTTCAATATCGCCGAGCTCAGCCTGAAGACTTTCGACGAATCCGTGGTGGGGCTCTTGCAGGAAGAAAATAAGCTGAGTAGCCAGTACACCAAGATAAAAGCTTCCGCTACCATCGACTTCCGGGGCGAGGAGCACAACATCTCTTCAATCTACAAGTACGAAATCGACCGCGACCGGGCTACCCGCCGCGCGGCCGCCGAAGCCAAGTGGGGCTTCTTTGAGGAAAAGTCGGAAGAAATTGAAAACGTATTCGACCAGCTCGTCAAAGTGCGCCACCGCATTGCCAAAGCACTGGGCTTCGAGCATTTCGTGGAGCTGGCCTACGCCCGCATGATGCGCTTCGACTACGATGCGGATATGGTGGCTCGCTACCGGGAGCAGGTACGTACCCAGATTGTGCCAATCGCGCAGCGGCTGTACGAGCGCCAGCGGCAGCGCCTCGGCCTGGAAAAGCTGAAGTACTACGACGAAGACTTACGCTTCCTCTCCGGCAACCCGGCCCCTAAAGGTGAACCCGACTGGATCGTCCGGCAGGCTGAAAAAATGTACGAGGAGTTGTCTCCGGAAACCCACGCGTTTTTCCAGTTTATGCAGGAAACCGAGCTGATGGACCTGGTGAACCGCCCGGGTAAAGCAACCGGTGGTTATTGTACCTACATCGGCCGCTACCAAGCCCCCTTCATTTTTTCCAACTTCAACGGCACCAGCGCCGATATTGATGTGCTGACCCACGAGGCGGGCCATGCTTTCCAGATGTACAGCAGCCGGAATATTGGCCTGAGCGACTACATCATGCCCACAACCGAGGCTTGTGAAATCCATTCCATGAGTATGGAGTTCTTCACCTGGCCTTGGATGGAAGGCTTCTTTGAGGAAGAGACGAATAAGTACAAGTTTGCCCACCTGTCCGGCGCCATCGCCTTTCTGCCCTACGGCGTGGCGGTAGACGAATTCCAGCACCGGGTGTACGAAAACCCGGATTGGACCCCGGCCGAGCGCAATGCCGCTTGGCGCGAGATTGAGCAGAAGTACCTGCCGCAGCGCGATTACGACGGCTATGCCTTTCTAGAGGAAGGGCGTTTTTGGCTCAAGCAAAGCCATATTTTCAATGTGCCGTTTTACTACATCGACTACACCCTGGCACAGGTCTGTGCTTTCCAGTTTTGGAAAAAAGACCGCGAAGACCACGCCCAGGCTTGGGATGATTATCTGCGCCTGTGCAAAGTAGGAGGGAGCCAGTCGTTTCTGCAGCTTGTAGAACTAGCTAATTTGCAGTCTCCCTTTGACGAAGGGGGCGTGGCTTCCGTGGTGTCGGCTATAGAGGAGTGGCTGGACAATGTAGATGATCAGTCGTTTTAATTGCCATCATCAACACGGTCGCGTACCGACTTGGGCAATTGCTGCTGTCGTATAGAATCCCTTCTCAAGCTATCGGTATTGACTTGGGGGACTGCTGTTGCCGGGGCGGGCGGCGCAAAAACCTGCGCTGCTTTAGCCTGCAAAGTGCGTAAATCTACCACCGTTTCAAGGTCCCAGTTGGCGCGCAGTTGCTCCAACGGCCGGGTAAAGATGGGTTCGGGCTGCCGATAGCGGCGGTAGTCGCCGGAAGTCCATCTGCCGTCCCGGTTCCAGTCCTCGATGAGCCGAACGGTGTAACTGCCGGGCTCCATCAGTTTCAGCTCGGTTTGGAACTGTGTGCTGTTGTCCACCTCAAATTCTCGTACCGTTTCTTCCCCGGATAGTAGTTCGATGACATAAGCGGAATCGGCAGACAGGCTGTCTACGGTAAGCAGCAGGTTGCCGTAGGCTTTGGCAACTCCTGCCTTGAATTCAAGCTGTAGCGTGTCGTTTTCCAAACCGTACATATCGCGCACCGCACCGGGCAAGAGCTGCAATTGGTAGGGTAGGGCGGGCTTCCATTTATGGTCGAGCTGCAACTGCCGCTTTCCGCCGCTTGTGTCGATGCGTACGGTAGGTTGTACGACCGTTTCGGTAGTGTCTTGCAGCAGCTGCATTTGGGCGGTGTCGAAAAACAGCAAGGGGTGGTTGAAGCTGAGCGTAATGGGCCCCGAGGGCTTGATGCTGCGTTTCGGGCCTTCGGTCATACGCAGTTTGGCGGTTTCCAAAAACGCCTCCCGCTCGCGCGCCTCGATTTCCACAGTGTCATTTAGCACCGTATCTTTTTGCAGGTAGACAGCCCAAGGCGTAGCGCCGGGCAGCTCGTACCAGACGAAGGTGGTATCCGGGTTGATATCGAAAAGCAATTGGCGGTGGCCGACATCCTGATAGCTGAATTGCACCTGCTCGGGTTTACGGTTGAAGATGAGTTTTACCTTGCCGTACTGCGTATCATCTGCATCGAGCAAGCGGATGGGCTGTTCTGCAATGAATAGGCGCACGCCTACTTCGGGCTCTTGGCCGGCCTGTACTTCCAGTAAGCTGTCTGGGAATCCAATAGCCTCCTGCGCCTGATCAAACAAGTAGTTGAGGTTGTTGTCGAGCAGGGCAAAGCCTTTGAACGTACCCGCTTTGACGTTCTCGATGAGGAAGCGGCCGTTATCGTCCGTGCGTGCAAAGTAGAACGGGCGGTCAGTGCGCACTACGCTGTCGGCCGTATTTTCGTACAGCATGAACAGCGCTTCGGCTACCGGCTTGTAGGTACGCGCGTCCACGATTTTGCCGCTCACCGAGAGCGAGTCGATGTAAGGGCCGGTGGAAAACACGAAGCGCAAGTTTTCGGCAGGGTTGCCCTCCGTGAAGTCTTGCACCGCCTCGCCAAAGTTGATGGTATAGGTAGCACTATCGCGCAGCTCTTCCCGCTCGTCAAACTCGAATAGGACCGACCTCTTCTTGATCGATAGTTCATAGCTGTAGGCCAAAGGCGGAGAAATGACGACCTGGTTGAAAGCGTCTTTGATTTCCACCCACTCGTCGAAAGTGATCCGGATGGGCTGTTTCTTGAAATTCGTCTGGTAATTGGGAGAAGATTCCTCCTCGACGACCTGTGGGGGCTGCTCGTCCCGCTCCCCCCCATCGGGCGCCATGGGGTTGGCGCAGCGGCCCAGCGCAAAAGCAAGCAGTAGTAGGGCAAAGGGCTTGCCCAGTGATTTCAGCAGGTATAGCTTCACAGTAATTAGCGGTCTTCTTCTACTTTTTCTACATCCCGGATGGCGTAAATCAGCCGGTTGATATCATCGTCGTTAAGCTCCAGCTTGCCGCGCAGGGTAATGGGCTCGGCCGTATACTCTATAGGCTCGGAGGCATACACTTCCATGACGGTCTCTGGCCCGGCCCCGCCGCAGAAAAAACAGATGTTATAGGGGTAAGCGGAAAAGATGAATTCCGTGTGGCTTTTGTAGCCTTCCTTGGGGATGATGTAGCCCCGCACCGTGATCTCTTTGCCTTCCAGCTCTTGTACCGTTTCGCTGAAGACCGGCACATCGACCTTGAAGCCCATCATTTCGTTGTACTCCTTTTTGAAAGTGATCTTGGCCAGGGTTTTCCAGGCTTTGTCCTGTGCCTGCAAGGGCTGCAGCGCCGCAAAACCAATGAGTGCCGCTATGACGATGACGAGATTTTTCATGTGTGTTGATGTCGTTTATTGCCGCCCAACGATTTGCTGGGCTACAAATGTAACGGTTTAGAAAAGGAATAGTGTTTTAATGGAACGTTAATCCTTGGTACGGCGCACGGCCTGCGGTGCTATTTTTTTAGGTGGCGGATGTCATTGAAGTCTTTTGCCCTGCCCGCGGCCGCTTTGGCGCTGAGCAAGTCTTCCAACCCCAGCATTTTGACTTCCAAGCCATCACCAAGGTCAAAAACTTGGGCCCGGCCATAAGCCTGTTCAAATACTAAACCCTTCACCTGCGTCATGATGTCTATTGCTACCGGCGAAACGCCGAATGTGAAAACGTCAAATTGGTCCTTAGCTAGGAAATTGTCTTGGGTCATGTCAAAAACAGGCATGCCGAAATCAGCGAACGCCTTTGACAGGGCTTGGTAATTTTCGGCCGTAGGCTCTACCCAGATATCGAGATCGCCGGTATTCCTTTGGTAACCATGCAGCACGACAGCGTAGCCACCTACCATTAAATAGCGTACTTGGCACTGATTAAGGGCTTGGATAAACTCCAAAAAATCCTGATAAAGGTATTCGCTCTGCATACGTCGCCTGGCCTTGAATGCGGATTTGTCCATCGGCGGCGGGCCGCTTTTTGCATGACCGTATGCTTGCGCGTTGAGGTACATCATAGCCCGCAGCCGCTCCCGAGGAGTTTGGGCAAGCCAGTAGCTGCGATTGTCGTCTGCCTCTTCAGCGGTCTGCCTTTTGAAGGCCGTTCGGTCTAGCCGGTACAAATCCGTTGCGTTTTTGGTAAAAAAGAGTTACTATTGCACTATAATACTAGTTATGTACCAATTCAGCAACATAATCATCAGCATTATTATTATTCCGGGCGCACCGCCGGGCTGCTGATGTGGTATTGAAATGGATACATTCAAAAAGCTCTGGCGGATATGGTTCGGCAGAGTTTTTTATTTTTGCGCCAGCGTGTGGTGGCTGGTAGAACATAAAACGCAAGCATCATGAAAGTAGAGGTTAATGTCGACGAGCAACTCGTTGAATCTGCACTTCGGTTGAGTGGTCTAGCTACCCAAAATGAGGTGATTGAAGAAGCACTTAAGTCCTTTGTGCAGTTGCTAAGGCAGGAAAACATCAAAGCGCTTCGAGGAAACTTGCGTTGGAAGGGCGACTTGGGTGAAATGAGGAGTGACTAGGTATGATTAAAGCGTTAAAATGATTCAGAATGTATAAAGAATACAAGAGGCTAAATCTGCCTCAGATAGATGCAGACGTCCTAAAATTCTGGGAGGAGAACGACATCTTCCACAAAAGCGTGGAACAGCGCCCCGCCGAGAACAACTTCGTTTTCTACGAAGGCCCGCCCTCGGCCAACGGCAAACCGGGCATCCACCACGTCATGGCGCGTACGGTGAAAGACCTCTTCTGCCGCTACCACAGCATGAAAGGGCAGCGCGTAGAGCGCAAAGGCGGCTGGGACACCCACGGCCTGCCCATCGAGCTGAATGTGGAGAAAGAGCTGGGCATCACCAAAGAGGATATTGGCACTAAAATCACCGTGGAGGAATACAACGCCAAGTGCCGCGAGACGGTCATGCGCTACAAGGATATGTGGGACAGCATCACCCGTAAGATGGGCTACTGGGTAGACCTCGACGATCCTTACATCACTTTTGAGCGCGACTATATCGAGACGGTATGGTGGTTGTTGCAGCAGCTGTATAAGAAAGGGCTGCTCTACAAAGGCTTTACCATACAGCCCTTTTCGCCAGCGGCGGGCACGGGCCTGAGCTCACACGAGCTGAATATGCCGGGGACGTATCAAAATATCAAGGACATCTCCGCCATCGCCCAGTTTAAAATAAAGGGCACAGAAGACGAGTATTTCTTGGCCTGGACGACTACGCCCTGGACCCTGCCGTCGAATACCGCGCTGGCCGTGGGCAAGAACATCACTTACGTAAAAGTGCGGGCTTACAACCGCTATACCGGCGAGCCGAGCACCGTCATCCTGGCCAAAGACCGGCTGCATGCCTACTTCACCGAAGCTAAAGCGGACCTCAAGCCCGAGGAAGTCAAGGCGGGCAACAAACCTATTCCCTACATCGAAATCCTGGAAGAGGTCAAAGGCAGCGAGCTAGAGGGGCTGGAATACGAGCAGTTGCTGGATTATGTTCAGCCCGACAAGCCGGCCTTCAAAGTACTGCTAGGCGACTTCGTTTCTACGGAAGACGGTACGGGGATCGTGCACATTGCACCTACCTTCGGCGCAGATGACTTTCAGGTAGCCGCCAAGTACGATATCCCTCCTTTGATGGTCAAAGATGAAGGCGGCAACAACATGCCCCTCGTGGACCGGCAGGGCCGTTTTGTGAAAGAGGTGACCGACTTTGCCGGCCGCTACGTGAAAGACTACGGGCAGGAAGAAGAACGCCCCGTGGACGCCGACATCGTCATCAAGCTCAAAGAAGAAAACAAACTATTCCACTCCGAGAAGTACCTGCACTCCTACCCGCACTGCTGGCGCACGGACCGGCCCGTGCTGTACTACCCGCTCGATAGCTGGTTTGTCAAAGCCACGGCAGCCAAGGAACGCATGCACGAGCTGAACAAGACCATCAACTGGAAACCTGCCTCTACCGGCGAGAACCGCTTCGGCAAGTGGCTGGAAAACCTGCAGGACTGGAACCTTTCCCGCTCCCGCTACTGGGGCATACCGCTGCCCATCTGGCGGACGGAGGATGCGCAGGAGGAAATCTGCATCGGCTCGGTAGAAGAGCTCCGCCGTGAGATCGAGAAAGCCAACCAAGCTTTGGGGCTGGACCAAAAAGCACCCGAAGATTTGCACCGCCCTTACATCGACGAGGTGGTGCTGGTGTCCGAAAGCGGCAAGGAGATGCGCCGCGAGTTGGACTTGATCGATGTGTGGTTCGACTCGGGCTCTATGCCCTACGCGCAGTGGCACTATCCGTTTGAGAACAAGGAGGTCTTCGAACGCAAATTCCCCGCCAACTTCATCGCGGAAGGGGTGGATCAGACGCGGGGCTGGTTCTACACGCTGCACGCTATCGCCACGATGGTGTTCGACAGTGTGGCTTATCAGAATGTGGTGTCCAACGGCCTGGTGCTGGATGCCAAAGGCAATAAAATGTCCAAGAGCAAAGGCAATGTCGTGGACCCTTTCGGCGCTATAGAGGATTACGGCGCCGATGCTGTACGCTGGTACATGATGGCTAATGCCAACCCTTGGGACAACCTCAAGTTCGCGCTCGAAGGGGTAGGGGAGATACAGCGGAAGTTTTTTGGCACCCTGTACAATACCTATTCCTTCTTCGCCTTGTACGCGAATATCGACCAGTTTGACAACAGTGAGCCGCAACTGCCGGTAACCGAGCGCCCGGAGATCGACCGCTGGATCATCAGCTTGCTCAACAGCTTGGTCAAGGAGGTGGACGAGGACTACGGCAATTATGAGCCCACGCAGGCGGCGCGCAAGATACAGGCCTTTGTGGTGGACAACCTCAGCAACTGGTATGTGCGCCTCTGCCGCCGCCGCTTCTGGAAGCCTTCGCAGCAGCAGAATGGCACGGCCGCGCAG
>JAAAOU010000109.1 GCA_009908745.1 Bacteroidota bacterium
AGTGCCATCGCATGCTTTTTTCCTGCTCGACACTCAGCAGCCCCGGCGTACCGCCCCGCTTGTGGAACGCTTCCATTCCCAATGCGAACAGCCGGCCTTTCGGCAAATGGCGGAACAGTCTTGGGCGCCGCTTTCCGAACGCGCTACGCAGCAGTATATCCGTGGTGAGCGGGCTGCATTAGCCAAGACGATGGGGGCACTATCCTTGCTACAATGGGAACATCTACAACCTTGGATACCGGAAGCCGTCCGGCCCTTCTGGCGCAAGGGCTTAGAGACCGGGCAGTACAGCACGAAGCTTTGTGGCGCCGGCGGCGGCGGATTCTTGCTGGGCTACGGCAAGGCGGACCTTACAGCCCAACTGGCGCGAGAACACCCTGTGGTGACCTTAGACAAAACGTAGGGGCTACCTACCTCTCGGCGCAGCCCCTAGTTCTTTTTCATACTAATCCAAGTTATCTGATAAAGGCGTGTTTACATTTTAGCTAAGTGCGTAACAGCACCGTTCGTTCTAGCAATGAGCTCAGGCATTCAGCTGTTACGGCAGGACTCAGTCAGGTGTGATAAAGAGCGGCATTTGCGGTACGAGCCCTGTTGAGGCTTGCCAACAATTATTAGCAAAACCCCGGAAGAGCCGCATTTATTAAGTACGCTCTGCTGCAAAGATAGGAATTTTATTTTTCAGCGCAAATACTCCTTTTAAGGCAGGCGGTTGTTTTCATCCGGGAATACGACTTTAGGCTCATACGCTTTGGCCTCGTCCCGTTCCATCCACGCGTAGGCGATGATGATGACGGTGTCGCCTACCTGAGCCCGGCGGGCCGCGGCACCGTTGAGACATATTGTGCCCGCCCCCCGCTCTCCAGGTATGACGTAGGTTTCCAGGCGCTCGCCGTTGTTGTTATTGACAATTTGCACCTTTTCCCCGTCGATCAAATCAGCCGCTTCCATCAAGTCCTCATCAATAGTGATGCTGCCGACGTAGTTCAGGTCAGCTTGCGTGATGGTAGCTCGGTGTATCTTAGATTTAAAACGTTGGATCATCATAGCACAAAAGATAATATTATTTGGTTTTCATGCGTGCCCCTTACCGCGAAGTTGCTGCAGGCGGGCAAAACGCCAATAGAACAAAACATAATTGCGGATAGTTCTGGCGCGATGAAGCTGGTCAACCCTTTTTAACTAAGCCGTTGTCAATTAGGCGTATCTCCCCCGCCCGCGCCGCTACGAAAGCCATAACCGCCTCTTCTTCTTCGGAGAAACGGTGGACAGGGCTTAGGTCCACCGGGTCCGCCAGCGTGAAATACTCGGGTTCCAGCCCTGCCTCTTCAAGGGCTCGCAGCGCTTTTTGTGCTACCTCTTCCGGGGTGTGCACTGCTGCCCATTGCGCTGCTTGCCGGAGCACGTCCGAAATAGCTGCCGCCTGCTGCCGTTGCTCGGCAGTAAGCCGCTGATTGCGGGAGCTCATGGCCAAGCCGTCTGCCTCCCTGACGATAGGGCAAGCTACCACTTCCACCGGCAACGCCAGCTGCTGCACCATGCTACGCACGATGAGCAGCTGCTGGTAGTCTTTTTGCCCCATATACATCCGATCGGGCTGTACGATGTCAATCAGCCGTTTGACCACCTGTGCCACCCCGTCAAAATGACCGGGCCGGTGAGCGCCTTCCATCACTTTTGCCAGCGAGCCAAAGTCAAGCTGTGCTGTATCTTCAAACTGTAGCCCTTTCGGGTAGACCTCCGCCACGGCCGGCATGAAGACCACATCACAGCCGACATTATGCAACAGCTCCAGGTCACGCTCTGGACTGCGGGGATACTTCGCCAGGTCGCTTGACTCGTTGAACTGCGTGGGGTTGACAAAAATGCTGCAGACGGTGCAGGGGTTGTCCGCCAGACTGCGTTTCACCAGAGAAAGGTGCCCTTGATGCAGGGCCCCCATAGTGGGCACAAAGCCTACAGGGCGCTTTTTGTCCCGGTAGATTTGCAAGTGCCGGTTGAGGTCTTTGGCCGTTTTGAATATATACATAGTGGCGGAGACTGCTTTTTGAAGGGCTTTTGCTGTTTGAAGCCGCAAATATATGCCTTTTTGTTAACAGAGTATTAAGTAGGCCTGATTTACAGCCTTTAAGAACGTTTTTTTTGTTAAATTTGCGGACTTATTGCCAGAAAGCATGGCGATAAAGTTGTTCTTTTAAACACTAATGGAGATATGAGTAAAAAGAAAGTGCTGATTGTTACGCAGGAAATGCAGCCTTATACTGCACTCTCCGAGATCGGAAAAATTGCCCGGCAGCTACCGCAGTATATTCAGGAAAACGGCATGGAGATTCGCATATTGATGCCACGATTTGGCGTCATCAACGAACGCCGGCACCGATTGCACGAAGTAGTGCGCTTGTCCGGCATGAACATTATAGTAGACGACGACGATTTCCCACTGATTATCAAAGTAGCTTCTCTGCCTGAAGCTCGTATGCAGGTTTACTTCCTGGACAACGAAGATTTCTTCAAACGCAAACACGTCTTCGCCGATGCAGACGGCAACCCCTTTGAAGACAACCCGGACCGTATGGTTTTCTTCTGCAAAGGGGTTATAGAGACGGTCAAGAAGTTCGGCTGGGCGCCGGATGTCGTGCACTGCCACGGTTGGATGACCAGCCTCGTGCCGCTGTACCTCAAGACCGCCTACAAAAACGAGCCGCTCTTCCAGCAGTCCAAGGTGGTGTACTCCCTGTACGACGGTTCGCCAGAGGAAACATTCACCGATGAGTTTGTTGCTAAGGCTTCTATCAACAACCTGACAGAAAACGACCTGACCTCCTACCAGAACGGCAGTGGCGTAACCCTACAGAAAGGGGCTATCGAATACGCCGATGCGCTGATAAGAGGCAGTGAAAAGCTTAGTGCTTCCGATGAGAAAGCGCTGTCGGCTACCGACAAGCCCATTCTCGACTATCAGGGCGACGAGGGCTTCGAACCCAGTTATATGGAGTTCTACGAAAGCCTGACGGCCGAAGAGGTAGAGGAAGGGTAAGCACAACTTACCGTACATTTGCCGGTCTTTTCCACTGGCTTTTGAAGATGAGAGTACTGCGACCAATAGTGCTCTCATCTTTTGTGGTTAATGAAGCTGCTTTTTTAACAAAAAAACAGGCTTCCTCCATACAACCGCCCGCACCTATGCCATCCTCCTTTACTAAGAGTGTTTTCTATGCCAAGAGTGTTAATTGGGGCGGCAAATCCCCTGCTCTGCTGCTTATTATTGCTACATTTGCGCCGTATTTCCAAAGCCTAACAAGCTGGGGCTAATCCGAAAACAATTATATGAAACTGCAACATACGCTGGCCATTATGCTGGCCGTCTCTGCGCTATTCTACTCTTCCTGCACCGACCCGGCACTAGTTGGGGCGGACTTGCTCGATGAAGACATTGCCGAGGTAGGGTTTACGGACACCTTTCCCGTCATTACGAATACCGTCGTAAGCGACCCCATACTTACCTTTTCTCCATTCCGTGTGGATCAGTTAGATGCCTATTTTTTTGGCACGATGACCGATCCTGTCTTCGGCCGATCCTCCTCGACTATCAACGTACAATTCTACCCCTTTGCTCTAGGCAGCCCTGTCAACCTAACCGAATTTGAAGACTACACGGCTGTGGATTCTGTGGTTTTGATATTGCCCTATGCTACGCGCGGCTTTTACGGAGATATTGTCGGCCAACAGTTGAGCATGGAAGTAAGCCCGCTCGACGAGCTACTCGATGTGGACGAGGACTTCTTCTCTGACCGCACCGTTGCTACCAAAATGGACCCGCTCACGGAGTACAACTTTGAGGTCAGCTTGGACACGCTCTCCTTCAAGGACTACCCCACCAGAGAGGCTTCTGATAGTATAGTTGTCGACACCTCCGAGGTAGCATTTTTCCACCTGCGGGTCCCCTTGCCCACTTCATTTGGCGACAGCCTGCTGCAGGCTTACACCGCCGATTCCACACTGTACGAAAACCGGCTGGACTTCTTGAGCCGCTTTCCCGGTTTGCAACTGTCCCCGACCACCGAGACAGAAGGTATCCTGCAATTCTTTCTCTTTACCGATACAGATGTCCCGGGCTTGTCAGCAGGCATACACGTTTACTACCGGGACGCTTCCAACCAAGTCCGCCGGTATCTCTATAACTTCAACCCTGACCAAAATACACGTTTGGTCAACTATGAGCATGAGTACACCGGCACACCGGCCAGTGAATACGTGGATAACGCTAGTGCTAGCGACAGTCTAGTCTTTCTACAGGGCATGGCTGGCTTGAAAGGGCGGATCACCCTGCCCGATTTTTCCAACTTGCAAAACGTGTTGATCAACAAAGCAGAGCTGGAATTTTACGTGGCCGACCTCGAGTCTGGTGATACCACCTTCGCCATTCCGGAACAGCTCGTGCTGGTTTCCGAAGAGGAGGATGGAGAAGGCGAACAACTGCTGATAGATGTTGTGGCCGCCGACAGACAGCAGGACGTGCCTTTCTTTTTCGGAGGGGTACCGGAAGAAGACGACGATCTGGGTCTCACCCGCTACACCTTGAACATTTCCACCTACCTGCAGCAGGTCATTGATGGGACTGCAAGCCGCGATATCAGCCTGTACCCCATTTCCAATAGTGACATCAGTGTCAAAAAACGGGCAGAGACCGCCGAACGCATTGTGCTTTACGGCAGTAGCCACCCGGAGTATGCCCCTGTGCTGCGCTTGACGTTCACCCGATTGTAAGCTGGCTTGACAATAGGGATATAAAACTGTATATTGCGGCTGTTTTTGTCCTGTCTCGTTGGTGTCAATGCAGAAATGGCTTAACAGCACGACTCATTTCGCACCGGCACAATCTTTATAACCAACTGACAACCAATCAGTTTACCCCAACAGAGACAGACGAACATATGGCTATAGTGTGTACAAGTAAATTTCCTCTCCACTGTGACCGACACACGACTTGCCTTGGGTTAACGTGCGGCTCGTAATTATCTTCTAACACCTTAAATCAAAACTTATGTGTGGTATTGTTGCTTATGTTGGCCCCAAAGAGGCCTGCCCAATTTTACTAAATGGACTAAAGCGCCTCGAGTACCGAGGGTACGATAGCGCGGGCGTCGCCTTGATGAATGGTGAACTGCAAACCTTTAAAAAGAAGGGCAAGGTAGCACAGTTGCAAACATTGATTGAGCATGTAGACCAGAGTAGCACCATTGGATTGGGGCATACCCGCTGGGCCACCCACGGTGCCCCCAACGATACCAACGCACACCCCCACCGGTCGGGCAACGGCCGCTTGGTCATGGTGCACAACGGCATCATCGAAAATTACTCCTCCCTGCGTAAAGCCTTAGAGCGGGACGGGCACACCTTCAAAAGCGATACCGACACGGAAGTCCTCGTGCACCTGATAGAAGAAATTCAAACCCACGATGATTTGCCGCTGGAAGAAGCGGTCCGTATCGCCCTTTCCCGGGTGGTCGGTGCTTACGCTATTGTACTGATGGACGCCCAGAACCCGGATCAGCTCGTAGCCGCCCGTAAAGCCAGCCCGCTTGTTATTGGAATAGGTGAAAACGAGTACTTCTTGGCTTCCGATGCGACCCCGCTGGTGGAGTACACCAAAAAAGTCATCTACCTCAAAGACGAAGAAATAGCCGTGGTCAACCGCAACGGCGACATGGAAATCAAGACGCTGACCAATGAAATACAGACCCCCTATGTGCAAGAGCTGGATATGAAGATCGAGATGCTGGAGAAAGACGGCTACGATTACTTCATGCACAAAGAAATCCATCAACAAACGGAGACTATCGCTGACTGTATGCGGGGACGTTTGCGCTTAGACGAGCCCTACATACGACTGGGCGGCGTAGAAGAATACGAAAAACGCCTGCTTGATGCCCAACGCATCATCATCGCGGCTTGTGGTACTTCTTGGCACGCCGGCTTGATCGCAGAATACCTTTTTGAAGAGCTGGTACGCGTCCCCGTTGAAGTGGAATACGCTTCAGAATTCCGCTACCGAAACCCTATATTGACCGAGGATGATGTCGTCATTGCCCTGTCCCAGTCTGGAGAAACTGCTGACACCCTCGCGGCATTGGAAATGGCCAAGCAAAAAGGGGCGCTCATCTACGGTATCGTCAACGTTGTAGGCTCATCCATCGCGCGGCTTACGGATGCCGGCTCTTACATCCACGCTGGCCCGGAAATCGGTGTGGCTTCTACCAAAGCATTCACCGGCCAGGTCACCCTGCTCACGATGATGGCAATCTCGCTGGGGCGTAAAAAAGGCACCATCTCCAACTCCACGTTCCATCGATTGTTAAACGAGCTGCACAATATACCCGTGAAAGTCGCCAAGGTATTGGAATACGAAGAGCAGATTAAGTATATTGCGGGTGAAATAAAAGACCGGCAACACGCCCTCTACCTCGGCCGTGGCTACAACTTCCCTATTGCGTTAGAAGGAGCACTGAAGCTGAAAGAAATTTCCTACATCCACGCTGAAGGCTATCCAGCAGCGGAGATGAAACACGGGCCGATTGCGCTGATCGACGAGGAAATGCCCGTCATCGTAATCGCCACCAACAAGAGCGCTTACGAAAAAATCGTCAGCAACATACAGGAAGTGAAAGCCCGGAAAGGCTTGGTTATCGCTGTGGTCACCGAAGGCGATACCGCCATCAGCCAAATGGCTGACTATACGATTGAAATACCGGATACCGAGGAGCCGCTGACGCCGCTGTTGTCGGTCATCCCGCTGCAGCTGCTTTCCTATCACATCGCTGTGATGAGAGACTGTGACGTGGACCAACCACGCAACCTTGCGAAGTCGGTGACTGTTGAATAATTGAATTACAACTCTTATGGATCATAATAAAATGCAAGACCCGAATAACATCGGGATGGAATACAACTCCAACCGGGAGGACCTTACGATTCCCGAGTACGGCCGTAACGTACAGAAGTTGATCAACCACGCTAAAACCATCGAAGACCGCGGCATGCGTCAAGCTTTTGTGGAAAAAGTGATTGACCTCATGCAGCAGATGCACCCACAAAGCCGCAGCATTGAGGACTACCGGGAACGGCTCTGGAAGCATGTCTTCCGCATAGCCGACTACGAACTCGACGTCGATTGGCCCTACGGCGAGCAGCCTACGCGTGAAGAAAGCGAAAAACGCCCCGATGCTATCCCTTATCCCGTCGTCGAGGCGAAGTACCGCCACTACGGGCACAATGTCCAGGAACTGATCAAGAAGGCACGGGAAATACCAGCTGGCCCCAAGCGGGATGGGTTCGCCGCTACCATCGCTGCCTACATGAAGCTGGCCTACAAAACCTGGAACAAAGAGCACTACGTCAGTGACGAAACCATCAAGGGAGACCTGAAACGGCTCTCCGGTGGCGAGATCACGATAGGCGAAGACGAGAATATCGAAAACCTGACCAAAGGAGGCGGCAACAACAACCGCCGCCGCTCCGGCAGCAACAAACGCAGCAGTGGCGGCCGCTCCCGCGGTGGCCGCAGCAGCAACCGCCGCAAACGGTAAGCGGCATACTGCTGTTCCGGTAAAAAAGCTGAGTTACCATCCGGGCGGGGTTACAGCAACAGGCCCGGATGGTAATTTATACCCCTTCCTTCCCCTTTCCTCGCAAATGGGTTTATTTTTGCGCTCGAATAAACCTAAGAACTATGTCACTCGATGCCTTTGAAGTTTTTGGCGGCCAGCCACTGAGCGGGGAAATCACGCCACAGGGCGCTAAAAACGAAGCCTTGCAGGTGCTCTGTGCTACGCTGCTCACCGACGAGCCCGTTGTGCTTTCCAACCTTCCCAATATTTTGGATGTCAATCGCTTGCTAGAATTACTGCGCGGCTTGCGCATTGAAGTCGAACAGCTTAGCGACGACACCTACCGCTTACAGGCCAAAGAGGTCGACCTTGACTTCTTCCAATCCGAAGCCTACCGGCGCAACGCCAGCCGCATACGGGGTTCCGTCATGCTCATCGCCCCCCTGTTGGCCCGCTATGGCAAAGCCTTCCTGCCCAAACCCGGTGGCGACAAGATTGGCCGCCGGCGCCTAGATGCCCACTTTATCGGCCTGCAGGCGTTGGGTGCGCAGTTCAACTACGAGGCCGACAAGCGGCAGTATTTCATAGAGGCAGAACGCCTGCGCGGCACTTATCTGCTGATGGACGAAATCTCCGTGACCGGCACCGCCAACGTGCTTATGGCTGCCGTGCTGGCCGAGGGGACCACCCAAATCTACAACGCGGCCTGCGAGCCGTATGTACAGCAGCTCTGCCGTATGCTGGTCAGCATGGGGGCTAAAATCGACGGTATTGGCTCTAACTTGTTGACGATTGAAGGTGTAGAACGGCTGGGGGGCACTGAGCACCGGCTCCTGCCCGATATGATAGAAATTGGCTCCTTCATCGGCTTGGCAGCTATGACGCAGTCGGCCATCACCATCAAGGATGCCCGCGTCGACCAACTGGGTATCATCCCCCGTATGTTCGAGCGCATGGGTGTTCACATGGAGATACAGGGGGACAATATCCACATCCCCCAGCAGGATAACTACGCTATACAGACCTTCATCGACGGTTCCATTATGACAATATACGATGCGCCTTGGCCTGGCTTCACGCCTGACCTCATGAGCATCATGCTCGTCATCGCCACGCAGGCTAAGGGTAGCGTGCTCATCCACCAAAAGATGTTCGAGAGCCGGCTCTTTTTCGTGGATAAGCTGATCGACATGGGCGCGCAGATCATCCTCTGCGACCCGCACCGCGCCACGGTCATCGGCCTGGGGCGGAAGCACCAACTGCGCGGCATCGAAATGTCCTCCCCGGATATCCGCGCGGGAGTAGCGCTGTTAATCGCGGCGCTCTCGGCAAAAGGCAAGAGTGTCATCCACAATATCCATCAGATCGACCGGGGATATGAGGATATTGATGGGCGCTTGCGGGCGCTGGGGGCGAAGATTCAGCGGGTGGAAGGGTGACGGATCACAACACCGGCGCCTCCTCCGCCTGCAACACCTCCTTATCATCCCCACCGTAGTGGACAAAGGCCACCACATGGCAGTCTTCCGGCTTCCAGCGCTCTTCTAGCGTGGTAGCAAACGTCTGCTGTATGATATTGCCGCTGACCGTCTCGGCGGTGATCAGGTTGCCCGCATAGTTGGTCATGGCGGTGCGGAAGACATGTTCATGTACATAGTTGGGGTCTGGGTCGCTGCTTTCGGGCGTGAGCTGCAGGTCTACCACATTATTCTCGGCCAAGAAAACGCTCAGACGCACATCCTCCGCATCGATATCTTCTTTGAAATCCATGGTTACGCAGGCGCTCAGTTCCCGGGTTTCCTCGTCGTACAGCGTGCGGACGGCCAGTGCTACCTTCGGCAGTTCATTTTCCAATACCTCTTCTATGGCGCCCGCCCAGGAGCCGCGCCCAATTTGCAAATTGGAGCCGCCGGTAAAAGAAGTACGGTTTACTACGGCGGTAGGGTATCCGAGGGGCGCACCTAGCAAGCTCAAAATATTTTCCCCCATTTCCGTACGCAGGGTATCATAGCTGCCTGGATAGGGCGGGGAAAACGAGCCGGCGTGGATCGATACCGCCACCAATTGCTCGCCGTAGCTTTCCAGCAGCCCCTTCAGTGCTTCACTCCCCGCCGGGCAGTTCACGCAGCGTACCCCTGTAAATTCCTCGATAAGCACCTGACGCAGCTGCCCCTCTATCGGCTCGGGGGCCTCGCACACGCTCTCTACTTCCATGACGGGCGTCACTTCAGGGGCAATTTCTTCACAACCCGCCCACAGCAGCAGGGTGCAGATTATCAATGTGTAAGCGATATATTTCATGCTAACTGAGTTTTAGAAATTGGAATTGACGGTAAAGCGGACCCCGCTGAAGGCCGGCTCCAAACGGCAGATACCGCCGGTACAGACCACACCTTCCACTTGCTTGATGTAGCTTAGGGAAAAGCGGTTGGGCCCGCGCGTATAAAATACATCAAAGCGCGGATAATGCAAGGCGGCTTTCTCCCCACTGTCGTCTACTGGCGAATTTTTGCCCGGATCAATATTGTACATATCCGAAACGGTAAAGGTCCAATGGGGGGCGATGCTGAACTCGACCAAGCCGAACAGCCAGCTGCCATAGTCATGGCCTTCCCCTTTGTCGTCCTTGCCCGCAATCATATATTGGCCTTCAAAACGGATCGATTTGCGGCGGGTGATTTTGTACAGTATGTCAAAGTAGGGCGTGACGGTCTCCACGATCGGCGCTTCCGGTTTAAATTCGAATACCTCCTGGTTGTACCGCTGCACCTGCACCCCGGCCAGAAACTGCCAGCTGCGCTTGTACTTGTAGGTAAGCTCTGTATAGAGCTCCCGGTACAGCAAATTGCTTTCCAGGTCGGTAATGTTTGAAAAGTTGACATTAACGCCAAATTTGCGCTTGTAGTTGTAGCGTATATCCCCCTGCAAGGCGAGTTCGCCCAGAAATTGGGTGGCGGCATTATAACGCGCGGTCATGCGGTAGGTATTGACCCGGGCCATAGGCGGCAAGAAATTGACCAGCCCGCGGTTGAGCTGCTCCTGCGGCCGCACACGGAAGTCGAAGTTTTCCGTCCGTTTGCCTTCCAGGGAAATACCCAGCCCTTTGTTGGCGTAGCTCAGGCTGGAGTACAGCACAGAACCCGGCGCTTTGTAGAATTTGTCGCCCACAGTCACCGTAGAGTCTGCACTGACGAACGTGCCAAAGGGGTCGCTCAGGTTGTCTTCCGTTTTATACGCCCCCTCTACGTACCAAGCCCAAGGGCCCATAGTAAAAGTGTTGTACAGGGAAAAAGCGTAGGTATTGTACTTGGGGACGAAAGCATCTTCCTTGCTGTAGGTATTCAGCGTGGCGACGAGCGAGTTCATGCTGGCGTCATCAAGCGTGCGGTTGACCACGCCGAAGCCTGGAGCCGCAGCCCAAGTATTACCTTCCTTCCCCCCGCTAATAAAGCCGTCGATCGCCCCGCCTTTGATCACCGGCTCGTAAATGTCGAATTGCTGCTTTTGCCGGCCCGTAAAAACTTTAATCTGCCAATCGTCCGCAATATCATAAGCCAAGCGTGCACCGTAGAGGGCATTATCAATCAACAAAGGGCGTTGCTCAAAAGCCCGGAAGATAATCCCGCTGCCAATCTGATCGTAGAGATAGCCTACGGAGAGGTCGAACTTGTCAATCTTCTTGCGCACAAACCAGCGGCCGATGCCCTCCCCCGTGAAGGAACCCGTTGGGTTGAGCAGGTTGGAATTGTTGAAAAGGTCGAAGCGCAGGCCAAAGTCGAAGCCCCAGTTGCTGTAGCGGAGGTTGAGCCAAGCATCCGCCCCGTACAGTTGCCGGTCGTACTGTGGCGTGTTGGCCGCCCCAATGAGGCTGTCGCGGATAAAAAAATTGCCGTTGGCTTGCAGGTTGCCAGAAAGGGTGCCACCGTCGTTGTTTTGCGTTTGGGCTGTGGTAATTGTAGCCGTGAGTAGCAGCCACAAAATCACCCCCAAGAGTCGTAATAAGTCCATGTCGCTAATGCTGAGGTTTTAAAGTACCGTTAAATTGGCACGATGAGCGGGCTTGTACAGCGTTATAAAGGTAACTTTCAGGCTGTTTTACGTCATAATAGCCAAACGGTTGCCCGCGTAAGGCAGCAATTATCCTATAAATTGCCAGGATAATGAACTGAGCGAGCTGCAAAGTTAGTCATTCAGTGAACAAATTGGAAAAGCGGCGGAAATTAGTGCCGCCGAATCAGATTGCGTAGTTTTGCTTGCTCGAAAAATATCCTTGCTCGGCCCAACTGCCGGCCATTCCAAACTTACAAATACAACCTGTTACAATTATGAAGTTTAAAATCTTACTTTCCACACTGATGCTTTCCCTGATGAGCATCGCTACTTTTGCTCAAGACGGCAAAACCCTGCCTTCTGTTGAGGTCCGCACCCTAGACGGTCAGACCATCGACATTCAACAGTATGCTCAAGACGGCAAAATCACCGTGCTCAGCTTTTGGGCCACTTGGTGCTCCCCCTGCAAAAAGGAACTCGACGCCATAGCCGACCTGTACGAGTACTGGCAGGAAGATTACGATGTGGAAATCGTCGCCATTACCATTGACACGCAGCGCGCGCTGGCTAAGGTAAAACCAATGGTAGTCGCCAAGGGATGGAGCTATACCATTCTATCAGACGCCAACCAGCAATTGCAGAACGCCCTCAACTTCCAGACGATCCCCCAGACTTTTGTCGTGGATCAAAATGGGCAAATTGTCTACAGCCACTCTGGCTACGTCCCCGGCGATGAGTACGAATTGGAGGATAAGCTCAAGAAACTAGCAGGCGAGTAAACGCAAGCATACCCGCCACAATCAGAAAAGCCCGGACTTCAGCAATTGTGCCGAAGCCCGGGCTTTTTATTTCATTACTCGAACAGTGTCCCTATTTCACCGGCTGTTCTTCTTCATCTGTTTTTACGCCATTTTGCGGCGGTTGTCCACTGCTATCTTCAGCTGTCTTCTCGGAGGAATCATCTGCCGCCTCTTCCGTAGTTGGGGGTGCGGCCTTGGCTTTTCCCGCTTCTTCTAAAGCAGCGGACTCTGCCGCGGCGTCTACCGGGCGTTTGCCAATAAGGCGCTCCACGTCAGACTTAAGCAGGACTTCTTTCTCCAGCAAGCGTTTAGCCAGTACCTCCAGCTCTTCCCGTTTTTCCGTAAGGAGTTCTTTGGCCCGGATGTACTGAGATTCCACGAGCCTGCGGACTTCGTCGTCGATCAGCGTGGCCGTATCGTCAGAGTAGGGACGCTGAAATTGATCCTGTGACATCCCGTGGAAGGACACCTGCCCCACCTTGTCGTTCATACCGAAGACCGTAATCATGCTATACGCCATCTTCGTGACCTGGTCCAAGTCATTCTGCGCCCCCGTCGATATTTTGTCGAATATAATAGACTCGGCAGCCCGGCCTCCAAAAGTCATACACATGCGGTCAAGCAACTGCTCAGTACGCGTGATGTACTCTTCTTTGGGCAAGTACTGTGCGTAGCCTAGCGTGCCGATGCCACGGGGGACGATGGTCACTTTGACAAGCGGGGAGGCATGGGGCAAAAACCAGCCGCAGATGGCGTGGCCCGCCTCGTGGTAGGCGAGGATCTCTTTCTCTTCCGGGGAAATCAGCTTGTTCTTCTTTTCCAAACCGCCAATCAC
>JAAAOU010000134.1 GCA_009908745.1 Bacteroidota bacterium
CGATCTCCGACGTAGCTTAGGGAGCGAAGCCGGAAACTCCTCACCCCAAATAGCAGGCCCACAAGCTACGAGCAATCTACTTTAATCGCAAAAGGCCAGCTTGCAAAAATAAAATAGCGCTTCCCAGCTTCGAGATGAGCATTGCTATGGCACAATAATGACAAAAATCACTCCTATATTGAATAGCCTTCACTATCATTGTGATAAAATGAATTGACATTATGAAGAAACCTATCGCAATCGCTGCGGCTCTGTTGCCGCTTGCCGCTTTCGCCCACGGCGGCCATGGGCACGGGCAAGGCCACGAGCCATTCCACTTTTTGAGTTCACCAAGCCATTTTATCCCTATACTACTGGCAGCAGTAGTTGTCATTGGGTATTTCCTGTACCGGAGAAAACAGCGGGAGAATGCATGAAATGTCGATCGCCCTTGGGGTAGTCAATATCGCTGATAAAGCCTTTCAGGAGGCTAAAGCCCAACGCATAGACTCCATCACGCTGGAAATCGGCCAGCTGGCTGGTATACAGCTGGAGTCCTTGTACTTCGTTTGGCCCGCCGCGGTAGAAGGCACGGTGCTCCAAGGTGCCGAACGCATTATCGAAGAACGGGAGGGCCGGGCGTTGTGCCTGGAGTGTGAGCGAGAATTCACCCTGCAGCACCACTTTGACGCCTGCCCCCATTGCAACGGCTATTTTAAAAAAATCATCGCGGGCAAGGAGCTGAATGTCAAATCGCTGGCGTTCACGCTGGCCGAAGAAGCCGCCCCTGCCCCATCCAAAACCAGATAAAACTATGTGCGGAGTATGCGGTTGCGGCAGCGACAACAAAGGGCCACGCGTCATGCTGCCGAACGAACAAGAACACCAACACGCCCACAGCCACGAGCACGGGCACGATCATAGCCACAGTCACCACCATCACAGTCATGAGCATCATCATGCCCACGGGCAAGACCATTCCCACGAGCATGGCCATCACCACCACGGGCATACACACAGCCACGGCAAACAGGCGGTAGTAGAGCTGGAGCAAAACATCCTCCACCACAACCAACTGCTGGCCGAGCGCAACCGGGGTTACTTTGCCGCCAAGAATATGCTGGCGGTCAACCTCGTCAGCTCGCCGGGCTCGGGCAAAACCGCCATCCTGGAGCGCACGCTGCAGGATATGAAGGAGCGGGCTGACTTCTATGTCATCGAAGGCGATCAGCAGACCTTCAACGATGCCGACCGGATTGACGCGATCGGCGTGCCGGTCGTGCAGGTCAATACCGGGCAGGGCTGCCACCTGGAGAGCGATATGGTGCAAACCGCTTTACAAAAGCTCAAACCCCGGGACAATAGCCTGCTGTTTATTGAAAATGTCGGCAACCTCGTCTGCCCCTCGATGTTTGACC
This sequence comes from Bacteroidota bacterium, assembly GCA_009908745.1. Classification (GTDB taxonomy): domain Bacteria; phylum Bacteroidota; class Bacteroidia; order Chitinophagales; family Saprospiraceae; genus Phaeodactylibacter. The sequence continues at coordinate 1,398 of JAAAOU010000134.1, forward strand.
TGGGCGAAAACCAGCGCGTGGTCATCATCAGCGTGACGGAAGGCGACGACAAGCCGATCAAGTACCCGGACATGTTCCACTCTTCGCAGCTGTGCCTCATCAACAAGATCGACCTGCTGCCGTATGTGAACTTTGACGTGGACAAAGCCAAGGAATACGCCCGCCGCGTGAATCCGGACATCAAACTCCTCGAAGTATCCGCCACCGCCGGCACCGGCTTAGAGGCTTGGTACGACTGGCTATTGGCCGAACAGCAAAAACTCTTATAGTCGTCTTAAAGCACTGTATTTGTCATACGGCCATCGTACTACTGCAAAAGCTACAGCTGGCTTCGGGTTCGTGCTAGCCAAACACTACTTACCATGCGTATTTCCAAAGCCTTATTGCTCTTCTCCTTATTGATCAGCCTGTCGCCGCGGACGTCGGGGCAGAGCGGCAACCTGGCATCCTACACAGCGCGTACCCACGAGATCGTATTCCAGACCGACAACGGTGCCAGATTGAGGGTGCAGTTCTATACGCCTTCCACCCTGCGCTTCCAGTGGGTGAAAAAAGAAGAGCGCTTCTTCGCAGACGACCGCTACGAAATGGTGGCCGGCCATGAACGCCAGGGCAGCTATACCATGCGGGAAGATAGTGCTGCCGTCCATGTAGATGTGGAAGGCGAGTCCGGCTTGCGTATCACGCTGCAAAAGTCACCCCTACGTTTACAAATCACCCAGCCCAATGAGGGCAAACAACTGCTTACCGAAGACCAAGGGATACAGTGGTCGGGCAATAATATCACCAGTGACTTCCGGCCTGACACCACCGAGCATTTCTGCGGCATGGGCCATCAAACGTACGGATGGGTGGAGTCTATAGACCTCCAAGGCAAAGCCGCAAGCTCCAACTACGGGGAAGGCGAAAAGGACCACTGGGGCAAGCAAGCCGTACTGACCGTCCCCTTCTTTATGTCGAGCAAGGGCTACGGCGTATTCCTCAACAGCACCTACGAGCATGATTTCAGCTTTGGCAAGGATGGTACTTACGCTTTTGGCATCGATACCAAAGGCTTTGAAGGCCGCATGGACTACTTTTTCATCTACGGGCCGAAATTCCCGGCTATACTCGACCGCTACACCCAGCTGACGGGCCGGCCCCGCCTGCCGCAAAAGTCCATCTTTGGCCTACAGCTTTCCGACAAAGGGCAGCCCAAAAACGAAGGTGCCGAGTGGTGGAAAAACAAAATATCAGCCCACCGCGAAGCAGGCTTTGCTTTTGACCACATCGTCAACGACAACCGCTGGCGGGCAGGCACCGGCGGCTGGTCTGGCTCTTGGTTTGAGTGGGACTCCACCCGCTACGCCGACCCGGCAGCATTCAACCGCTGGTGTGAGGACAACCATGTCACCGTAACCCTCGACCTCAACCGCAACAACATCGCCGCCTGCGCGGGCTGGAAACCGAGTTTCAATATCCCCGAGGCGGAACAATATGTGGACTTTGGCCATAGCGCGCCCGACTACTCCAACCCCAAAACACGCAACTGGATATGGAAGCTGTTCTGGAGCCAATCTTTAAACCCCGAGCTGAACTATCCCGGAGATGCGCTCTGGATTGACGAGACCGACGATTTGTGGAACCTCAGCGACAGCATCATTTGCGCCAACGGCAGAAGCTGGGCGGAAAACGAAAACTACTACCCTTTCCTCATCGCCAAAGCCATCGTGCAAGAAGGCTGGGACAACCGCAACGACAACCAGCCTCCCGGCATAGGCGAGTCCAAGCGCCCCTTCGTATGGGTCAGGTCCATGAGCGCCGGCGCGCAGCGGTACGCCACGCACTGGAACGGGGATATCAAATGCAACTGCGAGTGGATGAAGACTACCATCAGGGCTATGCAAGCCTCCGGGCTCTCCGGCTTTCCGTACTTCAACCACGATGCCGGCGGCTTCATGCGGCCGGGGCCGGAAGACTACCTGTACAACCAATGGGCTATGGCTCTTGGCAGCTTCTCCCCTATTTGGCGGCCCCACGGCCCGGGGGAAAACGGCCGCTGGCCGCTCGACCGCTCGCCAAAATGCCAAAGGGTGGCGGAAAAATACCTCCAACAACGCTACGAAATGATGCCCTACCTCTACACCTACGCCTACGAAGCGTACCACTCCGGCACGCCCATGGCCAGAGCGATGGTGATGGATTACCAGGATGAAGAAGCAGCCTGGAAATACGACCTGCAGTACCTCTGGGGCAATGAAATGCTGGTAGCCCCGGTCTGCTCCCGAACGGATACCACCATTCAGGTATGGCTACCAGGCGGCCAACGCTGGTACAACTACTGGAATGACGAAGCGATAGCCGGCGGCCAGGTTATCCAGCATACCGCTACGGAAGATAATATCCCGCTTTTTGTGAAAGAAGGGGCCATCATCCCCAAACACGCGTATGCACTGAGCACTTTCACCATCGACGCCTCAGCCCTGACCCTGGAGGTGTACGTCGGCAAAGACGGTACTTTTCATTTGTACGAGGACGATGGCGTAAGCGAAAAATTCCGGACGGCCAATGAGCACCGGACTACCGCTATCCATTACCAAGAAAACCCCCGGAAGCTCACTATCCAGGCGGCCGAGGGCGATTATCCAGGTGCGGTGCCAGCGAGGAAATACCGCATCCGCTTCCACGGGCTGGAAGAGCTGCAGCGGCTCCAGTTTGATGGCCAGCCGCTGCGCATTGTAAAACCAGCGGAAGGAGAGAGTAGCAAAACGCCCTACACCTTTTGGGAGGCCAACCAAAATATTCAAGTCGTGGTATTGCCTGAGGCCAGTGTAAAGCGAGACGTGATATTGGAACCAGCCAATTAAAAAACCGATGGCGCCTCAGAGACTGTTCATTAAACCGTGTCTAACGAAACGCTATTATAGCTAATTTACTGATAGTCAATCTCTGCGTCTACGCGTGCGACACACATTTTTGAATACTTTTTCTCAGGAGCATTCAACAAACACGACCAAACATGACCATTATGATTCGCATCGCCCTATTCGCCTTACTGACAAGCCTGAGCCTACCAGCATTTGCTCAAACCATAACCATGGGTAGCTTGCTGCAAGAGATGACCGATCGCAGCTCACTCGCCAAGTACCCGGCAGCCAAGTACACCACCAAGCAATTCAGCAGCTACGACCGGCAAGCCAGAATAGTAGATGGCGCTAAAGAAAACTGGTACGCTAACGAAGACCGCACGAATTTCCTCCGCAAAGAAGTGACGGAAAACGGCACGGAGTGGGTGATGTTCGACAGCGATCAGCCCGGTGCCATCGTCCGTTGGTGGATGACCTTTGCCGGAGAAGGTGCTGGTGACGGTACACTCCGGATTTACATCGACGGGGCAGAAAGCCCGGCTGTGGAAGGTAGGGCATACGACCTTATGAGCGGCGGGCTTTTGGCTTACCCGCCTTTATCTGCTTCCGTCTCCCCCACTACCGTCCACAAGCGGCGGGGCCACAATCTTTACTTGCCCATACCCTACAACGCCTGTAAGATCACCTACCAGGGGGAAGGCATCAAAACAAACGCACAGGGCGAGATCACGAAGGAGAGTGTAGCCATTTACTACAACATCAACTACCGGGCCTACGAGGAAGGCACTGCTGTGGAATCCTTCGGCCCCAACTCGGTGGAACAATACCTGAAAGCCATCAACCGGGCTCAACAGGCGCTGCTCCACCCCTACACTGGCATCTTCAACCGCCCAGCTGACAAGACCCAAAAACTGCGCAAACTTGCCCCCGGCGAGCGTATAGAACTGAGCCTGAGCGGCGCGAAGTACATCAAAGCACTTGCCCTCAGGCTGGAAGCAGAGAACCAATCTCAGGCGCTGCGCTCCACGGTCCTCTCCTTGTCCTTCGACGGTGAGGAGCGGCTCACAGTGCCCGTGGGGGACTTCTTCGGCACCGGCTACGAAATCAACCCCTACGAAACTTATTACACCAAAGTATTCTACGACGGCAAGATGGCTGCCTTCTGGCCCATGCCCTTTCAAAAAGAAGCTACCATCGAGCTGATCAACTACGGGGAGCAACTGGTGTCCGTCCACGACCTGGAAGTCTATACCGATGACTGGTCTTGGGACGATCGCAGCATGTACTTTGGCGGCAGCTGGAAGCAATTCTATAATAAGCAGACCGGCGGCGGCAAAGCCCCGGAGGATTTGGACTTCGTAAAACTGCAAGGGCAAGGCGTTTATGTGGGCGACCTCATCACCCTGTACAACGATATCGCTGCATGGTGGGGAGAGGGGGACGAAAAGATTTACGTGGACGGAGAAGCGTTTCCTTCCCACTTCGGCACCGGCACCGAAGACTACTACGGTTACGCCTGGAGCCGGCCTGAATTTTTTGAACACCCTTTCATCGCCCAACCAGACGGATCGGGCAACCTGGATGTCGGTACGGCCATCAACATTCGATTTAGGGCGCTGGACAAAATACCCTTCACCCAGGAATTGGATATGGACATGGAGCTCTGGCACTGGACGAAAACCAGTATAGATTACGCCCCTACCACCTTCTTTTACACAAAACCTGACGGACGGGCGATACATGAATTCCAACCCGAACAAGCCCAGCAGCCTGTCCGGTTTGCCCCACAGAAAGCGGAACAGGGCAGCGCGGAGATGAAAGACAACAGCATACAAGGCGAAAACATGGAAGCCTACCGAATTGATGGCGGCAAGCTGGTGCACCGCAATTTTGCCGACTGGAAGTGGGAAGAAGATGCCCAAGTGGCCTGGTGGGGCGCATCAGTGGGCGATGTCGTGATCATGCGGTTCCGTAGCCCGAAAGCGATAGAGGACGCCCGGCTTGAGCTACAGCTGACGAAATCCGGCAACTACGCTATCGTATCCCTTGCTGTGAACGGCAGCGAGGAAGTTACTTTCGATGGTTATGCCCCCGAGATCACGGTAGATACCCTGGATATGGAGGGCGTAGACATTCAGGAAGGCTGGAACACCGTAAGGGTCCGAGTTACCGGGAAAAACCCAAAGTCGAAGAATTTGGTCTTTGGGTTAGACTACCTGAAAGTAAGGCCGTAGTCTTTTTAACCTATTAAATGGGCATGTATTCCAACAAGGTGATAACGGGGAAATGGTCCGACAGGAAATTGTCGTTGTAGGACAGGTTGTTGGCTTCGTACAGCTCTACTGAGAACCCACGGGAAAATACATAGTCAATACGGCGCGAGTAATTCCCGTCGGGGTTGAAGCCATTGAAGGTCCCCACTGGCCCCAGCCGGACTGTAGCCTGTTCGTAGCTGTCTTGCAAATCGGTTTGTACGATGGTCTTGTACGCTACAGTGCTGGGTTCGACGTTAAAGTCTCCACTTAAGATGACCCAGTGACCGACGCTTTTGGCAGCTATAGAGTCCATAATCAGCGCGGCGCTATTCACCCGTGCATCTTCCCCTACGTGGTCGAAGTGGGTATTGTAGAAATGCACTTCCCGGCCGTTGCGCTCGTCCCGCAAAACTGCGTAGGTACAGATCCTTTCCAGTGCTGCGTCCCAGCCCACGGAGGGCTCTTCCGGGGTGGTAGACAACCAAAACGTACCGCTGTCTACTACGGCAAAGACGTCCTCGCGGAAAAAAATCGGCGAATATTCTCCTTTTGTAGCACCGTCTTCCCGGCCAACGCCAATAGCTTGATAACCGGGCAGGTTGTCTTTCAAAAACTGAAATTGATTGTCAAGCACCTCCTGCATGCCTACAATATGCAGGGCTTCAGACTTCAGGAAGGACACGACCGCCTCCTTGCGCTTGTGCCAGTTGTTGGCTCCATCCCCAGCATAATCAAGCCGTATATTGAAGGTAGCGGCTTTGAGCTGATCGCGGGTGAAGGTATCATACATGACGTCTACCGCTCTCTTTTCAGAAGCGCACTGTAATAACCCGAATACCGCCAGCAGGACAACTGCGAGACCTTTTCTCAAAGTGGAATAGGTAAGTAGCGTGTACATTTTTTAAAAGCCTTTTTTTGACGTAAGCAATAAAAGTAGAAGACAAGCGGGAAGCAGTGAACTAAAAACAGCTACGCCCTCAGCGGTAAACCCTGAAGAACGTAGCCGTTTAATGCGTTCCTTTAGCCGTAGTTTCTAGTTATCCGTAACAGAAACATTAGCGATTCGGAGTATCGTAGCATCGAATGAAGAAGGCCCGCCGGCTCGGTAAACAAAAGCAATGGTAACCACCTCGCCGTTAAAGGCAGAAAGGTCAAGGTCTCCAGTATTGGTAAGGCCATCCTCGCCCGGGTCGTTATCGGTCATGGCGCTAAAGCCAGGCTCGAAGCGTTCCCAAGTAGCGTCGTCAACGCTTACCGTATAATCCGTCGAAATCAGGACATCATACAAGTCGTCCGGGAAGTTGCCGGTACCGGGGAAGCGCCGGTCTACATCGAAATTCAGTACAGGGTTGGAAGCCTCCGTAAGGTTCAAGCGGGGCGTAACGAGCCATACTTCTGAGCTGGACATATCGTCTGAATTCGGCACGAAAGCATTTACGGCTACCGCGTTGAAACCGAAAAAGTTCTCATCGACGCAGGTCCATACCGCAGAGCCTTCTGCATTTTGCTCGATCACCGCTTCTGTCCAGCCATCGGGTATAGGCTGCTGCGGATCCTCCTGGCAGCCTTCAAAGTTCTCCGTGAGCGGCAGCGATTCGCCAACATCCACAACCGTTATGATCGATTCTGTCGTCAGGCCAGTGGTAAGACCATCCCCAACGTTGCCCAAAGCGAGGTTAACCGTCAGTGTTCCTTCTATGCCCGCTTCGATCGGGGTGAAAGTGAAAGAAACCGAGTTGTCCCCTGCCTTTACGGGAATAGTCACCGTAGTGCCCGCTATGGCCGGGTCAGTAGTGAAAGCCACGCCCGCATCGGCACCAGTCAAATCAACCTCAATTTCGGAATCGGAAGAAGCCGCTGGGTCAATCGCCAGTTCGACTTCTATTGGGCTGAGGTCACTCGTCGTTAAGTTGTATATCCCCTCTTCAAAGTTTACCGTTGAAATGGTCTCTTCATCGTCGTCGCACCCTACAAAGGTGAAAACAGAAACGGCAAAAAGTCCTAACACGAAATAATGCCAATTTTTCATAGTTTGTCTTGATTTAATTTAAAAGTTGTTCTAGTTTAATTGTTTGTTTTGAAGCAAAAAACTGACTAGTGGCAAAGGAACAAAATAACCAATGATCTTTCTAGGCTCTACCTATTTGATTGTCAAACGGGTAAACCTGCATCAAATGACCAAGTGGTTGTACCCTCGCCAACAGAATGCTCAGCGGCTTCAACCTCCTTTTTAAAACGATTTCCACTAACAGTTCGTCTACTGATAGAAGGAAATAAAATGCAGTAACCTCCCTCTTTGACCAATACCGTAGACAAGAATAGGGGAGCAAGAAATACGGCCGAAGGAAGCAGTATTTCCCACCCTGCTAATTGCGAGATTTTGTCAAAGAACCATTTAATCCATAGTGAGGTGTTGTGGAACGGCACCGTTCAACTGGGGATAGAGAAGTGAGGCCAGCAGTTTCCAAAAGCGTGGAGAGAAAATGAATTAGCCTATCCGTGATGTAAAGATAGGTAAAAAAGAAGGAAACACTTGTTTTTCCCTCTATTTTACGGACGTATTTGCGCGTGCAAAAAAGTATGCTTATTGTTATGGTACGTTGGGGCAACATAGCGTAAAAGCCTAAGCCTTTGGTTTTACTTTGGGAAAGTTGAAAGGTTGGGAAAGTTGAAGGGTTGAAATGTTTACCCTGAAGGTAGATGAACAAAGGGAAGTAGGCCTTCGGGGTCGGCTGAACGACCAGCTAACTTTACAACTTTAGAACCCTAGAACTTTTCAACCCTAATAACCTTTCAACTTTCCAACCTTAAAACCTTTCAACCCTAAAACCTCACAACTTTCCAACCCTAAAACCTTTCAACCCTAAAACCTTTCAACTTTCCAACCCTAAAACCTTTCAACTTTTCAACCCTAAAACAGTCAACTTCGCCAACCGAAAAAGGGCGAGGCATAATTATACAACGAATACCTATGATGAAGCTTATGACATTCTTTCAATACATACCGAGCAACACCGTTATGAAATTGACATTACCCACGATTTTACTCCTACTTTTCTCCTGCGGGTTTTCCGCAGCGCAAACCGAGCTGTCGGTGAGTCCAGCCAGCCACACTTTTCCTGACCAACAGATATTGCAGAGCTCGGCCCCGCAAACTTTTAACATTCAAAACACCGGTACGGCCCCGCTGCTGCTCAACCCCGACCAAATCCGTCTGGAGGCCCAAGGCGCACAGTCCGTCCCCTTTTCTATCATGACTTACAACATCTGGTTCGACTCGCAGAACTGGCCGGCACGCTTCAACTACATGCTGGGCGAGATCCGGGAAGCCAACCCCGATGTGATCTGCCTGCAGGAGGTCATCCAACGCCCCAACCTGCCCAATCAGGCCGCCTCAATGGCAGACTCGCTGGGCTACTACTACGTATTCACTTCGCCCGATCCGGAGGGGTCGCCGACCCGATTCGGCAACGCCATTCTCTCCCGCTACCCCATTGAGGCCAGCAACGCCGTGGAGCTTTCGCCACAAAGCGACTTCCGCACCGCCATCCACGCGCAGATCGAAATCGGGGGCAACATAATCGACATTTACAATACGCACCTGCACAACACCGCCGTGGGCCAGGACATCCGCGTCGAGCAGATTGAGCACCTAAAGAGCTTCATCGATCAAACGCAAACGGGCGAGCTGACCTTCCTGTGCGGTGACTTCAACGCCGATCCCGACTGGGAAGAGATGGAGCTGGTCTACGAGGATTTTATCGATGTCTATCCGCTCTTTCACGAAAACGATCTGGCACCGGAGCACGGTACGCTCAATTTCAACCTAGACCACCAACAGCGGCGCATCGACTATGTCTTCTTCGGCAAGCAAGGGGCTGAGCAGCTCCAGCCGTTGCAAGCAGAGATTTTGCTGGATGAGCCGTCGCCCGCCGGCATCTACGGCTCCGACCACTTTGCGGTCCGGGCGTCTTTTGCCGTGCTTTCCGATGCCGACGAGTTCGTATTGGAAAACTTGGACACGGAGGTGGTGCTACAGCCTGACGAGAGCACGACGGTGCAAGTACGTTTTGCCCCCGAAAAAGTGGGGCTGAAGGAAATCTACCTAGTGGTGGATACGCTTCAAATACCAGTAAGCGGCACGGCTTTTGATGCGCGCGTGCTTTCCTTCCCTTGGTCCGAGGACTTCGACGGACTGACGGACGGCAACTTGCCGCAGGGCTGGGCGCGCACCCACCCCAACTGGGGAGCATCCAATACTAGCTCGGCTGGCGGCAGCGCACCGGAAATGAACTTTGGGCAGCAACCCATCACCACCGGCGAGCTGCGGCTGACTACGCCCGGCATTTTCACCGAGGGCCTGGACAGCATGGCTTTCTCCTTCAAACACCGGGTGCTAGACACCGGCGAGCCTGGCCCCTTCACCCTGAAAGTACTGGCCATCGCTGATGGGCAGGAGTATCTTATCGAGGAATGGACAGACCCCGGTGATGTTGCCGCGAATGAATACGAGACCGTCTTGTATCAAGCACAGCATGGCATTGGGACGGAGCCCCTGCAATTGGCCTGGGTCTTCGAGGGTGCCACTAGTGACATTTCGCAATGGGCTATCGACGACGTGGAGCTGCAAGCACTGCCAGCCCTGAGCGTCAGCCCCGACACTACGGAATTCGGCACGGTGGTGCTGGAGCAGGCTTCCGCACCTATTACCTTCACGATCCGCAATATCGGGGGCGACACGCTGCGGATAAGCCCAGCGGACATTACTGTTTCCGGTCCGGCAGCACCGGCTTTTATCTTGGAAAATCTAGCGGAAGAAGTAGCGCTGGGTGCGGGCGAACAGGCCTCTATCGCCGTCTCTTTCCTGCCGACGGAGGAAGGGCTGCAGGAAGCGACGGTGCAGGTCAAACACCTGAGCATCCCCCTCAGCGGCACCGGCGTTGACCCCACCATTCGGGAGCTGCCTTGGATCGAGCAATTCGACGGGCTGGCCGGCGGCGGGCTACCCGTTGGCTGGAGCGCCGATACAGAGAATTGGGGCGCTTTTAACGCGAATAATGCCGGCGGAGAGGCACCGGAAATGGTCTTTTGGTGGCAGCCGGAAATCCAAGGCACTTTCCCGCTGCAATCGCCAAAAGTGCTGACGGGCGAAGCAGACAGCCTCCTGTTCTCCTTCAAATACCGCATCCGCAACTTCGGCTCCCCGGGTATCTACACCTTGAAGGTGGTAGCCATCACCGGGGGCGAGCAGCACCTCATCGCCGAATGGGTGGACCCGCCCTTCATCGGCGCCTCCGATTTTTCCGCCGTACTCACCCAAGAGGAGCACGGGCTGGGCGCGGATGACCTGCGTTTCGCCTGGATATTTGAGGGGCAGACCGACAACATTACCGAATGGGACATCGACGACATCATGCTGGGCCCCATACCAGAGGAGCCGGAGCTGGCGGTGAGTACAACGGCCATCGATTTTGGAGATCAAGAGACTGATGCGGAGTCAACCCCGACGCCAGTGACCTTCAGCAACGCAGGCGGTGGGCAGCTGATCCTGCAACCGGAAGATATCTTTATCGACGGGGCAGATGCCAGCGACTTTGTCCTGGAAAACATCCCCCAAGAGGCCGCGCTGTCGACGCTGGAAGAGGCCAGTATTTCCGTCGTCTTCGCACCGGCGGCAACCGGTGCCAAGCAGGCTACCTTGCACATTCTGGACAGGGAGATCGAGCTGTTGGGCCAAGCCGTGGAGCCCGCAGCGTATTTTGTCTATTCCGACTTCACCATCGTGGAAGGCGGCAGAGCATACACCAACGTGGGCGGCTTCCGCGAGGTCGCCGGCTTCTCAGCTGGCAATATGACGGCGGTGGACCAGCCGGGCGTGGGCGAGTACGGCAATACGGCGGTCGAGCTGGATTTCGATACCGAACTGAGCGAAGAGCGTACCGTCTATTTCATGTGGGCTTTCCCTCCGGTAGATTTGAGCGCTTTTAACCGCATCGTCATCGTAGCCCGGGCCGAGAACCCAGCTACAGAAGTGAAGATCAATTTGCAGGACACGGAAGGCGTCAACGCTCAGGACGGCGGCAGCGAGACTTTTATCGATATCGGTACGGAGTGGACGCTGCACGACCTCCCGATTGAGGATTTCGCCCTGGCGAGCTGGGCCACCAACCCGCCGGACTTAGCAGAAATCCAGAAGATCGATATGGAATTCGTGCAGGGTGTGACCCAGCCCAGCGACAATAAGGTCTGGATCGACTTGGTCGGCTTGTACTTCGACCCTGCTTTGTCGAGCACAGAGGCAGACGACGAGACGGCCTTCACCCTCTTCCCCAATCCAGCGCAGACACACTGCTGGGTACAGGCTGAAGCTGCGGGACGGATACAGCTTTGGAGCGCCACGGGCCAACTGCTGAGAGAAGTGCAGCTACATACGGCAGGCCTGCAGCAACTATCGATCGAGGAACTGCCGGCGGGGTCCTATTGGGTGCGCTTCTTACAAAAAGATGGCGGCACGGCGGTGCGGATGCTGCTGAAACAGTAGAGATTGGGGTTTGAATTTACGGTGAGGTTTGAGAT
>JAAAOU010000415.1 GCA_009908745.1 Bacteroidota bacterium
CGGCTCGGTCTGCCCCTCTGCGCAGCTTGTCCGGCTGATCGAACAGATGGAGTACAACGAAGCGCTGCTGCAAGGGGACGAACTCATCGCTGCCAAGTTGAAAGAAGCGGACATCGAGCGCCTGATGGCCGATGAAGATATTGGCGAGCTGAAAGGGTACGATTTGACGGGCACGGAGTACCTCAAGCTGGACCAGCTTTGGGACATTTACCGCCTCAATGCCCAAGCTATCGAGCAGGACTTTGAGCTGCTGGCCAAAAACCGGGAATCTGCCCCTCTTGACGGCAGCAACCGGGTGGTCGGCCCCCGTGATCAACTTTTTCTGGAAGAGGGGGCACAGGCACACTGTGCGGTTTTCAATACCACAGCCGGCCCTATTTACCTGGGCAAGGACGCTACCGTGATGGAGGGTAGCCTGCTACGAGGCCCAATAGGGTTGTGCGACCATAGTACTTTTAAAATGGGGGCTAAAATATATGGCGCAACTACCGTAGGCCCGCACTGTAAAGTAGGAGGCGAAGTCAGCAATTCGGTCTTCTTGGGCTACAGCAACAAGGCCCACGACGGCTACCTCGGCAATGCCGTAATCGGCCAATGGTGCAATATCGGGGCTGACACTAACAATTCTAACCTGAAAAACAATTACGACCAAGTCCGGCTTTGGTCCTATCCGGAAGGCCGTTTTGTGAAAACGGGGCAGCAATTTTGCGGCTTGTTCATGGGCGACCATTCCAAAACGGCCATCAATACCTCGCTCAATACGGGTACAGTCATCGGGGTATCGGTCAATCTGTTTGGGGAAGGCTTCCCGCGCAATTTTGTGCCATCGTTTGCCTGGGGGGGCAAGAATGGGTTTCAGACCTACCGCAGCGACCGGGCATTCGATACGATGGAGCGGGTGATGGCCCGCCGGGGGGTTGAGCTTGACGTGCAGGAGCGCCTGATTTTGCTGCGCGTATTTGAGGATACTGTAAAGTACCGTAGTTGGGAGAAATGATGCCGGCAGAAGTACCCCGATGGAAAAAGTGGCTGTCCTATCTCTTTGAGCTGCATGTGGAAAGTGCCCCGAGTACGCACAACCCGCATTTGTACGTCAGTTTGCGCCGGGGCCGGTATCAGCTTTCCACCGCGCATGCTATCTACTCGTACGAAGATTTGTACACCAATTTCTTGTATGCTTTCCGGCAAATACGGTTCGATCGCCTGCCCGGCGAGGACGTACTGCTGCTCGGCTTGGGGTTAGGCAGCGTGCCCTTGATGCTGGAGCAGGTATTCCGGCAATCGTTCCGCTACACCGCCGTGGAGCTCGACCCCAACGTGATTTACCTCGCCAACAAATACACCCTCTCTGGTTTGGCATCGCCGGTTACTACTTTGGCAGCGGACGCCCACGCTTTCGTGATGCAGCAGGAAGAGCGCTACAGCTTGATCTGCATGGATATTTTTCTGGATGACATCATCCCCGCGGCATTTCAGCAAATGAGCTTTTTGCAGGCACTGCGCGAGACTTTGCTGCCAGATGGCTTGCTGATGTACAATTGTCTGTATCGCAATGAGGAGGATAAAGTAGCGACCGAACGGTTTTACCGCGAGTACTTCCTAAAAGTATTTCCGGAAGGGGCTTACCTGAATGTGGATGGCAATTGGATGTTGGTGAGCGACAAGCGCGTGCTGAGCATTAAAAAAGGGTAAGGGCTAGAAGCGTTGCTATGCCCACTTCGAGCCTTTACCCCCTATGTTGCAGGCTTCAGTCTAGGTTTATCGGATACCTGGCGCCTCGGATTTGTTGACATCAATGAAGCGGTCCAAGATATAGGAGCCGATCAAGCTGATGGCAATGCCCTCTACAAGTATGAAAAGGCTGGCGGTGAAGGGGTTGAAATACTTTCCAATGGGTACACTGTTCTTGATGTGCTCCATGAATGGCGTATCGGCTATCAAGTAGAACATGATAAAAATAGTGAACGGCAGCACACCCACAATAGAAGTATACATACCAGCGGCTACACCCGATACGACTGTACCCGATTGTTCCATCACATCTCGGCGGTATTCCCGTATGGCAGCGTAAAGCAGCCCGATGTGGATGAAACCGTTCAGTACGCGCAGATTGAAGTTGCGCACTTGCGCTAGCTCGTGCATGATAAGAAACAAGGCAGTAAAGCCCAAAAACATGAATATTCCATACTTGATTGCGATCTTTTTCATAAATTTTGCTTGATTTGCTTTCTTATCCAACTGCTAGGGCAGTGGCGATGTTTACACGCCAAACAGCAAACCCGCCGTAAAAAAGGGTGATGCTGTTGGCACGAGCATCACCCTTTATCCCATTTCTATCAAGACTGAACCCTAACGCACTTCAAATTCGTGCTGGTAAATATCATTAGCCGTTTCTACAAGCATAATGTAGTTGCCCCACTTCAGTTTTTTGGTGCTGTAGCGCTTCTGCACTACAAGAACATTCTCCAAGGCTTCTTCGTACACAACATCCCGGCCAGCGTCCAAGATACTCACCTTGACGTCAGCGATTTTGCCGTTGTAGAGTGATAGGTCTACATGGTCATTGGTACTGCGAATGACCGGGCCGAAAAAGTGCTTTCGCTTGCTGACGTCTACGTCCACGCCTTGCTCCGTCAGCTTGATTGGCTGCACGGTCTTCTTAGTCCGGGTGCGGACAGACATATAATAGGTGGCTTCGGGGAGGTTACTGAGGTTGTAAACCTTCGAATAGCTGCCCTTCTTTTGGACTCGCTCCTCTAAAAGTATAACGCCCTCTTCGTCTTGCAGGCGGATGTGGGCCGCTTCTTTCAGGTTGTTAATGCTCAAAGAGAACTTCTTCTCTGCCGGGATGGGTACAAAAGATACTTCCGGGGCGTTGGCACCAAACGTAGCCGTAGCGGCTATCAGTACCGTCAAAACAGTTGCAAACACTTTCATAGCGATTAATTGGTTTTGTTCAACATTCATGCTGTGCAGCGCCGATCTCGGCACTACATAGTGTAAAAAATACACTTACAAAGGTAGGGGCATTGGCTGGAGCATTCTACGATGAAATTGACAAAAAGTGGTACTATATTAATCTATGATTCTTTTTTTTGCGGTTCAAAAGGTAGTATTTTGTTTTTAATTGCAATTATATTCGGGTATGATCGTTTATGGCAACAGTAAGCGCAAGGCAATTCGCGTTGAGGTTAAAATAATTCGGCTAGCGCCTCGGCTTACTCAAAAATGGCACCGAGTGCTGCTCTTTGGCAACAGTCTGTAGCACAGTATTACTTGATGGCAGCAAATATTTCAAGAATAAATTTGGACTTTATTGACCAAAGTCTTATATTGTATTGCAATACTCCCTTGTAGCAAACCGGCGTTTTAATTTGTTTTTATCTGCCTGAAAAACAGGTACATCTGACAATGCAATAAATGGATTCAAGCACGCGCGCAAGCGGTTACACTTACCTGAGGCCACTAACAACGGGCAGCAGGTCAAAATAGAAAAATAAAGAAACAATTCGCTATCCTCGCTTGTTTTTTTTATGTTTGCACTGCCGCCTAAAAATAAAGGACCGGCATTAAATAAAATACGCAAAATGGGGAGTATGTAAGCGTATACCATGTAAGACAACAACCTAAACACACGAACGACGACGAAAAAATGCACTACAGCACTTCCGAAAACCTAACTGATTCTTATTGTAAGATCGAAGGCTATAGTGTTGATTCCTAACTACAATTTATTAAGTGTCATTATGCAAAATCAAGGTGAAACAGGAGCTTCTTTCGACAGCGACAGTGTTGCTGGATCGAACGAAAAAGCTTCTAAAACAGAGGGTAAAATCAAAGCCTTCTGGAACGAACAATGGAAGTCCGTTGATTTCGGGCGCGAGACTAAGACTTGTAATTACGCTATTTCCAATTTCGGCCGCATCAAAAGCATCGACAAGGTCTCCGGCCGCGAGCGCCTGCTGAAAGGCGCCAAAGCCCGGGGCGGTCTGATCATGCTTAATCAGAAGCTGAAAGACGGTTCTACTGGTATCGTCTACATTCATCGTTTTGTGGCCGAAAATTTCGTGAACCGCGACAGTGAGGAGCAGGAGTATATCCTTCACAAGGATTACGATAAGAGCAACAACAACTGGACCAACCTGGAGTGGGCCACGGAAGAAGAGTGGAAAGCGTATCAAAAGGAAAACCCTCACCACAAGGGGCGTCCCGCACGGACTAAAAACTACAAGCTGACCGAAACGCAGGTTAGGATGATGAAAAAGCTGCTTAAGCGTGGAAAAACAAAGCGCAAGATCATTGCCAAGCAGTTCGGCGTTTCGGAAAATTGTGCGTACAAAATCGAGAAAGGCATCCGCTGGTCGCACGTCACAGTCGATGACGACGACGATGTGGAACTGCCGGAAGAAAACAGCTAATTTTTAATTATACACTCAGCGGCTTAAGCACCGGAATGCGATAGTGCTTAAACCGCTGTTTGTTGGCTACCCGTATGCGCTTTGCATGCTTTTTCCATGCAAAGAATGGGTATCCTTTGCCTTAAAGTCAGCCCCCTAAATTTGTTTCCATTTTCTTGCTTTTTGCCCTGAGAATGCGCAAACAGCTTTTTGCTCGGTATATTTGCATTATTCACGGCTGTGCACACTGCAAGGCAAGCTAGGTTGTTCACACGCAACCCCGCTTGTAATCTGCAAGGATGAACAGCTACCACATAATGACCGAGAACAGTATGAGCAAGCAAGCATTCGACAAGCTTTGGAAAATGATAGGGCTGCGGTACACTTCCCACCCGTGGCACGGTATAGATATCGGCAAAGAAGCCCCCGAAGTCGTTACCTCGTTTATTGAGGTCATCCCTTCGGATACGGTGAAGTACGAAATCGACAAGCAAACGGGCTATCTGAAAATCGACCGGCCGCAGAAATTCTCCAATATTGTCCCTGCCCTCTACGGCTTCGTCCCCCAAACCTACTGCAAAGAGGAAGTGGCAGCTTATTGCCAGGAAAAGACCGGCCGCAAAGACATCATTGGCGATGACGACCCGCTAGATATCTGTGTGTTGACCGAACGGGAAGTCACCCACGGTAATATTATCGTGCGGGCTATACCTATCGGTGGGTTTCGCATGATCGATGGGGGAGAAGCCGATGACAAGATCATCGCTGTATTGCGGGAAGATGAGGTATACGGCCACTGGAGAAGCGTAGAAGACATTCCCGGTAATGTCATCAACCGGTTGAAGCACTACTTTCTTACCTACAAGCAGCTGCCGGGCGAAGAGCCTAAATGCGAAATCACCCACACCTACGGGCGAAAGGAGGCTATGGAGGTCATCAAAGCCAGCCAACGGGACTACAACAAGGAATACGGAAACTTGGAAGAAGCTTTGTCGCTGACGCTGTTTGAAGCGTTCAACTTCAGCAACCGGCAGCAGAAAATGCTCAAAGACCTGGAATAGCAGGTTGCAGTTGGCCCACGGTAGCCCAAAGGCCTATTTGCCCACTGCTGATTCGCGCAGGCGCTGCAGGAAAGGGGAAGCGAATATGAAGTTTTGCAGCACCTCGTTGTCGCTTTCCAGTACCTGGCCCTTATTGCCGCGCCAGACAAGTTCCCCTTGGTGGAGCAAGATGATATTCTCCCCGATTTCCATCACAGAGTTCATATCGTGGGTATTGATGATGGTAGTGATGTTGTTTTCCTTTGTAATGCTTTGGATCAGCTCGTCAATGACAATAGAGGTTTTGGGGTCAAGACCGGAGTTGGGCTCATCGCAAAACAGGAAACGAGGTTCAAGCACGATCGCCCGGGCTATCCCTACCCGCTTTTGCATGCCGCCGCTGATTTCAGAAGGGTAGCGGTCGTTGACGTCGCCCAAGTTGACGCGCTCTAGGCAATAGTCCACCCGCTTGCGCTTTTCCTTGTAGGAACGGTTCGTGAACATGTCGAGCGGGAAGCGGATGTTTTCTTCCACCGACATAGAGTCAAAGAGTGCCCCGGCTTGGAATAACATGCCGACTTGCATACGGATCGCCCGCTTTTGCTTCTTGTTGAGGGTAAAAAAGTTGGTGTCGTCGTACCAAACATTGCCTTCGGTAGGTTCCAGCAGGCCGACAAGCATCTTAAGCAGCACCGTTTTGCCCGCTCCGCTTCGGCCAATGATCAAGTTGGTCTGCCCTTGGTAAAATTCGGTCGTGATGCCTTTGAGCACCTCCTTGTCCCCGAATCGCTTCACAATATCTTCAGTACGGATCATAATTTGCTTTTAGCCCGTCAGTAGGACGGCGATGACGTAATCGGCGATCAAAATCAGGATGTCGCTGAATACCACAGCATTCGTGCTGGCTTCTCCCAATTCAATGCTGCCCCCCCGCACATGGTAGCCCTGGTAAGCGGACACCGTCGTCAGGATAAAAGCGAACACCACGGCTTTGATAAACATCATATTGACGTTGAAAGGCTCGAAAAACGAACGCAAGCCTTTGATGTATTCTGCATCCGCCATCACACCCGTGGGCACCGCCGCTAGATAACCGCCGATAATACTGACAAAGGCGCCAATGGCCACAAGCATGGGGATAACAATTAATGCGGCTATGACTTTGGGCAGGATAAGGTAGGCCGCTGTGTTTACGCCCATAATCTCCATAGCGTCGATGTGCTCCTTCTGGCGCATCCCCCCGATCTCAGCGGCGATGTTGGAGCCGACTTTGCCAGCGAGCACCAAGCAGGTAAAAGTAGGGGCCAGCTCTATAATGGTCATATCCCGTACCACATAACCGATGTAGTAAACGGGCACCAGCGTGCCGTCAAGCTGGTAGGAAAACTGCACAGCCGTAACCGCCCCGATAAACACAGCGATCAGGCACACAATAAACAGCGAGCCGATGCCGATGTCATTCATCTGCCGCATCGTCTCTTTATAATACATGGAGATTTTCTCCGGCCGGGATATGGCCGTGCCCAGCATCATGACGTAGCGCCCAAAATGGTAGAATATATTCTTTAAAAACATAAGTTCGGTTCAGTACGGTATATAACTGCGCAAATGTAGAAGGTTTAGAGTAAAAAGCGGGAAGCCGGGTAAAGTTTTATAGGAACGCTAAAAGTTCTTCTCTAAAGCAACCGAAACAAAGAGGCTTTCCGTGTCGTTTTGCCTTTCATGCAACCTAATGTGATTATAACCGGCGCGACCAAAGGCATCGGCCGGGCTGTAGCTGAACGATTTGCCCCCCAAAGTGCTCAATTGGCGCTTGTCGCACGCGACCCCGCTGGCTTGGAAGCCGCCAAATCCAAATTAAAGGCCGCTGCCCCCGCTTGTACTATTTTTGTATACCCCTGCGATCTGTCGGAAAAGTCGCAAGCCAAGCGGCTGGTCGAGCAATTGTCCGCCCAAAGCAACAATTGGCAGCTGCTCGTCAACAACGCGGGCCTATACCTGCCCGGCGAGCTGTTGTCGGAACCGGACGAAGCCCTGGAGCAGATGATGCGGGTCAACCTGTTTGCCCCCTACTACTTGTCAAAAGGTATAGCCCCCTTACTATCCGGCAAAAGCCACATTTTCAACCTCGCATCGGTAGCCAGCCGCCGGGTCTACCCTGGCAAATCATCCTACTCCGTCACCAAATTCGCCATGCAGGCACTCAACGACGCGCTGCGCATGGAGCTCAAGGAACGTGGCGTACGGGTCACCGCTGTGCTGCCTGGCCCCACTTGGTCCGCTACCTGGGAAGGCGCCGAATTGCCCGAAGGCCGGTTGCTGCAGGCCGCAGAAGTCGCGGAAGCAGTCTGGAATACCTACGCCCTGCCGGCTAATGCGGTGGTGGAGGAGCTGGTCATACAGCCGCAATTGGGGGATCTGTAGGGTAGGCCAGCCTCGCGGCGGATGAAAGAAGGTTTTACCCTGACGGGGCGCGACCGAAGGAAGAGCGTCTTTCCAGGTTGGCTAACACCACAAGTGTTTTACCGTATAACCACTTCCTTCACCGCCTGTTCCCCCAGCTCCTCATTCAGCAGCCGCTTGATTTTATCCTTGCCATAGCTCAATTCCTGCCGTAGCGCGGCCGATTCGATCGTGATATAGAGCTTGCCTTTGTACAGCTTGATGTCCTTGGTGTAGCCCGCTATAGTCGGCCCCATCATCTGCTCCCATTGGTTGCGGATGCGGCTTTGATGCAGCTTGCCTTTGATGCGGTACTGCTCGATCATGGCTTTGAGCGCCTCCTTGAGTGTCACCTGATTGTTGCCCCGTTCTTCCATGTCAGTCTATTTTTTCGGCTTGCCCCTGTGTGATGCGGTACTTCAGGAAGGGCTGCCCCGTTTCGCGGATGATGGCGGACAGCCGTGTCTCGTCCGTGTCCGTGATAAATGCTTGCCCGAAGGCTTGCTGTTGCAGCAGTTGCAGCAATTGCGTCACCCGTTGCCCGTCCAATTTATCGAAAATATCGTCAAGTAGCAGCAACGGGGGCACCTTTTTCTCTTCCCGCAGCACTTGGTACTGCGCCAGCTTGAGCGACAGCACAAACGATTTCAACTGCCCCTGCGAGGCAAAGCGCTTCAGCGGATACCCGCTAATTTCAAAGACCAAGTCATCTTTGTGTATACCTACGGTAGTACGCTGCAGGATGCGGTCCTTTTCCGCGGCTTCCGCCAAAAGGGTGGCAAAGGGCGTATCGGTAAGCTTAGAACGGTAGGTACAATCTATGCTTTCTGCTTCCCCGGAAATTTGGGCGTACGCCTGCTGCACCAGCGGTTGGAAACCCTGCATAAAGGCCGTACGTGCTTCGTGTATCGCCTGTGCCGGAGCTAGCATTTGTTGATCGTACACCTCCACCATAGCCCGGTCGTAGCGGCCTTGTTCACCAAACTGTTTGAGCAGGGCATTACGTTGTTTGAGCAGCTTGTTGTAGGCAATCAGCTGATGGAGGTAGGCATTGTCAATTTGCGAAAGCGTATTGTCGAGAAAACTGCGGCGCGCCTCACTGCCATCGCTCACTAGATAAGTATCATCGGGGGCAATCATCACCACGGGCAACAGCCCCACATGCTCCGACAAGCGCTGATAAGGCACATCATTGCGCTCCAGCTCTTTCTTCTTTCGGGGGATCACCTTGGCGACGATGCGCTCCCGCTTACCTTCCCGTTCAAACTGCCCCTCGGAAGAAACCCTCCCCGTGTTTGGCAATCAGGCTATCCGGTACGTTGAAGTAGCTTTTGCCCATGCACAGGTAGTAGATCGCATCGAGCAAGTTGGTTTTACCCATGCCGTTTTGGCCGATGAAACAGGTCAGGCCCTCCGCGCACTCCACTTCTTGGAAGTCGTAGTTTTTGAAGTAAGTAAGCTTGAAGGACTGTAGTCGCAAGGCGTATTGTTTTGCGCAAAGCTATCAAATTTCGTGCTTCTGGTCCTTCATAATATTGTCCAAGGTCCACACTATGCGTTCCTGCTGCGGCGCTTGGCGTTCCGGGCAGTCGGCGAGCGGGCACAGCCGGCAGTTCTCCGGCGGCTCACAGGGGTCCACATGCACAAACAATTCTACCGGCGCACTGCTGAAGTCCTCCAGCACCCGCTCGAAGGCCTTGACCTCATCGTGTGCCTGATCCACCGTGTAATACCAAGGCAAGGTGATGTGGCAGTCAATATGCAAAGTCGAGCCGTACTTGATGACCCGAAAATTGTGTACATCAATCCAGTCGTCCTGCCGGGCGGCCTGCAAAGCCTCTACCATCTCACGTATGAGCTGATAATCCGCTTCGTCCATGATGCCCGCCACAGATTCCCGCACCAGCCGGATGCCGGTGTAAATAATGATCGCGCCGAATACCAATGCCAAAAGGCTGTCCAGCACCGGCGAGCCCGTCACCCACACTAACCCCAGGCCCAGTACCAGCCCGGCAGAAGAATAGGCGTCGGATTTCAAATGCGCACCGCTGGCCACAAGCACGATGGAATGGCTCCCCCGCCCTTGACGCTGCAGGTACCAGCCGAGCAGGTAATTGATCGCCCCGGCCACAGCCGTAATAATGAGGCCGACGTCCAAACGGCTGATGGTCTGCGGGTAAGCGATATTGTAACTGGCTTTCGCCAAAATGCTAATGCCCGCCAGCATAATCAGCGCCCCTTCCACCCCAGCCGAAATGAACTCTACCTTGCCGTGCCCGTAGGGATGGTTGCGGTCGCGGGGCTGAGCGGAAAGCCACAGGCTGTACAATCCCATCCCGGCGGCTACCACATTGATAATACTCTCTAGCGCGTCTGTCAGAATGGCGTTCGAATTGGTCCACCACCACGCCAATAGCTTGACGATGAGCAAGGCAACGCCCACGACCAAGGCCAGGCGCTGCGCAGCAAAGAGGGTACGTAATTTTTGGGTGTTCACATTCAGTCGTTTGAATACGTCGGAAAGTAACGCAAATAGGGCGTAGGTGCAAATTTCCGGTTCAGTTGTATAATCTTCCAGTTCAGCAAGTTCAGTTCTTCCCAAGTGGAAAGCTTACTCTATTTTAACGCCATCAAACAGAAAACAACTATTTGCAATGAAATCACCCGTACTGCTTTTCGTAGTGTTTTGCTTGGCTATCCCCTCCCTTTACGCTCAAACATGCGAGGCTGACTTCAGTTTCGGCGAAACCGACCTCACCATAGACTTTACCAACGAATCTACGACGGCCGCCGGGGATCCTATCACCGATTGGTTGTGGGATTTCGGTGACGGCACGACTTCCACTGAGCAAAACCCCACCCACACGTTTCCGGACCCGGACAGCTATGATGTATGTCTCACCATTACGACCGCAAGCGGTTGTACTGCTACCCACTGCGTGGAAATTGAAATATGCGTGCTCCAACTCTCCGTGGACGTAGGCGATTGTGACGCCAACGATGAAGTACCAGTAACGATTACCGTTTCAGACCCCTACGATGCCGCTAACGAAATCAATATCTCCATCGATGGCGGTTTGCTTCCGGGTAGTCCCTTTGATATTGACGATGATGCGCCTGTAACGGTGAATACAACCGTTCCTGGTGATGGTTTAATACACACGGTCACCGCACAGTCGGAGGATGTGGGCACCTGTTCGGCTACGCAAACGTTTCAAGCACCCGACTGTACCAGCAACTGCTTTTTGTCCAGCATGAGCGTCAACATCGCGGCAGGAATAACGCATACCGTGGATGTAGGGGATGACTTCTTCGCCCCTCAAAGCACGACCATCGAAATTGGTGATGTCGTCCATTTTCAATGGGTGGGCGATGGCCACTCGACTACCTCTGATGCGACGACGGGGCCGGACAGTTGGAACTCCGGGGTGATCGGCTTAGGGTCCACCTACGATGTAAATATAAAAAACCCAGGGGTACACGGTTACTACTGCATTCCGCACGGCGGCCCGGGCGGTACGGGTATGTCAGGTACTATCGTCGCTAATTGTCCCCCTTCCGGTCAATTTACAGTGATTGTAAGTTTTACGACTACCGTAGCCGACCCGGCAGGCTACAACCTCTTGGTAGACGGTGTCGCACAGCCCGGTAGCCCTTTTTCTTATAATGGGACGGGGCCGCAGTCACAGAGCATACAGATTGCCGGTGACGGGCAAAACCACGTAATAGAAGTACAGGATGTGGCTGACCCTAGCTGTGTGGTAAGCCGCGATTTTTTGGCACCGGACTGTGGGGCTGCGCCCTCTTGCAGCCTTACCCTTTCCGCTCAGCAAAATGGAGGTTGCAATGCGTCCAATCAGGTACCTGTTGATGTCAGCGTTCAAGCGGTCAACCCCGGTGCTTCTGGTTTTGACCTCTTCGTAGACGGCGTCTTGGACCCCAATAGCCCATTTCCATATAACCCCTCAGGGACTACCGTTGTCACTGTAAATGTTACGGGGGATGGCCAGGCACATAATATCGAGGCTATTGATGTCGCCGATCCTGCTTGTAGTGCGACGACCACTGTGACTACGCAGGACTGTAGCGTACAGTGCTCCATTAGCAACCTTTCTGCCTCAACCGGCGGCAATACTACACATACCGTATTCGTAGAAGACTTTGTGTTCAATCCCGCAAGCATCACGATTAGTTCTGGTGATATAGTAGAGTGGGAGTGGACCGGCGCGGTAGACCACACGACCACCTCGGATGCGACCACCGGCCCAGACAGCTGGGACAGCGGCCTGCTGGGCACCGGTGCGACGTACCAGTCGCCGCAGCTTTCGGCGGGCGTGCACGGCTACTACTGCATCCCGCACGGCGGCCCGGGCGGGCAGGGCATGGCCGGTACGATCACGGTGCAAGCAGATTGTACCAACGGACTGGTGCAAGTAACGGTAACCTTTAATGAACAAGGGGGTGGATTTAATGGGTATGAAGTCTTGGTGGATGGAAACAGTCAAGGGACCTACCCCTATGATGCGAGCGGCAATAACAGTGTCGCGGTACAGGTTGCAGGTGACGGTCAGCCCCACACTATCATCGTTCAAGATGTAGATGATCCAAATTGCAGTGCCTCCACAACAGTCACTACGCCGGACTGCAATGCTTCGACCTGCTCCTTGAGCGTAAGCGCGCAGGAGGCCGGCGGCTGCAGCAACGGCACGGTGCCGGTTGAGGTTACGGCGGTACTGCGGGCTTCGAGCTTTCGGTGGACGGCACGGTGGAAGGCACGTACGCCTACGGCGGCAGCGGCACGACGACGGTGACGGTGGACGTAGCGGGCGACGGCCAGGCGCACGACATAACAGTAACGGACATAGCCGACCCTGCTTGCACGGCGAGCACGAGCGTGACGACCATGGACTGCAGCATCCCGTGCTCGATCACCAACCTGGCCGCGAGCACGGGCAGCAGCACGGTGCACACGGTATTCGTGGAGGACTTTGTGTTCAACCCGGCGAGCATCACGATCACGGCGGGCGACATC
>JAAAOU010000266.1 GCA_009908745.1 Bacteroidota bacterium
CGCCCTTCAATTGCTCATTTTTTTCCTCGGAGAAGTCAAATCCCAGCTCATTAGCCAGCCGGCGCCAAGCTATAAAATGGTACTTGGCTGTGTCTACAATCACACCGTCCAAGTCGAAAATACATGCTCTTATCATGGGGTCCATGGTTTGAAATACCGCGAAGATAGCATAATTTTTATAGGCAATAATAGACCAAGTTGGGACTTTAGTAATTGGCGGCGAATGACCCTAAATTGAGCAGTGGTCAAAACCTAACTTGACCCCACAAAAGCAATGGCATGATGGCAAAGGCAGTGAGCTTAGCAGACGTTACGCAGCATCAAACAATCAACCCCGTCAGCTTCACCCGGGCACAGCGCAGTTTTTTACACATCGCAATATTGCAATATTGTTCCATCAACCGCCCTTACCCGTCCGCCAGCCTCCGCCATGCACCGCAGGCAAGCTTTCAAGCCCCGCTCGGCAAGAGCGGGTGTCGCCCCGACCGGCATCCCCAGGCCGGGCGGGATGCAAAAGCCGGGCGCAGTGTAGTTTTGACACATTGCAATATTGCAATATTAATTAATCAACTGCCCTTCCCCATCCGCCGGCTTCCGCCATGCACGTTACACAGATATTGTGACCTAATCCGCATGATACGTCCACAACAGCAGAGCAACCGAGCAACAGGTATAAAAGTATCCGATTTATTTATAAACCTTAAATAGCAAGTTTACTTATGGATTTTTTACAAAATTTGACAGCAGTACTTACCGAACAGGTTGGGCAAATCTTACCAGGCATCCTTGGAGCGGTCGTTGTGCTGTTGGTGGGCTTAATACTAGCCGCTGGCATCAAACGCTTGGTGCTCTTATTGTTCCGGCGCACTAAGCTCGACGAGCGAGTTTCTAAGAAGATGGATGGCGCGTTTAAAATCGACGAGTTCATAGCCAAGCTCGCCTATTACCTGGTCGTCGTTTTTGTACTTTTGATTGTACTGAACATGATGGGCATACAGGGCGTATTGGACCCTCTATCCAATATGCTGGATAAATTTTTGGCATTCCTGCCCAATCTGGTAGCGGCGGGAGTCATCGGCTTTGCGGGCTACGTCATCGCCCGCATCGCCAGCGAAGCGGTCGGGTTCGCGGCGGACCGGCTGCAGGATTTCTCGGCAAAAGCTGGCCTGAAGGGCAGCCTCGACTTAGCTAAGCTCATCAAGCAGATCACCTTCGTGGCTGTGTTCATCCCAGTACTCATTGCAGCGATCGACGCGCTGAAAATCGAGGCGGTTTCGAAGCCTGCCACTGATATGTTCCACCAATTCTTGGATGCCGTGCCGCAGATCATTTCCGCAGCCGTAATCTTGGCTGTGTTTTACGTCGTTGGCCGCTACATCACGCAGTTGCTCAGCCGTCTGCTCGCAGGCTTGGGCACCGACCAGTTGACGAGTGAACTGGGCCTCAATACGGTCATCGGACAGGAGCGGTCCTTGTCGGCTTTATTGGGCAACATCGCTTTTTTCTTCATCTTGTTCTCTGGTATAATAGCGGCTTCCGAAAAGCTCAATTTAGCACAGCTGACGGACATCCTCAATGAAGTATTCTCTATAGCTGGCCGGGTTTTCTTTGGTTTGGTGATTTTAACCATCGGAAATTTCCTCGCCAACCTGGCCAAAGAGGCTATGGTGTCGTCCGAAGACAACCTCTGGCTGGGCACCATCGTCCGCCTGGCGGTGCTCTTCATCTTCTTGGCATTGGGGCTCAGCACTATGGGGATTGCGCAGGAGATCGTCAATCTGGCTTTCGGCCTGACCATCGGCGCGCTGGCAGTGGCTTTTGCATTAGCCTTCGGGCTGGGCGGCAGAGAAGCAGCTGGCCAATACTTGAGTGACCTCTTGAAGCGCTTTCGCCGGCAGCAGTAGGTTGTGAAAAGCTACAAAAAAGAGCCTGTCCGGCGCGGTTCGAGCTGCCGGACAGGCTTGTCTTACCATCGGTAGTACGGCATCACAGCACCGCCCGGCTTAAATCACCCCGAGCTCCTTTCCTACCTTCACAAATGCATTGATCGCTTCGTCCAAATGCTCCCGCTCGTGCGCGGCGGACAGCTGCGTGCGGATACGCGCTTTGCCTTTCGGCACTACCGGATAGAAAAAGCCGATAACATAGATGCCTTCCTCCAGCAGTCGGTTAGCAAACTCTTGGGACAGCTTGGCGTCGTACAGCATAATAGGCACGATGGGCGTCTCGCCGGGCAGGATGTCAAAGCCGGCTTTTGTCATTTGCTCGCGGAAGTACTTGGTATTCGCTTCCAGCTTGTCGCGCAGGTCAGTAGAAGCGCTCAGCACGTCCAACACCTTGATAGAAGCCCCGACGATAGCGGGAGCCAAGGTATTGGAAAACAAGTACGGGCGGGAGCGCTGCCGCAGCATAGCCACGATCTCTTCGCTCGCTGCCGTAAAGCCGCCGGATGCGCCGCCGAGCGCTTTGCCCAAGGTGCCGGTGATAATATCTACCCGGTCCATCACACCGTGGTGCTCGTGCGTACCGCGGCCGGTCTTGCCGATAAAGCCGGTAGCGTGGCAATCGTCTACCATCACCATAGCGTCGTATTTATCCGCCAAGTCGCAGATTTTATCCAGGCGGGCAATATCGCCGTCCATGGAGAAAACCCCGTCCGTGGCGATCATGCGCCGGCGGGCCGACTGCGCTTCCTTGAGCTTTTCTTCCAGGTCATCCATATCGCTATGCTTATAGCGGTAGCGGGCCGCTTTGCACAACCGGATACCGTCGATGATGGAAGCGTGGTTCAGCGCATCGGAAATGATGGCATCTTCCTTGCCGAGCAGGGGCTCGAACAAGCCGCCGTTGGCATCAAAGGCCGCAGCGTACAGGATGGAGTCTTCTGTGCCCAAAAAGTCCGCAATCTTTTGCTCCAGCTCTTTGTGGATGTCCTGCGTACCGCAAATGAAGCGCACAGAAGACATGCCAAAGCCGTGGGTATCGATGGCGTCCTTGGCCGCTTTGATGACGTCAGGGTGGGACGACAACCCTAGGTAATTATTGGCGCAGAAGTTGAGCACCTCCCCTGTGCTTTTAGTCTTAATGGCCGCCGACTGTGGGGTGGTGATGACACGCTCTTCTTTATACAATCCGGCTTCTTTGATTTCGCCCAATTCTTTTTCCAGAGCGGGCTCTACGTTGTCAAACATGTAGGTATATTTTATTGAGTCTAGAAAGGAAGCAGCCTATACGTTAACCTGCTCCTGATAATAGGTTTCCAAATGGGACAGCATCTGCTCGGTCATAGCGTCGAGGTCGAAGGCCGGTTTCCAGCCCCAGTCTGTGCGGGCAGCGCTGTCATCTATACTTTCCGGCCAACTTTCCGCAATTTGCTGCCGAAAGTCCGGTTCATAATCAATGTCAAAACCGGGGCGTTGTTTGCGGATAGCGGCCGTAATTTCTGCGGGCGTGAAGCTCATGCCTGCCAGGTTGTAAGAGGTACGCACTTTGATCTGTTCGGCGGGGGCCTGCATGATTTCCAGCGTCGCGCGGATGGCATCGTCCATATACATCATCGGCAGGCGAGTGTCCGGGGCGAGAAAGCAGGGGTAAGCTTCCTCTTTTACCGCGTAGTGGTAGATATCGACGGCGTAGTCTGTTGTGCCGCCGCCGGGCAGGGATTGGTAGCCGACGATACCGGGGTAGCGTACGGAGCGTACGTCCACGCCGTATTTTTGGAAGTAGTATTTGCTCCAGTGCTCGCCGGCGACTTTGCTGATGCCGTAGACCGTTTCGGGCTGCAGCACGGCGTGTTGTGGGGTATTCACTTTCGGTGTTTGCCCGCCGTACACTGCGATAGAGCTAGGGCTGAAAACCCGTAGCTTGTGTTCGCGGGCGGTTTCCAGCACATTGAACAAGCCTGACATGTTGACCTCCCAGGCCCATTTAGGGTTTTGCTCCCCCTTGGCGGAAAGTATGGCTGCCAGATGGTAAATTTGGGTAAGCCCCCGCTTTTTAGCTATATCCATCAGTGCTTTTTGGTCCAGCACATCAAGCGTTTGAAAGTTAGGGTCGTCGTGTTGCGGGGCACGGATATCGGTGGCGATCACCCGGCTTTCGCCGTAATGCTCACGCAGGGCTTGCGTAAGGACGGTACCGATTTGCCCGTTGGCCCCTGTGACTAAGATGGTTTCGTTTTTCATATAAATTTGGTCAGAGCTGATTCAGTTCTAGGAACAAGAGATATTGCCCGGCGGTTTATACGGGTTCCGGCACAGCATCCAGATAGCGGTAGTCTTTGGCCTCGTAATCCATGGCGCAGCAGTAGCTGTCCCGCCCGTTGGTGACCATCAGGTAAGGGACCCGTAGTGTGGTGTTGTACCAAGCTGCCTGCTCGAAGGTAGACTGCCTGAGCTCGAGTTGCGGCGCTTTGCACTCGACCAGCAGGTAAGGCGCTACGTCCTCGTCGTACACCAACAGGTCAAAACGCCCCTGCAGGCTGTTGACTTTCAGGCCCCGCTCGGCACTTAGCCGGTTTTTGCGGTAGCCCTTGACCTCCAGCAGGTAGCAGACCATAAGCTGCCGTACCATCTCTTCGGGCTGCAGCACTAGCCATTTTTTGCGTACCGGGTCGAAGATAAGCCTTTTATCGTCCTCGCGTTTGACCTGCAGTTGGTCTTTGAAGCGGAGTAAGTCTAGTTCTATACGCATAGGGATTATTTCGCCATTGTCTTGGTTTGAATTGTGCGCTACTTGTCGCTGTAGTGCCCATAACAAGAGGCAATTTCTAAGTTGTCGTCCTTAATTCTGTAAATCAACCGGTGTTTGTGGGTTATTCTTCTCGACCACCAGTTTTGCAAGTCGCCTTTTAGTGGCTCCGGCTTGCCCTTTCCGTCAAACGGGCTGTCAAATATATCAAGAACAAGCTCCCAAAGCTTGGCAAGATACTTGGGATTTTCCTTTTTCAAGCGAGGAATATCCTCTACAGCTTTTCCACTTAAATGGATGGGATACATTGCTAGCTGTTAATCATTTTAAACAACCCTTCTTTAGAGGTTGCATGAAATGACTTGTTGTCCATCTCCAGGGTAGCCGCTTGTATCTTCATACTATTTGTCAAATTCGAATGATCCTCCGCATCAGGTGACCAAAAGCGGGTAAAAATAGAATACGCACCGAATCTAGTGATCGAACGATACAAGAAATCAATCAATTCTGATTTTATCCTTTTCTTAGAGATGCCGATCTGATCCGTAAGTACTAAATGGGCTACAATAACTCCAATCTCTAGATGCAAAGAAGCATCTACCCAGCTTTTCAAATAACTTACTTGAGGAGAAGGATGCAATGCTAGTACTTTGAAGGTATCGTATTCAAGGGGGCCGTT
The DNA here is from genome assembly GCA_009908745.1 of Bacteroidota bacterium. GTDB lineage: Bacteria > Bacteroidota > Bacteroidia > Chitinophagales > Saprospiraceae > Phaeodactylibacter. The sequence continues at coordinate 5,369 of JAAAOU010000266.1, forward strand.
TACAACCCCGTTAAGTTCCCTTAATGTAGATGGCTCAAGGGACTGCACAGCGGGGCGCACGATGTTTTCATAGCCCATGAGCACGACTGATACCGCTTCGGCTAAGTTCGAATAGGGTGCCATTTGCAGATTGACTGATATATGATTGTTCAGCGTTTCAAGATAGTCATTGATATTGCTATTGGAGTTGGCTAACCACTTTATCAATTCAATACGCAATTCAAAGACCTCCTCCCGTAAAGTGTCAGCTACTTCCTGCACCGATCTATCCTTGATCCTGACTTTTATCAAGTCTACTAGATTAGCAACATCTTGCCTAATAGCTGTTGTGACAACAAGGTTTTGCTCCAAGTTGGCTAAGGCTATAAATTTCCCTATGGGCTCTTCGATAGCTATCATGCCATTTATTTTAAATTACACTGCTTTATAACAACAGCAATAGAGTAGAAATTGGTTCGCCCCCCTTCCTTACCGAAACACCAACGCCCTTACCGCCACACGCGCTCCATCCGTCAGCCGCAGCCAATACTGCCCAGCGGGCAAATCAGCACGATGTAGCTCGAAAGTCTGCATACCGTTGGGCAATTCGCCCTGAAATACCTGGCGCAGCAGGCGGCCCTGCGCATCGACCAACTGCAATTGTGCCTGTGGCCAAGCTTCCTCCAGCTCTAGGCGTACCGTGACTTGATCGGCAGCGGGAAGCGGGAACAGCTCGAAGGCCTGCACGGAGGCTGGGGATTGCACACGGGTCAGGGTAGTTTCGCGTACATGGTTGGTATTCAAGACGCTGCGGTTACCGCTTTCGCCCGTCCAGAGTACAGCACCGACAATCAGGGAACTGTCTCCCAAACTAGACAGCTCATCGAAGCCGGCGCTTTGCAGGTCGCTGTAGCTCACGCTGTATTCGCGCTCGACTTCCTCCCCTTCCGGAAAAGCATCCCCGAGGCTTTCGCCAAAAGTATTCCCACCTACCGCCATGCGCAGCAAGTTCTTGTGCTCGGCATCGCTACTTTGCCCGGACTGCGTGCCTATGAAACTGGGCTGGATCAAGTACACGGCTAAGTGGACCTCCTGCGCGGTCTCTTCGAAAAAGCGGGTTTTGGTACGAATGACCAATTCTTCCGCCATGGCGTCCGGGTAGGCCAGCAGGCCGGTCTGGGCAGTGGGAAATTCGGCATTGATTTGATCCACCTGCCCCTGCGCGTCCTGCCGCACCTGATCGATATTGGAGCTGGTTACGCCCAAGTCGGTTGTATTCAAGAAAAACAAGGGCTGTCCAAAACCACCCAATTCGGCGACCAAGTCGGTGGATACGGCGTTCTCATAAGCACTGCCGCCGTAGTGGGCCGCCAAGACGAGCGCTTCATTACTATTATCGTTGAGCAGGTTGCGGAACAACTCCCAGCCGTAGCCTCCGCACTTGGGGCACCAGCTAGCGGTGCGTTTCGTGATCAATGGGTGATGCGTCTGCGGGACATTTATGTCTTGGGCAGCAAGCGCCGTACCCAGCAACAAGCTGATGGATAAGCAAAGTAGATAGGTTTTTGTCATGTCGACCGGTTTTTGTTGCAAGTTCTTCAATGCGGCTCATATTTCAAAACCCAATGCGCCTTGCTGTCCGGTGTCAAGCGAAATTCGTGGCCAATGCGATAACCTACCAGCCAAGCGATGCGGCCGGATTGGTCTTCCAGCACCCAAGCTTTCGCTTTGTCGAACCGGGAAACTTTATTGTTATTGAAAAAATCTTGCAGCTTCTGGTGCTGCCCGCCCATGCCGAAAGGCTGAAAACGGTCGCCGGCCTGCCAACGGCGCAGCGTAAGCGGGAACTCCAAGGCTTCCGCGCTGAGTATGGCCTGGTTGGGGTCTGCAGAAAAACGATCGGGTTGCCCTTCGGCGCGATGAAGGCCCAGTCTGCCTTCTGGCAGCCGGATTGAGGTCGAGTCCGGTGTGATGGTATAAACCGCCTCTTCTGACTCGGCCCGTTCCTCCACGATGATGTTTTCCCGGTCGATCAGCAATTGGTAATCTGTACTAAAAAACTGCTGCCCGTTTGCCGGTGCAGACAAGGCCCAAGCGATATCCTGCACCTGTGCAGTATTGAACCCATAGGGCTGCAACAATTCGTAAAGCAGGCTGCCGAGGGCGGGGCGGTGCTTCAGCAAAGCCGGGATACTCAGCCGGAAGCGGGGCATCTGCTCGAGAATGGCTTCTTGGGCGACCTGCCGCACCATCTGCTGGTAGAGGTACTCGGTTTCGCGAAAGCGGTGGATGTTAGCCGCCATGGTCTGCTCGAAATTAGGATTGAGTTCCCGCAGCAAGGGTATGACCTTATGACGCAGGAAATTGCGGCGGTACTTGGTCTCGGCATTGGTGTGGTCCTCCCGGTATGCCAGGCCCTGCTGTTTGGCGTAGGCCGCAATTTCCCGCCGCTCAGCAAACAAAAGCGGGCGGATGACCGGCCCCTGCGCCGACGGGATGCCGTGCAGGCCGCGGATACCACAGCCCTGCGTCATATTGTATAGGAGCGTTTCTATGGAATCATCCAAGTGGTGGGCGGTAGCAATATAGGTGTAGCCCTTATCCCGCCGCGTTCCTTCCAGCCAATCGTAGCGCAGCTCCCGGGCTGCCATTTGGACAGACAAGCCCTGCTGTTTGGCGTAAGCCGCTGTATCGAAAGTCGCCAAGTAAAAGGGCGCCCCTAAAGCATTCGCCAGATCGCGCACGAATTGAGCATCTTTGTCTGCTGCCTCGCCCCGGAGCTGGAAATTGCAGTGCGCAAGCCCCACCTCAAGCCCCAATTCGGCAAACAGCGCTGCCATAGCGCAAGAATCCAGCCCGCCGCTCACCGCCAACAAATAGCGGGTATCCGGCGATAGCCAGCCGGCTTGCTGCATGTAGGCCCGCATTGGCTCGCTTAGGCTCATGGCTGGGCGTTTTCTCCGTAGTGTTTGCGCAGCATGTATTCCGTCTCCTCCCGGCCGAGAAACACTTCGAAAGTCACCCCTTGCGTGCGCATGGCACCGAGGGCGTTGGCGTACTGCGCAGCGCGGACAAAGTTTTCCTTGCCATCCAGCAGCCCGTAGGCCAAGCCCCCGGCAAAGGAGTCGCCGCACCCCGTGGTGTCAATCACTTCCTCCACGGGCACGGAGGGTACGAAAGTAGCACTGAATTGCCCGCCCGGCATCGCGTATACCATACACCCCCGCTCGTCCAAGGTGATAATCACTGATCTGACCCCCCGCTCCAAAGCGTGGTGGGCAAAAGCGGCCATTTCTTCCTCGGACAGCTCTGGGTAATCGCGTTGCAAATCTTCCGGCTTGAATTCCTTTTGGAACCAGCAGCAGCCCGCTTCTTCGATATTCATTTTCAGCACATCGATGTAGGGCAGCCACTGATCGCGTTCTACCCAAAACCGGCGCAGTCGGTCGCCCGTGGTCGTCACCGTAGTGGTCGGCCCGTGGGCGTCGAAGATAGTGAGCGCTTCTGGCTTGCGGTGTTCCTTTATATAGCGAAGTGTCTCCAGCGGCACCTCGTAGTCGGAAATGGGCACGCCCACGAAAATATCGGCTTCCATAAACGGCGCGACATCTTCCGGCCGGATGGGGGGCATGAAAGCGGTCTGCTTCTCCAACCGGTTGTTTTGGTCCAAGAAGCGGAGTTGTATCACATTACCCTGGTCAAGGTGCGCGTACACGCCTTTCAAATCAATATTATCGTAAGCGCCCAGCAACTCCCGCACCGGTTGCTCATCCTTACGCCGGACGTGGGTAACCGGCATGACCTTCCCTTCCCGGCCCAGCAGCCGGGCCAGGCCAATGACCGGGTGGGTCACACAACCGTATTTGACGATTTCTTGCTGCTTACTCGTGGTAATATGGTCGTAAGGGATGGGCCCTAATACGGCTACTTTGTAGGATGAGTTTGTCATTGTATTCTAGCGTTTGCTTTTTGTTTGCTTGTCTTAGACTTGACAAGGTCTCCGCCACGGAAACTTGTCAAGTCTTTTTCCTTCCGCCTTCCCACCTCCCAAGCCGGTCGTTGAAAAGTTCTAAGGTTCAAAAGTTGAAAAGTTAGCGGGCCGGTTAGCCAAGCCCGAAGGACTCCTTTGATCATCCCCCTTCAGGGCAAGCTTCCACTGACCGCCGTCCCAACAGCTGTCGGGAGCAGAGCGAAGGAGACCGCCTTCCAATTTCCAATTTCCAATTTCCGATTTCCGATTTCCCACTTCCCACTTCCCACTTCCCACTTCCAATTTCCAATTTCCGATTTCCCACTTCCAATTTCCCACTTCCAATTTCCGACTTCCCACTTCCAAACCCCTCAATCCCGCCAAAGATAAGGAAACAACACCAAGGCCACCCCCAGCAGCAGCAGGTCAATCGACAGCAGGATCATAATATCTTTGTCGATACCCGTGTCCCGCAGCAGCCGCAGGGCGTTGGCGGACAATTTGATAAGCGTGAGCAATACCGGGATAATCAGGGGGAACCCTAGGATCGCCATCAGGGTGGCGCTGCTGTCGGCTTTGGCAGCGATTGCCGAGACGAAAGTAAAGGTGATGGAAAAGCCCATCGCCCCCAGGAAAAGGATGAGGAAAAACTGGCCCGTCTCCTTGACCGGGTTGCCCGCCACGAAGCTGAAGCCCAGCCAAGTGAGCAGGCTGAGCAGCGACAGCAACAGGATATTGTACAGCACTTTGGACAGCAATATGGCTATAGGGTTGACCAAACTGTAGTAGTACAGCTCTTGCCGGCTGCTTTCCTGCACAAAGCTTTTGACCACCGCGCTGATGGATGCGAATAGGATGATGATCCAAAACAGGGCGTTCCAGACATCGGGTTGTACCCGCTGGAAAGCCGTGTACACAATGAATATGGTGGAAAAAACGTACAGCAATATCCCGCTGATCGCGTAACTGGACCGCAGCTCTAAGCGGATGTCTTTACCCAATAGCAGGCCGATTTCGCTCAAAAGTCTCATGCGGTAAAAGTAATAGATTGCGCGGACTTTGGCAGTACGCAGCGCGGCTCTTTCTTGTGGCCGCTTTGCCGCGGCTGAGCCGAACCGCTGTTGTGCCGCTTCATATCCTCCCTATAGCAGCAACCAAAGCCCCTCTTCAGCTGTATATACCGACAACGAAAGGTTTTCCCGATCGAGAGCTAAGGCAAAACGGGGCCAAGCCGGCCTACCTGTGCCGGTATATCGGCAAGCCCATGCATCAGGCATTCGCCCAAACCCGTTGTACGAGTCCACCGGTTCGGCAGGGAAAATAATTGCCCATGCGGGCCAATTTGCCTATATTTTCGCCATCTTTACCCAAGAGGCTATGCTGAAACCGATTTTATATATTGCTGTGCTGTCTGTCTTCATGGCAGAGCCGCTATACGCCGCCTCGCCGGCTGCGGCCGAGTACTACGAGGTCAAAGCGGTCCGTGGCGATGGGATTTACTCTTTGCTGCGCCGTTACGAGCTCGACCACTACTCTTGCAACTTCAAACAGTTTTACGCCCTAAATGACTTAGAAAAAAACGCCCGGCTCATCGTCGGGCGCACGTACAAGCTGCCGATCATGGTCTATACCTTCAACGGCAGCACCATACGCTCCAGCATCGGTATCAACGATTGGAATATGGCGGTGCGCATACAGGAGTACAACGAGCGGATGCTGGACAAGAAGCTGCGCGATAAATCCTTCAAAAGCGACCGGGTGCTGTGGGTGCCTTATCATGAATTGCACTGCCCCAAAGCCGACCTCTCCATCCCTGACCCGGAGCCCGTGGCGGCAGCCCAACCTGAAGAGACGGCAGATGCGGGCGGTGGCGGCAGCCGGGAGTTCCCTATTTTCGGCAAAGCCTACGCCAAAACCCCGCTCGTCAGCAATAAGCTCAAAGGCAAAGTCTACTATGTGGTCAGCGGGCACGGCGGGCCAGACCCGGGCGCGATTGGGCGGCGCGGCAGCTACTCGCTCTGCGAAGACGAGTATGCTTATGACGTAGCACTCCGCTTGTGCCGCAATCTCGTGGCCCACGGCGCTACCGCTTACATGATCACCCGCGACGACGACGGCATCCGTAAAGAGAAGTTCTTGGACTGCGACTACGACGAGGTGCTGTGGGGCAACGTCAAAATGATGCGCCAACAGAAGCCCCGCCTCTTCCAGCGGTCCAACATCATCAACGAGCTGTACGAAAAGAACAAAAAAGCCGGGGTGGCCGAGCAAATGACCATCATTGTGCACGTGGACTCCCGCAACAAAGGGGAACGCAAGGATGTCTTTTTCTACTACCACCCCGATAGCCGCGACAGCCGCAAGGAAGCGCTCAAGCTGCACCGGGCACTGAAAAACAAGTACAAAAAATACCGCGCCAACGGCCAGTACCACGGCACGGTCTCTTCCCGCGACCTGCACATGCTACGCGAGACTAAGCCTGTCTCGGTATACATAGAACTGGCTAACATCCGCAATACCTTCGATCAGCAGCGGATCATCCTGGAGAGCAACCGGCAGGCGCTGGCGGATTGGTTGCTGGAGGGGTTGTTGGATTGATTGCTGGCTTTACTCGGCATACACAGCTTCCGCGAAATTAGAGAACCGGAAGATGACCTCTATACCCTAGACTACCCCAACCGGGAAGTCCGCTTCTTGCTTTCCATCTTGGGGTGTTCAAAAACCTCGGGAACTAAAATCTGGCGGTCGGCGTTTACAAATTTATATTTTAATAACAGCTTATGAATGTCGAAGTAGAAATCCAAGACCTCAAGCAGATGATGGCTGACCTTTTACGCAGTCAGATAGAGACCGACCGCAGGTTTAAAGAGACCGACCGCAGGTTCAAAGAAACCGACCGCCTATTGACCGAAAAATTCAAAGAGACAGCCCAACAATTCAAAGAGACCGACCGAAAACTCGACAAGCGCTTCAACGAGCTGTACGGGATGTTCTCCTCGCAGTGGGGGCGTTTGGTGGAGAGCTTGGTGGAAGGCGACTTGGTGCCCATTCTGCGGGAACGCGGCATTGAGATAGAACAGACGTCCCGCCGGGTCAAAGGCAGCCACAAAGGGCAAAACTACGAATTTGACATCCTCGCCCTAAATGGTCCAGAAGTGGTAGTCGTAGAGGTCAAAACCACACTCAAGCCTAAGCATGTCCGGAGGTTTGTGGACAAAATGGGCTCTTTCAAGACTTGGGTCAAAAGGTACGCTCCCAATACCGTCTACGGTGCCATGGCCTTCCTGCAAGCGGACGCCGGAGCAGAGCAGATGGCGGAAAACCAAGGGCTGTTTGTCATCCGCGCCACAGGCGACTCGGCGGCAATTGTGAACCAAGCGGATTTTGTGCCGCGTGCGTTTTGATTGAACCTTACGATCCACCGTTCAACACCCCCTCCCTTTTCGCATCCTCCGCATAACCATGCAGCTGCACGGGCTTCTTCCTCCGGCTGGCTCGCAATCGCATATTCAGGAACTCCACGAATAAAGAGAAGGCAATCGCAAAGTACAAATACCCTTTAGGGATAGCGCCAATTTCC
>JAAAOU010000353.1 GCA_009908745.1 Bacteroidota bacterium
ACTTGGCGGTGGCACCCACGAAGAACAACTCCCGGTTGGAGTGGCTGCTAGAGAAAGCCACGGAAATCGGCATAGACGAAATCACCCCGGTGTACTGTGCGCATTCCGAGCGGCGCGTCGTCAAGCCGGCCCGCTTGGAAAAAGTGTTGCTTTCTGCTACCAAGCAGTCGCTGAAGGCTTACTTGCCCCGCTTGCAGCCTATGGTGCCGTTCACTGATTTTCTTAAGGGGGCGCCTTCGCAGGCAGAAAAGTACATCGCCTACTTGGGGCAAGGCGTTAAGGGAAGCTTAAAAGACAACTACCGGCCGGGTACAGATGTTTGCATCTTGGTTGGTCCGGAAGGCGGCTTTAGCCCGGAAGAAGCGGATGCAGCCATCGCCAAGGGATTTCAGCCGGTGAGCTTAGGGCCAAGCCGGCTGCGGACGGAAACGGCAGGGCTTGTCGCCGTCCATACCATACAACTCATGAACCACTAAGCGATATGAAAAAGACACAGCTATTAGTATTGTTATGCTCGGCAGTTGTACTGTCGTTTTCCTTTGCCTGGCAGGGTACAAAGGACGCGCCGCCTTCCCTAAGAATGGCTCTGCTGAAGTACAACGGGGGCGGCGACTGGTACGCTAATCCTACGGCACTGCCCAATTTAGCCCGTTTTTGCAACGACCAGCTCAACACAGCTTTTGATACGGAGTACGAAGAAGTGGCGGTGGGCAGCGCCGAGCTGTTCAACTATGCCTTCGTGCACATGACCGGGCACGGCAACGTCGTTTTTTCAGAGGCCGAAGCGGAGAATTTGCGCAACTACCTGCTAGGCGGCGGCTTCCTCCACATTGACGACAACTACGGCATGGACAAATATGTACGCGTGGCGATGAAAAAAGTCTTCCCGGACAAAGAGTTTGTCGAGCTGCCTTTTGAGCACGAAATTTACCACCAGAAGTTCAACTTCAACAGCGGCCCTCCAAAAGTGCACAAGCACGATGATAAGCCGGCGCAAGGCTTCGGTATCCTGCACGAGGGGCGATTGGTTTGCTTTTACACCTACGAAAGCGATATCGGCGATGGTTGGGAAGACGAGGATGTGCACAACGACCCGCCCGCTGTACGTTTGAAAGCTTTGCAGATGGGGGCGAATATGATTCAGTACATCTTCCAGCAGTAATGCGTTGTTCCTAGCGCCATATCACAGACCGGCTGCGGCGGATATAATTGCGCACGTTCAGCCAAAAAGCAACGAAAAGGTACAGAATCACCGGCGAGCCCAGCGTGGCAAAACTCAGGTAAATGAAGTAGACCCGGACGCGGGCGGAAGCTATCCCCATTTTGTTGCCTAAGTAATTGCAGACTCCGAATGCAGAGCGTTCCAGTATGTGTTTCATTTTTTGCATGGCGTCAAGGGTTGTGTTAGAAGCACTCAAAATGATATTTACCAAATTGACAATGGGGTAACAAATATTAGGGCAAATGGATGCACCATTATCCATAAAATTGGTATGCTTCTAAGAATAGTACCCTTGCAGACGCTGCTTTGTTGAGTCCCCCCAACTTTTTTACCGCTTGTCAACCATAGAGACTTGATATACGGCTGAGGGGTTCTCCAAGGAGTGCCCCGGAGAAACCGCAGCCTCGTCATTGCCAGAGAACATGAAAAAAGCGCCCGTCAGGCCTACGATGAGAATCAGAGCGATGATGATGGTTTCGATTTTTGATTTATTACGAGCCATGATAGTCTTAGTTTTGTACCGGTCTTTGCCGGCTGTTGAGTTTGGAAATAGCGGGGGTGTTCCCGGCGGGGCAGCGAGTGCGCCGACAGGTCATAGGGGGGGTATTGCGGTCAGGTGTTTGGGCTAACCGAGCAGTATGGGCATAGCAGTGGCTGTTTCAGCTGTGACGTGTAGCTGATGTTAGCAGCATAGAAGGGCCAGTGGCTTGGCTGTACAGCAACCAAGCTTTAGTGCGTAGGGGGGCGTTCCGTATCGGCCCTTTTAGCTTATCCGTTCAGGCAGCAGGAGCATAGCTCTTTCAGGCTTGCGCGCGGAGCACAAGCTAGAGCGGGCTCGACAGCAGGCTTACTTGCCCAATGGTAGTATGTGGTGGAAATAATATTAGGGAGGGAAGTCTGGAATAGACAGGAACCGGCATGAAGAGCACAGGCCGTATCCCCGCCCGTAAGCGAGATATTGCATAGGTCGTCTAATTGGTGTGTTCTTGAATGACGGCAACTGCCAGCGTTGGCAGCTGCGGCTATGCAAATATTATAAATAAATGTTATATTAAAAATAAACGGCAAGTGTTTTTTGAAAAAAATATAAAGGCTCATACGCTGTAGGTTTTTCATTTACAGTACTACAAAACATATGCCAAAAAAATAATGTGTTGCTTGGTGCCGCAGTGCGCCTCTGCTACTGTGCGCTGTTTGAGATGAAAGCCGGCCGGCTCTTCTTGGGCAGGAGTAGCCAAAGTTGGCCGTAGGAATTGAGGTTGCCTGCTTGTCGGGCTGCCGCTTGCCCAATACCGGTGTAAAAGTCGACATGGCCAGGGCCGCGAATCGCCCCCCCTACATCTTGGGCGACGAGTATGCGGTACTCGTGCCGTACCACCCGCTGTTTTTTATGGTCAAAGACAGGAAAAGCAGCTAGCAAGCAGCTACCCAGCGGTATGTATCTACGGTCAACGGCAATAGAGTAGTTCGCGGTGAGTGGTACATTACCTGCTCCGGACGGGGCAGCAGACCGGCGGCGGATGAAAAAGGTATAAGAAGGGTTTTGAAAAAGAACGGTATCGGTCAATTCGGGCTTGCCGCGCAGAAAGGATTTGATCCCTTCCACCGACAATCTTGGCACATCGAGGTCTTTACGCCCCAGCAGGTATTTTTCTATGCTGCGGTAAGGGTGTCGGTTGGTACCATTGTAAGAAAAAAGCTCGCGGCTGCCATCCGGGTACTCGACGTAACCAGAGCCTTGCAGCTGCATGTAGTAAATGTCTACCTTATCGGCGGCGTAAGCCAGTTCCAAGCCTTTTCCCGACAGCAAACCTTTGGATTCAATTTGCGCGCGGGTGGGCAACGGCCCTTTCCAGTCTAGCGGCCGGCTATAGATGGGGTAACGGAAGGTCTCGTCTGGGGTACGGCTCACTTTGATGACGGGGGTGTAGTACCCGGTGAAGCGGACATTGCCAAAGCGGTCGTTCCCCCATATTTGGTAAGCATCCAGATAGCGCGACAAACCCAAAGGCTTAGTGAATTGCCACGACTTGAGGATGTCTACTGTCTGCTGCAACTCTTTGTAGTTGACGCGGAGGTTGCCCAGCCGGTAGTTGCGCCGGCCTTGTGTCAAATGCAGTAAGCGTTCGTTCCGTTTGAGCGCGTTGAGCAACTTGTTATTGATGAAAGGGATATTGAGCGAGTCTAGGCTGTACGGCTCATAAACTTGTGTCATTTTGGGGCGGCCCGCTACCTTGCCATTGCGCAGCAAATAGGCATCGTCCGCATACAAACTGCTGTCTTGCTCGACGGAGGTCGGTATGGGCAGCGAACCTGAGTCCGGGGAGGATTCGCAAGCGAGCAGGCCGCAAAGGCAGGCCCCCAGTAACAGTCTTTGTATACGCATAAGGGTGGTAGATTGCCACTCAGCCAATATAGGCAAAGTATGGGAATTGGCAAATTTACGCTTTCCGGGCGGTGATCAGCCCGTAGTGCCAAGCCTCCGCCCGCAGGGCTTCAAACTGCCGGGCGCTTCCTACGATATTATTGTGTTGTGCCCGCTTGCGTATACCTATCCCGTAGAGTATGGTGTCCGCCCAACGCCAGCGGCGGGCTAGCTCGTAGAGGTTCTTTAGGGAGATAAAAGTATAGGGTGTAAAATCTTCGATGAGAATGTCCGCAAAGCCGTTTGTTTCTAGATGTATACGGTGCTCTTCCGTACTGTCGATATCCGGTATGGCCCAGCGGTGCAGCCAGTCGTGCAGTAAAGCTTCCTGCTGGGCTTTCAATGGCCGGCCATAGCGGATATACTCGGCTATCACCAACCGTCCACCCGGTCGCAGCAGCCGGGCAGCTTCGCGGTAAAACAGGGCTTTGTCGGCAGCGTGACAGAGGCTTTCGCAAGCCCATACCACATCAAAGGAAGCATCCGGCTGGGGTACCTGGCAATAATCGGCTTCCGCAAATTGGCATTGCCGCTCTAGTCCCCGTTCAGAAGCTACACGCTGCGCTTTCTCAATTTGTGTGTGGACCGGGCTGACGCCAAAGGTGAAAGCCCCGCGTTGTTCCGCCAGCCAAAAGCTGCTGCCGCCTTGCCCGCAGCCGGCGTCGAGCACCCTTTGGCTCTTCTGAATACCCGCTTTCTCGGCCATCACCCGGTTAGTGTTGAGCAGCGCCTCGGCATGTCGGCGGGCATGCCGGTCGTAGAAACCGAAGTGAACGGCGAGGTTGTCGTCGTCCAGCCAAGCCACTTGATAATCGAACTGCGTGTGGTCGTAGTACCGTACAATATCCCTGAAGGTATTGGTGCCCGCCATTTTTGCGGTAAATATAGCCACAAAAAAAGCCAGCCTAGTTGCCCAAGCTGACTTTATTGTGTGATTATGGAGGTGATTACATTAGGCGCGCCCTTTGAGCATCATATTCCAGTACATATAAGGCAGGCCATATTTCTTGAGAATCCACATCGGGTACAATTCCTTCGATGTATCGAATACTTTAGACAAAAGCGGGTCGCTGTCCCGTTCGCCGTCGTAGTTGAACTCGGCCAGTACCATTTTGCCATAACCCGTTACGAGCGGGCAGGAAGAATAACCGTTGTAGTCCGTGTTCAGCTCGTCTTCGTTGGCGATAAGGTGCAGCAGGTTCTCCACGACTACCGGCGCTTGCTTGCGTACGGCCGCGCCGGTCTTGGCGGTCGGCAGGGCAGCAGCATCGCCCAAGCCGAATACATTGTGGTACTCATTGTGCTGCAAGGTATGCGGATTGACGTTGATCCAGCCTTTGGTGGGGCCATCTTGGTGCGCTATCTTAGACTGCTGTATAAAGTCCGGCGCAGCTTGGGGGGGAGCGAGGTGCAGCATGTCGTACTTGATGGCCACATGCCCCTCTACATGCTGTTCTGCCCCCACATCCCGGTAATTGTAGCAGACAGCAGACAGCTTGTCGTATTCCTTGACAATATCGTAGTATGCGATCTTTTTCTCCCCGTCAATCTTGACCAGCTTGTGGAAAAAGCGCAGTTGCAAATCCTTACGGTCTACGACTTTCATCAACGTAGACTTGAACGGCTCTACACCAAAGATAACCGAACCTGGCGTGGCGAAAACGATCTCGCTGTCTTTGCGTACGCCCTGCTTGCGCCAGTAATCATCGGCCAGATACATGATTTTTTGCGGGGCACCGCCGCATTTGATCGGGGTAGCGGGCTGGGTGAAGATAGCCGTGCCGCCTTTGAATTCTTGCAGGCACTTCCACGTATAATCCGGGTCGACGTAGTTGCTGCATACGCCGTTGTTATTTATTGCTTCTTTCAGGCCCGGTATTTGGTCATAGTCGTACTTCACGCCCGGGCAGGCGACGAGATAGTCGTACGTTACATCAGTACCGTCTCGCAGCACTACTTTGTTGTCGTCCGGCTGTACTTCCTGTACGTACTCTTGAATCCATGTCGCGCCCTTGGGAATGAAGTCTCCCATATCGCGCTCGGTGTCTTTATAATCGTAGGTGCCCGCGCCGACTAGGGTCCAAGCGGCTTGGTAGTAGTGCTTTTGGGCAGGGTCGATGAGGGCAATGTCGAGCTCCTTGTTCTTGAGTAACAATTGAGCAGCTACCGTAATGCCGGCTGTGCCTGCTCCGATGATGACGATCTGATGTTTCATAACAATATTGGCTTTAATTTCTTGCTTGTTTGTACAGTATCAAAGGACGTCATTTTAATGCCTTGCTTCTGTGTGCTTAATCACACAAGCGGGCAACCGCAGTCAAAATTCCGTCAAATACTTGGCTGATAGGGGCACTGTTGCGCTTTTGTTTCAAAAATACGCTCCGAGCAAAATTAAAGCAGCTAGTGGCAGATGGCGATGATATATATCACCTTGGTGCCAAGAAAAAAAGTGATATGGCAGGGTCAATGCCTACGTCAGACGCTACGGCCCAGCCGCAGCACCACCAAAAACAGCACGGCCAAGCCCGCCGCCAGCAGCAAGCCGCAAACCAGCCAACCCCCGCCCAATACTGTCGAGAGCGTAACCGCCAGCAAGGCGACGGTGCCTACTGTAAGGGCATAGGGTAATTGCGTACGCACGTGATCGATGTGGTTGCAATCCGAAGCCAGCGAGCTTAGAATGGTCGTATCCGAGATCGGCGAGCAGTGGTCGCCCAGCACCGAAGCCGCCAGGGTAGTAGAAATGACATTGAGCAACAGTTCCATACTGAGCTGCGGGTCTACGCCCTGTGCGGTGCAGATCGCCCAGGTCGTAGGAATGGCAATAGGGTAGAGGATCGCCATCGTGCTCCAGCTTGAGCCGGTCGAAAAGCTGATCAGCGCCGCCAGCACAAAAATGATAGGGGGCATCAACAGCGGGTTGACGCTGTCCTGCAGGGCAGAAGTCAGAAAAATAGCGGTGTGCAATTCTTCCGTCGTAGCAGCCAGCGCCCAAGCCAGCGTCAGGATGAGCACAGCGGGTATCATCGCTTTTAAACCGGTGACCATAGCCGAGATAGCGTCAGCCAGCTTCATGATCCGGCCCAAAACGGTAAGCAAAACCGCTGCCACTACCCCCGACAAAGAAGCCCACAGCAGCGCGGTGTAAGAGTCGGAATTGCCAATGAGCTTGCCGAGTTTCACAAAGAAGCCGTCCCCTTCGGTCAGCACCGCCATATTGGCCCATATTTCACCCCAGCTTTGGGTGCCCATAGGTTGGCCAGCGTCTACAAGTTCTTGGTAAGTACTGGCCATGCCTGTATCAATCAGGCCGAATATCGTCACCAGTATGACAAGGGAGACCGGGATCACCGCATTGTACCAACGCAAAGGCGCCCCTTCCACCGGGTCTAGGTTCTCCATGTCTTCCTCTTCCGTCGCGCTGCGCTTGCGAAATAGCTCCCCGGTCTCCCGCGCTCGCTTCTCCGCTTGGTACATCGGGCCGAAATCACGTTGGGTGTAAACCAGCATTAGGATGAAAGCCAGGGTCAGGACCGGGTAAAAAGAATACTTTAGCGAAGCGATGAAAATACCGTATGCCGTCATCTCGATATCGGGCCCCGCCATCTCCCCAATCTGCGCGATCCCATCGTCAATATAGCCCAGCTCCGCGCCAATCCAGGTGGTGATGAAAGCCACGGCAGCCACCGGCGCGGCGGTACTGTCTACGATGTAAGCCAGCTTCTCACGGGACACGCGGAACTTGTCGGTGACCGACCGCATGGTGTTGCCCACGATCAGCGTGTTGGCGTAGTCGTCAAAAAAGATGGCCACCCCCAATACCCAGGTGATAAACTGCGCGCTCTTGGGCGAACGGGCGTAGCGGGAAAAGGCCAGAACGACCCCCGCCATGCCGCCGTTGCGCGAAATGATAGCCACCATGCCCCCAATGAGCATGGAAAACACAATGATCGATAAGTGGCCGGCATCAGCCAGCGCCCGTATGATATAATGTTCTACGGTATGGTACAAACTAAGTAGCGTGTAGTAAAAAGACTCAACGCGCATGCCCCCGGCGATAAAAGCCCCCAGCCAAATGCCTACGAAGAGGGAGACCACTACCTCTTTGAAAATCAGCGCCAGCACAATAGCGATCAAAGGCGGCAGCAAGGACAACCACAGTGGGATATGGCGCAGCCGCAAGCTTCCGTCGTTGCGCTCAGCGAGGTGGAACAACCGGTAGCTTTTGGGGCCATTGCGCAGCAGCAGCAATTCGCCCGCCGGGCTGCTCTCCATGGCGTACCTGGCCTGGCCGCCCTGAAAGCGGAGGGGGATAGAAGACCCGTTTATATCCAATTCGGTAACGCCATCCGGCACATCGGCGGAGAAGACAAGCCCGTTTGCATCAGCGGTGAGTTGGTACGCTACGAGTTCTACCGGCCGCATTTCAGTGGCAGCCGGGCTATTTAGGCTGTCGGGGTTCTGGGCTAGCCCTAAAGTGGTAAGCAAACTGCAAAACAGGAGAAAAAAGGAACGGTATGAGTTTTTCATTTTTGCTTTTTAATAAATTGGCTCGCTGCTGATGTTTCCTATACAGACGCACAAAAAACAAAGATTTCGATAATTCACCAATTTATCCCGAATATGAAAAAAGCAACCCTGCTTCCCTCCCTTATGCTTTGCGCTGCTTTGCAGCTGACAGCGCAGGCTTTCTCCCATTGGAATATCCCTTTCATCCAAGACGGCCAAACCCTTAGCCTGGCTACCGCCGGCGGGCTCAACAACCCGCAGCCCAACGAGGTCGACCTCAATGACGATGGCTTGCTCGACCTGCTGGTGTTCGACCGCACCGGCAACGTGCTCCTGCCTTTTCTCAATACCGGTGGCGCTTATGAATACGCGCCCGGGTACGCCGAATATTTCCCGCAAGGTATAGCCCACTGGGTCATTTTACGTGATTACAACGCCGACGGTGTCATGGACCTCTTCGTACAGGCCCAAGGCTTCGAAGCCGCGCAGGGCGTAGTCGTATTTCGGGGCTACTACGAGGATGGGCATATTGCTTTCGAGCGCTTTCCATTTGATTACGCCATTGACATCATCCCCTTTGAGCTGCTGAACGGCACCAAAACGCAGTTGTACGTCAGCAATATCGACTACCCGGCTATTGACGATGTAGACTGCGACGGTGACCTGGACATTCTGACGTTCAACCCTAGTGGCGGCTTTATTGAGCTGTACACCAATCGTTCCATCGAAGAAGGGTACGGCCAAGACAGTTTGCTGTTTGAGTTGGAAGAGGACTGCTGGGGCGGTGTGTTTGAGAACAGCGTCGAGCAAGAATTAGGGCTGGCATCCGCCCCTGGCCAATGCTTCGACCAATTGCTGACCATAGAGACCCGGCACCCAGGCTCTACGCTGCTGACCTTCGATAACGATAACGACGGCGACAAAGACATGCTGTTGGGCGATATCACCTACTCCACGCTGAATTTCCTGCACAACGGCGGCGATTGCGGCCAAGCTTGGGTCGATGATCAGGAGCTGAACTACCCGGCCGACGGGCTTACGGCAGATATTCCGCTGTTCCCGGTAGCCTTCTTGGCGGATGTGGACTTCGACGGCAAGCGTGACTTGCTCGTTGCTCCCAACTCTGTTAATATTTCGGAAGACCGGGAGGTGCTATGGGTATACGGCAATCAGGGGACCTCAGAAAACCCCAATTTTATTTTCTCCCAACGGGACTTTCTGGTTGGGGAGATGCTGGACTTGGGCACCGGGGCCAGCCCTAGCTTGGTGGATTACAACGCCGACGGCTTGCTCGATTTGGTAGTGGGCAACGAAGGGGCCTTCGAACCCGGCGGCGACAAGGACACGCGGCTGTTTTTGTTTGAGAATATAGGCAACGCCCAAAGCCCCGTGTTTGAGCTGGTAGACGACGACTATCTTGGCTTGTCGGTCTTTGACGCTTTCACCACCTTCTCGCCTACCTTTGGGGACTTGGACAGCGACGGCGATCTCGATATATTGGTCGGTGAAGTTAGCGGGGAACTGTTTTACGCCGAAAACACCGCCGGTGCCGGGCAGCCGCTGGCGTTCGGCCCCTGGTCCTACGGGTATATGGATATTGACGTCGGCAATATTTCCGTGCCGCAAATCATTGACCTCGACCGGGATGGCTTGAATGACTTGGTCATCGGCGAGCGCACTGGCAATGTGAATTTCTTCAAAAACATCGGCACGCCTTCTGCTCCCATGTTCAACCCGGATGTCAATGCTTCGCCGAACCAATTGGCGCTCGGCAATATCAATACCGCGGTGCCAGGCAGTATATCTGGCTACTCCGCGCCTTTGGTGCTGGATCAAAACGGCGAGTATGTCCTGATCACCGGTACGCAGCAAGGTCAACTAGAGCTGTACAACCAAATCGACGGCAACCTGCAGGGCAGCTTTCAGCTAGATACAGAAATGATGGGGGGCATACAAGTTGGTGCCCGTACTAAACTGGCAGCCGCAGACTTGGATAGCGACGGCCTGCTGGAGCTGATAGTGGGTAATCAACGGGGAGGCTTGTCGGCTTTCCAAACCCCGCTGCGGCTGGACAGCACTTCGCCGGCGGTGGAGCAGGTGGCAGGCACGCCATCCATCGAGCTTTTCCCCAATCCCGCTACCGAGCAGCTGCAATTACGCCTGCCTGATGGCGTGTCCGGAGCAGCAGCCCAATTGTTCTCCTCCACCGGCCAGCTTGTGCGCCAATGGCAGGGCCTCGCGGGTACATCTAGCTTGAACACTAATAGCTTGCCGGACGGGGTATACTTCCTGCGCGTGCAGCATGGCCGTCAGCTGTGGAGCGAGCGGGTGGTGCTGAGCCGCTAGATTTCTGGCTGCGCTTTACCTGCGTTTAACAAATAATCAGGATATTGCCACCCTTTTGTTCGAATAAACTAGGACTATAGCTATGCTTAATCGCCAAGACCCCACCCAAACAGAAGCCTGGAAAAAACTGCAAGCCCACTACGAGCAGCTCAAGGCCGTGCACATGAAGCAGCTCTTCGCCGATGACCCGCAGCGCTTTGACCGCTTCTCGATCAAGTTTGAAGATATTCTGGTGGACTATTCCAAGAACCGGACAACGGAGGAGACGATGGCGTTGCTGCTGGATTTGGCGAAAGCTTGCCAACTGGAGGAGTCGATCGAAAAAATGTTCAGCGGGGAAAAAATTAACGAAACAGAAGGCCGGGCGGTGCTGCACGTGGCGCTGCGCAACCGTACGGGCACTCCTATTTACGTAGATGGCGAGAACGTGATGCCAGAGGTCAATGCCGTACTGCAGCGTATGGAAGCCTTTTCCGATAAGGTGATCAATCAGCAGTGGAAGGGCTATACTGGCAAACCGGTCGATACCATCGTCAATATCGGCATCGGCGGTTCTGACCTGGGGGCGGTCATGGTGACGGAAGCGCTGCGCCCCTACTGGAAGCCTAACATGCAGGTGCACTTTGTCTCCAATGTAGACGGTACGCACATCGCGGAGACGCTGAAGCAGTGCGACCCGGAGACGACTTTGTTTATGGTGGCGTCTAAATCTTTCACCACCCAAGAGACGATGACCAACGCCCACACGGCCCGGCGTTGGTTCCTGCAGGCGGCGAAGGACGAGGAAGCCGTCGCTAAGCACTTCGTCGCGATCTCTACTAACGAGAAAGGGGTGACAGAATTCGGCATTGACCCAGAGAACATGTTCGGCTTTTGGGACTGGGTCGGCGGCCGCTACTCATTGACGTCAGCTATCGGGCTGCCCATAGCTTGCATAATCGGTTTCGACCAATTCCGGCAGTTGCTGGAAGGCTTTCATGTGATGGACCTGCATTTCCGCGATGAGCCGCTAGAGCGCAATCTACCGGTTTTGTTGGCCCTGATCGGAATTTGGTACAACAACTTTTTCGGTGCGGAATCAGAGGCTATCCTGCCGTACGATCAGTACTTGCACCGCTTCCCCGCCTATTTTCAGCAAGGCAATATGGAAAGCAACGGTAAATATGTGAGCCGTGATGGCAAGCCCGTACAGTACGAAACCGGCCCTATTATCTGGGGCGAGCCGGGCACCAACGGGCAGCACGCCTTCTACCAACTCATACACCAAGGCACTAAGCTGATCCCCTGCGACTTCATCGCGCCGGCGGTTACCCATAATCCGGTAGGGGATCATCATCCCATCTTATTGTCCAATTTCTTCGCGCAAACAGAAGCGCTGATGATGGGGAAAAACGAGGAGGAAGTGCGCGCGGAACTTGAAGCTAGCGGCAAGTCAGCCGAAGAGATTGAGCGCCTGCTGCCGTACAAAATCTTCGAAGGCAACCGCCCCACCAACTCTATATTGCTGAAGCAAATCACACCGCGCAGCCTAGGTAGCCTGATCGCGCTGTACGAGCACAAAATCTTCACCCAAGGCGTCATCTGGAATATCTTCAGCTTTGATCAGTGGGGCGTAGAGCTCGGCAAGCAGTTGGCCAAGAATATCCTACCGGAACTGGAAGGGGAGGGGGCCATGCAGAGCCACGATGCCTCCACCAATGGCTTGATCAATGCCTTCAAGCAGATGCGGTAGATCATGGTGATCTTCACGATCACCATGATCTTGTGATGTATACGAACACCCCGCTTGCGCATCAGTTGTACTATCGAGACAATACAACCGGCATGCAGAAGAAAATACGCGCGTTTTTCAATAGGTGGGGCAAGGAGATAAACCCGCCCGTCTTCATAGGTGCGGGCGGCGTGGTGGTCGCTTTCATCGTGTTTGGGGGGATATGGACGGAAACGGCCAGGCGGGTATTCGATCGGGCATTAAACTATATTTCTACCAACCTTGGTGCTTATTATATCTATCTCACGCTAGGGATTCTAATTTTAGTGATCACCCTGGCACTCAGCCCCGCCGGGAAAATCCGCTTGGGCGATCCCGGGGAAAAGCCTGAGTTTAAGCGTTTACCCTGGCTGGCCATGCTTTTTTCGGCCGGGATGGGGATGGGCCTGGTCTTCTGGGGCGTTGCTGAGCCGGTGATGCACTACGGCGACCCGCCCTTCGCATCAGCCAATACGCCTCAGGCCAAAGAGGAGGCGATGCGCTTCGCTTTTTTCCACTGGGGCTTCCACCCTTGGGCGGTTTATGTGCTATTTGGGCTGGGTATTGCGTATTTTCACTTTCGTAAAAAGCTGCCGC
>JAAAOU010000292.1 GCA_009908745.1 Bacteroidota bacterium
GAAGGGGCCTTACCCAACAGGACTCAATTACGGTCCCACCGCCGGCGGTTGTCCCGGCGCTCTCGCACCTTTTTCAATAGTTCTAGGCGGAACTCGCGGTCTGCCTTTTGGAACATCGCAATCTTCCGCACGGAAATTACATCTTTGAAGCGCTCAAAGTACTGCTTTTTCAGTGCTAGCAGTTGGGCTTCCATATCAAAGCGGTCACGCAAGTACTGCTCTACCTCTGCATCAGACATCAGCTCGAGCTTCGAGGAAGCACGGTATCGGTCGCGGATAGCATCCCTTTTGGCCTCATACTCGTTGTTGATGGCCCAGAATTGCTGTGACTCCGTAGGCGTCAGGCTCAGGCGGTCGGTAATGTAGGCCACCCGGGCAGCTTGTACTTTCTCCCGCACCCTTGGGTTGTCAATGTTTTCCCCCAAGGGAGCTTGTGCAGCAGCGACACTTGCCCCGCAGATGGCCAACGCGAATAGTAAGGTTTGTTTGGTCATGGCTAAAAAAGTTCTTCCAGTTCTTCGTCTTCCAATATTTCGTACAAATACTCTTCAACTTCCTCTTCCTCTAAGTCCGGGATGATGCCGGCGGGAAGGGCCGGATCACCGGTTTGCACCAGTTCAGCTTCGAGCATGAGGCTGATACTAAATTCGTCGATATTCCCCTCGATGTAGGCGCGAGCCTCCGCATCGCTAAGCCCGGCCAGACTTTCTTCAGAATGGGCCGGTGGGTAAAAAACATACAGGCTGACACTCAGAACAAGCAATGCGGCAGCGGCCACAGCCAGCCAAGTTTTCCATTGACGCACTGAACGGCGGCGGTGCCACACCACATTCAAGGGCGGCTTATCTTCTGCCATTGCCTGTTCCAGCACGCGATCGGCCAAGCTATCGAAGTAGCCGGGTGGCGGCGCCAGTTCGCGCGGAACCGATTGCCGAAGCCTGGCCAAATCCGGTGCTAGTTCTTCCAATTCTTGCTGTATATCGTCTCTGTCTTTCATGTCACATCTCTGCTTTTAGTATGGCTTCTACTTTTTTCACAGCGTGGTGGTAAGAGGCTTTCAGGGCCCCTACCGAAGTTTGCAGCAGCACCCCCATTTCTTTGTAGCTCATTTCCTCAAAGTAGCGCAGGTTGAACACTAGGCGCTGCTTGTCGGGCAGTTGCGTCATCGCGCGCTCCAGTTTGCGCTGTAAGTCGTTGCCATCCAAGGGAGGTTCGGCACGCAGGTAATAAACGCCCGCCTGGCCTTCATCCTCTAGGGCATCCTCCGCCCGGCGTTGCCGTTTTTTCAAAAAGGTCAAGGCTTCATTGGTGGCAATACGATACAGCCAAGTATACAGCTTGGACTTGCCCTCGAAGCGGCCAATCCCCCGGTACGCCTTGATCAAGCATTCCTGCAGCACATCATCAGCATCTTCATGCGTGCGCACCATACGCCGTATCAGCGTATACAGTGGCTGCTGATAGGTGGATACCAGCAGCCTGAAGCCACGCTCTTTGGTGTCGGCACTTTGCACAAGCGCCAGTATCTGATCGTCGGTACTGAGGGTCAAAATGGCTTGCAAGTTAATTCGTTTTGAAGATAAGACTTGCGCCAAGGGGAAAGGTTTAAAAGCAGCAGCATCGTACTGGAAAAAGCACGCTTGCTGGATCGCCCTTGCAGCAAGCGCGCTTTATGCAGTGACACTTTGCCAGGCCTATTCGAACTCCTTCAAGTATTTCAGCGCTTTCTGGTAGACATTCTCCCCGGTGTAGCCAAATTGTTGGTCGAGGTCTTGGTAAGGTGCGGAGTGCCCAAAGTGGTCCAGGCCAATCACCTCGCCCAAGGGGCCAACCAAGCCGCGCAGGGTGACTGGCAAGCCTGCCGTCATCCCCAAGGTAGGCACATCAGGCGGCAACACTTCCATTTGGTAAGCCAAGGACTGATTGCGGAACACCCCCTCGGATGGGGCGGACACCACCCGTACTTTCAAGTTTTTCTTTTCGCGCAGCATCTCAGCGCCTTCAATCAGCGTAGCAACCTCAGAGCCATTAGCTACAAGGATAATACTGGGGTTGCCGCCTTGTTCCCGTTGCACGATGTAGGCGCCTTTCGTGGCCTCTTGGGCGGCCTCATAGCGGTCCTCGGCAGGCAAGCTGGGTATATTCTGGCGGGACAAGATCAAGCCACTGGGGCCATGGCTGTTCTCCAGGGCCATCCGCCAAGCTACCGTGGTTTCGTCTACGTCGGCGGGGCGCAGGGCCAGGAAGCTGTTGCGGTGGGAGTGGTTTTGCAACTGCTCCAGCAAACGGATCTGTGCTTCTTGTTCCACCGGTTGGTGCGTGGGGCCGTCCTCGCCTACCCGGAAGGCGTCGTGCGTCCAAATAAAGATCACAGGGGCTTCCATCAAGGCCGCCAAGCGTATGGAAGGCTTCATAAAGTCGGAAAAGACGAAGAAAGTCGCACAGACCGGTATCACACCGCCGTGCAGGGCCATGCCTGTGGCCAAGGCGGCCATAGTCAGTTCGGAAACGCCAGCTTGTAAAAATGCGCCGCTGAAGTCGCCATTCTTGAAGGAAGACGTCTTTTTCAGGAAGGCATCCGTCTTATCGCTGTTGGACAGGTCGGCGGAAGCGACGATCATGTTCTCTACTTTGCCTGCCAGATGCGACAGTACCGCACCGGAGGCATTTCGGGTAGCAGCGCCTTTCTTCTGTTCTATGCTGGCCCAATCGATTTCGGGCAATGTGCCTTCCAGGAAGTTTTCCAGCTTCTTCGCCTGTTTAGGGTTGCTTTCCTGCCAAGATTTGTAGGCCTCCCGCTGCTGCTCGGCGTAAGCGTGCTTTTCGGCCGCTACTTTCTGGTAATAGTCTGCTACATCCGGGAACGTTTCGAAGGGGGTATCCGGGTCGCCACCCAGTGCCGTAACGGTTTTCTCAAAGGACGCCCCGGCGGCGCTCATCGGCTTGCCGTGCATGGAGACTTGCCCCTCGAAGGGCTCCCCTTCCGCAGTCAATGCGCCCTTGCCCATAATCGTATTTCCGATAATGAGAGAGGGGCGGCCGGTTTCTGCATGGGCCGCATCCAGGGCAGCACGGATGGCATCAGCGTCGTGGCCGTCTACCGTTTGCACATGCCAGCCCCAAGCTTCGTATTTTTTTGCCGTATCCTCCTCCATCACATCCGAAACTTCGCTGGACAGCTGCACTTCGTTGGCATCGTAGAACATGACGACATTCCCCAAGCCCAAGAAGCCAGCCGTGCGGCCCGCGCCCTGCGCAATTTCTTCCTGAATGCCACCGTCGGATATGAAGATGTAGGTTTTATGAGCCAGCCATTCTCCAAAGCGGTCAGCCAAGAAACGCTCCGCAATCGCCGCGCCTATACCAAAGGTATGCCCCTGGCCTAATGGGCCGGAGGTGTTTTCGACGCCCCGGTCGATATCCCGCTCCGGGTGGCCGGGCGTGGGGCTGCCCCACTGCCGGAAGTTGCGTAAATCTTCTTTGGAATACAGGCCGTAGAAGTGCAACTGCGTGTACAACATGGCCGACATGTGGCCGGGGTCTAGGAAAAACCGGTCGCGGAAGGGCCAGTGCGGGTCTTTGGGGTCAAAGTTGATGTACTCGTTGAACAGGATAGTGATGTAGTCTGCCCCGCCCATAGCTCCTCCGGGGTGGCCGGATTGGGCTTGCTCGACCATAGCGCCGGCAATGATGCGTAGGTTATCAGCGGCTCGCTGTGTGATGGTAGTCTCTGCCATGCCTAGATGTTTGTTTTTCAATTTTGTGAAGAAAAGGAGCATTGCGCGGGCTTTGTTCGCCTTTGCTCCCGCCTTTTGGGCCGAAGATAAGCATATTACGGCTCATTGACGGGCTGGCCCAAAAAAGAAAAGGAGCCACCCCGGTGCTTGCCCGGAATGGCTCCTGATTTTTATCGATTTGAAGTCTTACAGCGCTTTACTTGATGACCAAGAAACGCACCGCCTTAACTTCTTTGCCATTATTGAGGTATACGACGTACATACCCGCTGTCCAGCCTGTCACGTCAAACTGATGACGGTTTGTACCGGCTTGCGTGCCGACCCGCCATTCGCGCATGACTTGGCCCTGACTGTTGAGTACGCGCAACTGACTGTGAGCCTTCGCGTTCTCGCCCAGGGTAAAGTCTACGGTGAGTATTTCCCGTACAGGATTGGGAGCCAGCTGTATAGACTGAATATGTACTGCTGACCCGTCAGTTTCGGCGGTGGCTGTTGCGCCTCGGTCTTCGAGCCCGCCGCCGCTGATGAGGTTACCGTCTTCTACGCGGGTAACGGTTACGAAGTTATTCGACAGGTCCCAGCAGGCATCTGTCAGCGTTGCCAGGGAAGCCGTATCGCCAACCTCGGCAAGCAAACCGCCGGTGTAGGACAAGCCCCATACCCGGCATACGCCCGGCTCGGTCATCTCAAAATCTTTGGTATCGCCGCTCAGCAGCTCGAGAATGACGTTTTGGGTATCGGTGACAACATAAGCATAGGGCAACCCGTCGTTGCCGCCTACCTCTATGAACGTCAGCTCATCCGCTTCGCCATCGCCTACGGTCACGGTTTCGGCATCTGCTCCATCCGAAGTGAACACAGAGCCACCTTCTGGCTCGCCGTGCACCACTGTAATGAAATTAGCCGAGTACTGGAAGCAGCTGTCGGAAGCAGGGTCGACCGGTATGAGGTCGTTGAAACCCAGTTCCAACTCGCCCACAAACGAAACACCCCATACGCGGTAAGTGCCCGCCGGCGCGCCATTAAAGTCAATGACATTGCCCTCTACATCGGCTACTTCCACCTGATTGTTTTCGTCCGCGATAATGTAGCGGTACTCGCCGGCCGTACTATTGTTGCTCAGTACAATTACATCAGCCAGCATATCAGAAGCACAGGTGTAGATCGTATCCAGGCCACTGACTTCTTCGATCATACCTCCATCCACGGTAGCCGCACGGTTGACGCTTACGAAGTTGCTAGACAACTCGTAGCAGCTAGAGGCCAGCTCGAAGGTTGCAGCATCCTCACCGATAATATCCGCCAAAACACCGGTATACGCCAAGCCCCACACCCGATAATCGCCCGGGCTGAGCGGCTCAAAGTCAAAGGTGGCGGTGGTGGAAATATCCAGTACGACGTTGTTGACGTCCGTCAGTAGGTAAATATAGGGCGTAATCGCGTCACTCGTAGTCGTAAAGTCGAGCGTTCCATTGCCCGGGCTGACACAAAGCTCTACCTCCGTGGCCCCATCCGCCGTAGCGATATCGCCGCCTTCTGGCAAATCTCGAACTACACGGACAGTATTGTCGGAAAGGTCAAAGCAGCCGTCTGAAATCACAGCATCTTCGATGTTTGAACCGATTGTCAACAGGAAGTCCCCAGTGAAGGTAACTGACCGGAACAGGAAAACACCGCTGCCCGCGACATCAAGGTTGATCTGGTTATCCGGCAAAATGCTGAGGACCAGCCCAGATTCGTTGGTGATGACGATGGTATCGTTGGCCGTTGTCGTACCTGTAGTGAAGAAAGTGACGATGTTACTGGAGGTATCGGTCGTGCAAAGGTTGAGCTCATCTACCCCAATGCCCGCTTCCGTGTAGATAACGCCAGCGTCAATATCAACTGCGTTAACCGCTATGAAATTGTCGGTCAGGTCCCAGCAGTCCGTAGACAGCTCGCCGTCCGCAATATCAGCCCCAGGAATGATATTTTGATTGCCCGTGTAGGATAGGCCGTAGACGCGGTAAGAATCCGGTGCGATATTTTCAAAGTCAAACTCGTCTTCTTCAATAGCACTTACGATGAAGCCATCGGCATTGGTGACCACATACAAGTAGTCATTGCTTGTGGCATTGGTGACTTCAAAAAGTACCGTATCCGCTATGCCATCGCCAGCGCAGATTTCCAAGGTATCACCTTGGTCCGTAGAAATAGTACCAGCATCGGGCTCTTCAATGGTCACGGTGACGAAGTTATCCGACAAGTCGTAGCAATCGTCCGTCAGGTCTACCGCTGCGGCATCGTCGCCAATCTGAGCCGTTATATTACCCGTGTAGGCTAAGCCCCATACCCGGAAGACGCCCGGCATTTGCCCGCTGAAATCGTAGCTGTCGCCGGTGACCAAATCTACAATGACGTTGTCTTCGTCAGTCAGCACATAGGTGTACTGCCCGGCGGTACCGCTGCTGTCGAAAGCCAACACATTATCCAGGTTGCCGCTCGGGCACAGTAGCAAGTCGGTCTCGCCATCGGCGGTACTCACGCTGCCGCCTTCGGGCTGCTCCCGCACTACCGTAATGAAGGTGCTGGACAAGCTGAAACAATCATCGGACAGCATCACGGCCGAAGCAGTATCCCCTACCGCTGCGGTGATATTACCCGAATAAGCCAAGCCCCATATCCGGCATACGCCCGTTGGCGCGCCATCAAAATCAAAGGTATCGCCCATCGGCAATTCCAAGATTACATTATCCTCATCCGTGATCACATAGGTATAACTGCCTACCGCCCCAACGCTATCGGCGCTGATCAGGTCAGCTACGCCGTCGCCTGGGCAAGTGTAGACCGTAGAATTGCCATCCTCCGTCACGACCAGGCCGCCGTTAGGCACCTGTGTGGTGATGGTCACGAAGTTGTCCGACAGGTCGAAGCAGTCGTCGCTCAAGCTGACCGCAGAGGCGGTGTCGCCAGCCATAGCGATAATGTTGCCCGTGTACGCCAGGCCCCACACGCGGAACGTGCCGATACCCGCGCCATCAAAGTCCTGCGCGTCGCCGTCTACCAGCGCCAAGATGACGTTCTGTTCGTTGGTGATTACATAGACATAGTCGCCGGCGGTGCCTGTACTATCGAACTCTACAACATCGGCGTTGCCATCACCCGGGCAAAGCAGCAGCATGTCGTCGCCATCCGGCGTGCTTACCGTACCGCCTTCGGGTTGCTCCCGCACGATGGTGATGAAGTTGTCTGACAAGTCGAAGCAGTCGTCGCTGAGTGCTACGGCTGCGGCATTGTCCCCGACCTGAGCCGTGATTTCACCCGTGTACGCCAATCCCCATACGCGGCGGACGCCATCGGGCGCATTTTCAAAGTCGAAGCTGTCGCCCACCGGCAGCTCCAGTATATTGTTGTTTTCGTCGGTGATCACATAAGTATAAAAGCCGGAAGAAGTCCCGCTGCTGTCCGCCATGACGATATCAGCGTTGCCGTCGCCGGGGCAGGTGTAAACCGTGGTTTCCCCGTCCGGTGTTGCTACCGTTCCACCCTCCGGCACTTCGCGGACGATGGTTACAAATTCGTCGGACAGGTCAAAGCATTCATCACTCAGCGCCACCGCGGAAGCCGTGTCGCCCACCATAGCGGTCAGGTTGCCGGTGTAGGATAAGCCCCAAACCCGGCAGGTGCCTGCTGGCGCCGCGTCAAAGTCGAAGGTGTCCCCCGAAAGGATTTCCAGAATGACGTTGTCCTCATCCGTGATGACGTAGTTGAACGGCGTAACGCCCACGAAAGTACTATCAAAAGCGATTATATCCGGGTTGCCGTCCCCCGGGCAGGTATAGACCAGCGTCTCCCCAGCTTCTGTCTCTACCGAGCCGCCGAATGGCTGTTCGCGTACTACGGTCAGGAAATTGTCCGACAAGTCGAAGCAATCATCGCTCAGCGCAATGGTAGAAGCAGTATCGCCCACCGCAGCCGTCAAGTTGCCGGAATAAGCCAAGCCCCACACCCGGACGATATCCTGCACGTCCGCTTCGAAGTCGTAGCTGTCGCCCGCGGGCACATCCAAGATGATATTTTGCTGATCCGTGATGACATAAGTAAAATTCAAGCCTACCACGCCGCTGCTGTCAAAGGACAGTACATTTGGCTGTCCGTCACTCGGGCAGATATAGACGAAATCGCTGCCGTCCTCAAAAGTGAGGCTGCCGCCTTCCGGCACCTCCCGAATCACCGTAATGAAGTTGTCCGAGAGGTCGAAGCAGTCATCCGTAAGCGCCACCGCCGCCGCATCATCACCTATTTGAGCGGTAATGTTGCCGGTGTAAGCCAAGCCCCACACCCGGCAGGTGCCTTCTTCTCCACCCTCAAAGTCGTAGCTGTCGCCATCCGCAATATCGAGAATGATATTGTTGTCATCCGTGATGACATATATATAAGGTGTCGCGGAAGTGCCGCTGCTGTCAAACATAACGATGTCTGCCATACCATCACCGGGGCAAGTGTATACGGTGGTCTCGCCATTGGGCATGGCCACTTCGCCACCTTCTGGCACTTCCCGGATCACAGTGATAAAGTTATCCGACAAATCGAAGCAATCATCAGACAGTGCCACTGCTGCTGCATCATCGCCCACTTGAGCAGTAATGCTGCCGGTGTAGGCTAACCCCCAAACCCGGCAAGTGCCAGCAGGCGCCGCATCAAAGTCGTAGCTGTCACCGTCCGCAATATCAAGTATGACGTTGTTTTCATCCGTAATGACATAGAGGTAAGCACCGGCTGAGGTGCCGCTGCTGTCGAACATCACGATGTCCGCCATGCCGTCGCCGGGGCAGGTATTAACTGTGGTCTCACCATTGGGCATCGCCACTTCACCGCCTTCGGGTGTTTCTACTACGACGGTTACGAAGTTGTCGGATAAGTCAAAGCACTCATCGGACAGCATCACCGCAGAGGCGTCATCCCCTATTTGAGCGGTCAAGTCGCCCGTGTAGGCCAAGCCCCATGCGTAGTAAATGCCTTCGTCCAAGCCATCAAAATCGAAGCTGTCGCCAGTTTCCACAGCGGTGATGATCAAATCCTCAGTGGTGATCACATACACGTACGTTCCGGTAGAGCTACCGGTATTCTCCAGGTTCAGCAAGTCAGGGTTGCCATCGCCGGGGCAAGTGAATACGGGGTCTTCGCCAGTGGTATTGGCTACCGTGCCGCCCTCAACGGATTCGCGGCGTACAGTCAGGAAGTTTTCAGAAAGGCCAAAACAACCGTCAGACAGGGCTACCGCTGCGGCATCGTCGCCTACCATAGCCAAAAGGTTGCCGCCGTAGGCCAGCCCCCATACGCGGCAGACGCCCACATCGGCCCCTTCGAAATCAAAACTGCCATCCGGCGCAAAATCTAGGATCACATTATTTTCGTCGGTGATGAGGTAGGTGTAATTGTCCGCGCCGGTAGAGGTGTTGACGAAGCTGAATTCGTCGGCCACGCCATCGCCCACGCAGGCGAAGGTTTCCGTAGAGCCGTCTTCAAAGCTTACCGTGCCGCCGTCAGCTTCCTCCCGTGTCACCTCGATAAAGTTATCCGACAGGTCGAAGCAACCATCAGACAGGGCTACCGCCGCGGCATCGTCGCCCGGCTGCACGGTCAACTGCCCGGTGTAGGAAATCCCCCAAACCCGGCAGATGCCCGGAGGGGCACTGTCAAAGTCAAAGCTGTCGCCGCTGACCAGGTCCAGTACAACATTATTTTCGTCGGTCACGATGTAAGCGTAGGAAGCAGCCGCTGTAGATTGATTGGTGAATGTCAGCTCATCGGACTGCCCGTCGTTTACACAAACGGTGGCTTCCGTGCTGCCGTCCTCCAGCGCTACCGTACCGCCATCGGGCTGCCCCCGGTTGATTACCACAAAATCGTCAGATAGGCCAAAGCAGTCTTCCGCCAGCTGCGTAGCTGCCGCATCATCACCCGGCTGGCCGAGGAAAGCGCCGGCGTGCGATACACCCCAAACGCGATACGTGCCTTCATCCAACTGATCGAAATCGAAGCTGTTGCCGTCCAGCACTTCGATAATGATATTATTCTCGTCCGTCACGATGTAGGTGTAATTGACGGACTCGTCGCCGGTAGTCGCGAAGTCGATCACATCGGAAACACCATCGTCCGGACAAACAAAAAGCTCGGTATCGCCCGCCGCCGAGCTTACCGTCCCGCCATCGGGCAAGAAGTTAATTACCGGGATGAAATTGGTTGTCAGCTCACCGCAATAGTCGCTTAGTTGAGCAGTCTCGGCATTCTGTCCGGGCTCAGCGGTAATGACCCCAAGCCAAGAGAAAGCCCACACCCGAAAATTGCCTTCGCCAAGCCCTTCGAAGCTGAGCGTGTTATCAAGGCTTACCCGCAGGATGATGTTGTTCTCATCCGTGATCAAGTAAGCAAAAGGCATGGCTAAAGTACTCGTCCGGAAGTCGTAGGTTTCTTCCAAGCCATCACCTTCGCAGGTGACTATCGTGCTGTCTCCGCTAGCTGTGGAGACCGTAGCAAAGTCGATACAGGGCACAGGTATCTGCGCCTGAGATGTAGCCGCCCCCAAGGTTAGCAAGGCAATGGCTAGTAGTAAAATTTTGGCCTTCATAAATAATTGCGATTTTCGTGATTCAGTGTTATTCACTGGAATTATGATTACAAAATACATGCCAACACCGCTTGGCACTCGTCCAATATAGTCAAAAACGTACTTTCGTAGAGGGGGTAACGTATGGTGTATGCAGCCGTGCGTAAGTGCCGGCCACCATTTTCTTGTGTAGGAATGCGTGAAGACCGGCTAAGCCAATTAGCCCTGAACAGCCTGCTGATGCGGTCAAAACCATGCGTTTGCGCTTTGCATCATCCGTTTTGCTGCCCGTTAATTGAATACTTCGCCAGTAGGTTTCTATATGCCTCAATACAGGCTTAATTGATGCTAGCGAAGTTATTATATTTTTTTCTATAAAAAAAGGGCTGGGCGCAATTTTTAAACAAGGCCGATGGGCCGGCAGCTTTGCCCGCCCCTAATCATCCGTAGTGATGATATCCATAGCCACATGCGCCGGCGTCGTGCCTAGGCTGCCTCCCTCCTCAAATTTTCGGTTGAGCTGGTGGATGCCTTTGATGTAACGGACGGAGCCGGTAAGCGAGCGGGTGACGATACTTTCGGTGGACACGCCCCCTCTCTGATCGAAGCGAACGCCCTCCAAAAAGGAGCTGGCGGAGATGCTGGTCGCCGCAAAAAAGGTGTTATTCGAACGGATAAGGTCATCCAATCGCAACACTTGCCCCAAATCGACGCCTTCCTCCCGCAATTTTCTTTTTTCCTCCAGCTTCTGTGGTGCCCGCTTGCCCTGCATGCCGCCGCCCAAGGCTTTTACCGCTGCCGCCGCGATAACCCCTTCCGGCGTGCCGCCCACCCCCATGAGCACATCTACGCCTGTACCGGGTATGGCCGCCATCAACGCGCCCATGACGTCCCCGTCGGTACTGAGCATAATGCGGGCGCCAATCTGCCGGATATCTTCGATCAAGGAAGCATGACGCGGTTTGTCCAGCACAAAAACGGTAAGGTCCTCTACCGGGCGGTCAAGGGCTTCGGCGATATTGACCAGGTTGGTGGAAGGTGACTTGTTGATATCAATGACGTGACGGGCGAGGGTTTCCACCACGATTTTGTCCATGTAGAAACTGCTACCCGGGTTCCACATACTGCCTTTCTCCGCAGCAGCAATCACGGAAACGGCATTCGGGCGCCCCTCGGCGAGCAGGCGGGTCCCTTCTACCGGGTCGACAGCCAAGTCGACTTCAGCACCTTGGCCATTGCCCACTATTTCGCCATTATAAAGCATGGGCGCTTCGTCTTTCTCGCCTTCGCCTATAATCACCGTGCCTCGCATTTGAACCGTTTCCAAAAAAGCGCGCATAGCATCCACGGCTGCTTTGTCGCCGTTGTTTTTGTCGCCTCGGCCCAAGTAGCGGGCGGAGGCAATAGCAGCGGCTTCGGTGACCCGTACCAGTTCCATAGCGAGGTTGCGGTCGGGGCGGGTTTGTACGTTATCCATCTTGGTGGGCTTGGTGAAAAAATCGTTCTCAAATATAAGCAGCCTGAACCTTCGCCCCAGTGCGAAACATCACCCAATCGACAATAAATCCGGAAATCGGTCTACAATATAGTCGGGCGACTGCTTTTTCAGCACTGCCGCCGGCCGGTAGCCGTAGGTGACAGCGCAAGTTTTCATACCTGCCGCCCGCCCAGCTTCCAGATCGTGGGTAGAGTCGCCGATCATCAGCGCTTTGTTTGCCGGTGTATCGAGCTTTCGCAAAATGCGGTACAGGCCTTCCGGGTCCGGTTTCAAAGCGAAGGACTCCGGCTGTGCGCCCTGCACCATAGCCATGTGCTCCCTCAATCCAAGCGCATCAGCTATACGGCCAGTGAAGTACTGCATTTTGTTGCTGTAGATCGCTTTGGTTTTAGCGTCCAGTGCCTGTAGCGTGCTCATCACGCCGGGGTAGAGCCGGGTTTTGTCTGTGAAATGCTGCTCGTAGTAGTCGTCAAAGTGCTGCTTGGCCCGTTCTACCTGCTGCCGATCGGCTGTGCCCGCCGCTTTTTCCAGCAAATAGCGCAGGCCGCTGCCCAGCAAAGGGGGCAAATCGTCGTACGCTAGCTGGGGACGGCCCATTTTTTCCATGGCGAAATTGACCGCATCCGCCAGGTCGTAGCGGGAGTCCACCAAAGTGCCGTCCAAATCAAATACCAGAAGGTCGAACTCGTCAAGTGCAGGCATGGCCTCTTTTGGGCAAAGGTAGAGAAAATGCCAATCCTTAAGCTTCGACTTTACAATAACTTATCAATTACTTAAACCGCCCGAAACGCCCCCTACAGCCGCCGCCCCTATTTTTGTTTTTAAAAAAAGTGACGAAAATCAACAGGCTACGGGATTGGGTTTTCCAAAGAGTACACAACAGCAACCTCGTGTACAACACTTGCTGGGAAGACCCGCGCTGCGACCGCGAACTCTTGCAGGTGGCAAGCGAC
>JAAAOU010000368.1 GCA_009908745.1 Bacteroidota bacterium
GCTTCTAGCTCCGCGATGGCTTGTGCTGCTACTACCGGATAAGGGGAAAACGTCAGCTTGGCAGAGAGGTCATCCCCCTCGCGTACCACGGGCGCTTGGTCAAAAATTAGAGCGAGATAGCCCCAGCCAAGCCCACGCAGCATCAAGGCTGCCGCTTCAATCGACTGGTCCTGCGAGCCGCCGTTGTCAATACCAATGCCTGACTCCAACGCGCGCAGCACATCATTGGCATCCGCCACAGCCTCTAGGCAAGCGTACCAAGGACGGGCGGCGATATTTTGGTAGGCTTCCGGCTCGCTCGTTCGGTTGGCGTATGCCTGCCGGGGTTCCTGGCCCATGCGCTGGGCACCGAAATCGTCCCAAGGCAACGCATAAGCATCCGCAGCGACCCCCAGGGAAACAGCGGGGGTGGGATGGTGGATACCCTGCCACCAGGTTGCATAGCCTTGTTGCAGCACGCGCTGCAGGTCGCTGCCGGTGCTGATGACTTCCTCGCGGTCGGGATTGAGGTTGGGGTTAAGGTCAAGGTCCTGGCAAGCGGTAAGCGCCAAGAGTATCAGGCAGAAAGTAATGGTCTTTTTCATCCTTAGAGCGTGATTTGAAAGCTTAGGGAATAAGATTTGCGAAGCGGGTAGTTGAAAGCGTCTACCGCAAACAAAGCCGGGTTGCCACCGGGCGTGTAGCGGTTGCTGCCCAGTGAGCCTGCTTGCTCCCGCCCGGAGAACTGCCGTTGGTTGAGGCCGCTGCTCAGGGCAGGGTGGAAGCCGCTGTAATCCGTTTGGGTAAATAAATTGCGGCCGGCAAAGCTGATGCGCAACTGCTCCAGGGCATTGCCGAAAAACGGCAGCTGTTTCCGGTCTAGTGTCAGGCTGATGGCAGCTTCGCGCAGCATGAAGTAAGAACCGTCCTCTACGAAGTGTGCGTTGGGCACCAAGTTGTTACTGAGCCCATCGTTGCCAAAGAAACCGGCAGCAATACCGGAAGATTGGCTCAAGTCAGCGTGCCGGCCATTCTGGTACATCCACTGCCGGGTGAAGTTGTAAACGTCGCCGCCTTTTCGCCAGTCAAAGAGGGCGAACAATTCAAATCCCCGGAAGGCGAATGTGTGGGCGATGCCAATTTGAAAATCGGGGTTGACATTGCCGATCACCCGCTGTACGGGGCTGCCGTTTTCATCCATCAACTTGACAGGCCGTTCTTCCGGCGTACCCAATTGATCAGCGCGGACGATGTACCCCAGTTCGTTGGTGGTGTATTCCAGCAGGTTGATGTCGGGTTGCTCCGCCAGTTCTTCCACGCTTGACGCAAAAACTTCCCCTACCATTACTCCCAGCGGCTGCCCTTCTGTTATGCGGAACAGATCGCTATTGCGCAGGCCGGGCCCGGTGGTGTAGGCAGGTACGCC
Organism: Bacteroidota bacterium; assembly: GCA_009908745.1. Lineage (GTDB taxonomy): Bacteria > Bacteroidota > Bacteroidia > Chitinophagales > Saprospiraceae > Phaeodactylibacter. The sequence goes on from JAAAOU010000368.1 coordinate 1,406, forward strand.
GAGTGCGGCTACGCGTTGTTCCACCCGCTGGCCCGTCGCCCGTACACCCCATCGAATCTTAGGGTTGGGGAGGCGGAATAGCTTTTTGAAATCAATATGCAGGCTAGCTTCGTATACATCAGCCTCCACCGTGCCAGCGTTGCGCCATTGCCCCTCAAAGCCTGTACCGCCGGACAAAGGGGCGAAGACAATCTGATCACTGGCTTCCGTTTGCGTATAAGTGCCCGACAAGGTGAACGCCCTCAGGAAGGTAGCGTCTATGCCGACCTCCAAATCCTGCACCAAGGTGGGTTGCAACCGGTCGTTCCCGAGCGTCTGACGGCTGAGGCGGCCGTTGATGAGGCGGTAAGTTTCAAAGCGTTGGTCGTAAGCCGGCCGAATACCCGCCCGGCCTGTAGCTGCCCGCAGCTTCAGCTCCTGAAAAAACTTCATATTGACATCCTCCGAGAGGCGGTAGGCAGCGGCCACCCGGTAAAAGCCAGGCCAGTCTACATCATCCCCGAATAAGGTCGACTGCTCGGCCCGCACCGCACCGCTAAATATAAATTTCTGCCGGTAGTCGGCATCGGCAAGCAAAAAGCCGCTGTAGGTAGTCATTTCGCTGCGCCGGGAAGAGGTACGGATATTGGATTGCAAGTTATCAAGCGAGCGGATACCGCTGACCGCCAAGTTTTCTCCAGCATTAAGGGTGAAATCTTGCTGGTAATTCTCGTACAGCAAGCCGGCACGGGCGTTTAGGCGAAAGCCGACGAACGACCGGTGTGCCCGCAAGCTAGCCTCCGAGGTGAAATACTGCACGGTATTGCGGCTGATGCTGAAGCCGCCGCCACCGCTTTCGTCGACCCCGGCGGTGAGCATAGGGCCAAAGCCCGTCGGCAAAGTGGTGCTGAGGTAGCCTTTTTCGACGAAAGTTTCCTCTTCCTGCGTGGCCCGGTCCAGGCCGGTGCGGTAGTCAAAGTCTAACCAGCCCGTAAACGCGTAGCTGCCGCCGAAAGTGCCCAAGAGCCGGTTGCGGCGCGTTTGCTGGTCAATCTGCTCGCGCAAGTAAAGCGGATTGGTAATCCGGTTGCCGGTATTATCGATATCCCAGTCGAAAGCGGAACCGTCTTCCTCGTTGTTGGCTTCCAAGTCAAAGATCGGGCTGAGGAGCAGGTTGCTGGCGATGCGGTTGTCGGCACGGCCGGACTGCACCGGCAGCGCGTCCTGCTTGGTGTCGGTATATAGCAATTTTCCGTACGCCCGGAAGTTGTCCCCCGCCTGATGGCCTAGGTTCGCCCGGAAGGTGTTACGGGTGTAGCCTTGGTTGCCCGGCAGTGCCCCTTCGTCGCGCAGGCGCTCTGCAGTACCCAAAAAGTGTGTGCCTCCTGAGCGGCCGCTCACGGTGAGCGAGTTGGAGCGCAGCTCGCCCCGTTCAAACAGGTAGGTATCTTGGTAGTCTTGCAAGTTGGGCAATGGCGTGGTGTAGGTATCCGAAGCATTGCTGCTACCGAGTATAGGCTGGGGGCCGGTAGGGTCGATGACCTCGCGGTTAGTGAAATCTGTGGTGGGCAGCTGATTGGAGGCCTCTGTGAAGCCGTAAGTGGTGCGGTAGGTGACGTGGGTCTCCCCGCTGCCAAGCTGACGGCCGTCTTTGGTGAACACCTGTATGACCCCCTGTCCGCCCTGCGAGCCATACCTTGCTGCCCCGGCGGTACCCGTCAGCACTTCCACCCGATCTACGTTTTCTGGGTTGAGGTCAATCAGCGAGGCATCGCCCAAGTAGATTCCGTCCACCATCAGCAGCGGTTGCTGACTGCCGGATAAGGCGTTGTTGGCGCGTAGTTGGAAGTAAGCCTCCTGTCCAGGCTGGCCGCCGGGCTCGAGCAAACGTAAGCCTGGCACCCGAGCGGCTAGCACGCTGCTCAAGCGGTCGGGGGGCATGCGCTCAAAGGCAGCCTTTTCTATTTGGTAAGCGGCAAAGGGCAGCAAAACGGGCTTGAGCGGAGCCGCTGGCCCTGTCCGGAAGTCCGCTGTTTCAAGGGCCCCTTCTGGCCGTAACCGCACATCCAGCTTTTGCTTGCCCGTTGCGTTGAGGGTTTGCGCTTCGAACCCCTTTTTGGAAAAGACCAGTATTTGGTCCGGGGCGGGGGTGAAAAAGCTGCGCTCAACCTCAATACGGTACTGCCCGTCCTTGTCCGTTTGGGTGGACCGGCTGCTGCCCTCAAGTTCCACGGTCACCTTGGAAAGAGGCGCGCCATCGGCAGCGGAAGTGACGGTGCCGCTTATGGTAGTGCGTTGAGCCCATAGCCCTGCCGGTACGCATAGGGAGAAGAGTAGCAGCCACTGCAAGAGTAGCTGGCAAGCTTTGCTCATAGTTAGTTGGTTTTGTAAATGGAGGGCGGAAAAGCGGTCGTTTATCGCTTTTCCGCCCCTGCCATTATCGGATTACTTGAATTTCAATAGGGTTGTTGAGTGGCGCGGACAAGCAGCCCCAGTTTTTGGAGGGCTTGTACACCAAGATGAGATAGTTGCCATTGTGATAGTTGCGCGCCTGAATGTCAAAGGCCGGCTCGTCTTGTAAGTCTTGGGTGCCGGGTGCGACCACCCATTCGTCGCTGCCAGCTGCTTGGTGGTACAGGGTATATTCGTGGCCGGGCTCGTTGAAGTCGTACTTTATCGTCAAGGATTCTCCCTCCTGTAGCGGGGAATCTGTTGACAAAGTGGTTTTGCGCTCGTATTTGCAAGGCTTGAATTTGGAAATCGGGAACCGTGGCCGCTGCGGCCCGTTGCTCATTGCTACTGGCCGGGACGGAAGGTTACCCGCCCGATCGGCTAGTCCACCACCAACTTGCCCGCCTCTGGGCTGTACATCCGAAGTCATGCCGCGAATGGGGTCGCTCTGCTGCGGCTTGAATTGATCGTGGTAATCCAGTACCGCCTCGATGCCGTAGATCGGGCCTCTGCCGGGGATATAGGCGGCTTTACGCACGCCGTTGCTGGTTTCCACGGCCACTTCGAAGTATCGGTGGCTGGATGGTAAGTTCTGTAGTATTTCGCTGACCTGTGCACCGGGCTTCTGCCCTTTTACCAGCAAGCTGAGCTTGTCCGGGCTAGGGCCTGTCCAAACGGTATATTGGCAGCCGTTTTCCTGGCAGCAGCGTGGGCTGAGCCAGCTCAAGTACAGCGGCCGGTCGGGCTGCGTGGGGCTGTAGACCAGTTGAAGGTCTTGCAGTTGGTTGCAGTTGGGGTCGGTAGCGGTCACGTTGATGGTGCTGCCTTCTTCTTCCAGTAATGCTTGGTCAATGTAGAGGTCCTCTTCCTCTTGTTTTTCAATTCCCCTGCGGCTGATGGTGCCCCGCATACTGCTGGAGCTATCGCCGTAAGCTTGCGGGCGCGGCTCGTAGGCCATGCCGGGTTCGTTGCCGAGGCGGTTTTCCAGATCGGGAATAACGGGCTCACGTTGGCTGAGGTTGTCAGTTTTTTCTTCAGCCCTGACCCAGAATGTCTCCGCCGCCATTGGCCGTACGAGGTCTGGGTGCTGCAAGTAAACCGTAGCGCGCAGGGTATGGATGCCGCGTTGTAGGTCCTGCTCATCGAGGTCCAGCTCGAATGGCATTTCAGTACCTCCATAGAGTTGGATTTGGCCGAGGTCGATGTCCCGGTACCCTGGGTGGACATAGACCAGCTCGACGTAGGGGTTGTAGGCCATACAGTCGGAGTCGTTCGGGAGGCGCAGGCCGCCGCGGATGGTCTTGCCCACCAAGACGGCAGAAGCGGAGACCCCACAGACTTCGGGCAGGAGCACAGGTTCGGCGGGCGACTGCCGGTAAGGCTCTGGGGAGGCGGCGGTTTGGTAGCCTTCAGCGGGGCGCACCCGCACGGTAGTACCTAAGTTTTTAGTAATTGGCATAGAGCAGTGCTCGCCCCAGGCTAGTACGCGGATCTGGTATTCGCCCGGGTTGAGCATACAGAGCGGTTCCGTACGCGGAGAGACGCCTAGGGCAGCCTGCGGCTGGCCGTCGGCACGGGTAGCCTCCCACGGGCCGCCGGTTTGCTTGACCTCCACGCTGAAGTCCCAGGGTCGGCCTTGGCAGTTTTGGCAGCTGATGATGACGGCGGGGCGGTTGAGGCTGCCGCAGTAGCCTGCCGGTTCTACCTGCAATTGCAGTACAGGGTCTTCACAGGGTGGCGGTGTGGAAGAGCGAGGCTGTGGCGGGGAGGCCGATTTGGCTGTAAAGCCGGTGGGCCTTTCCGGAGCCATATCAGCGCCGGGGTAGCGGTAGTGCTCCCGGATCACTTTGGAGGCAAATTTCCGCGAAAGCGTGTTCTCCTGCCGGTAGTCCACGCCGATATTGTAGAAGTGCTGCGGCTTCAGGCCGGACAGCCTCATGGTGTCGCGCTGCCGGTTGCCAACGGTGTGCAGCCCTTTCACCATCTGTTTGGACTCGCTGTCTTGCAGGCTAGTCCCTAAGTCCTGCACCCAAACAGACACCTCCATTTCGCTGAGTTTGCTGTGGGTGAAGTGGTAGATGAATACCGCTTCGCCTGGCGTTTCCGTGGGGTATACCCTAGTGAAGAACTCGGGCTCTTCTTTTTCAAAAATGCCACCGAGGATATCCGATTGCGCAAAGGCATTGGTGCTGGCCCATAGCAGGGCGGCGAAAAGCATTGGGTAGGAAATAAATTGCTTCATAAAAATTGCGGTTTGATTACGGGCTTATCCCCGAAAATCAAGGTTAACGTTTGAAAACAAAAGTGCTAAACCCATGAATAGTTGTGCGGAAGCCAAGCTTCTTCACTGCTCCAGGGTATGCAATTGTGGTATTCTCAAGCGTGTATGAACATGGCCGCTCTGACAAGCAGATGGGATGTATTCCCTGATTCACGTGCCTGTGGGTGTAGACAGGCGCTGCAGAGGGCTGTATTTTGCGGTCTTCCCTCGCAAGTACACGGCTTGCCTATGGGATTACCGATTAAGTTCAGTGCAAATCAGGTCGTCTCGTAGTGTTGCAGGGACAAATATAAGGATTTACACATATTTGTCTCTATGCAAAAGCCTGATTTTCTGATTTTAACACTATGCGGAAACCGCTATTGGCCTTTTTTCACATAGCTGTGCTCTCGTAGTTTGCGCTGGTACAGCTCTTGCCGGGCCTGCGCGTTTTCGGGCCGGGTAATGTCCAGCATTTTGTCCGCATCCTTGTGGTCGGGGTTGATCTTGCGGCCGAGCAAGCCGATATTGTTTTCCATGGCCTTTCCGGTTTCCTGATTGGTTTCCTCGATCAGCGCCTCCATGTCGGACTCGCCGATGTACTCTCCGGAGCGGAGTTTGCGGCGGGCGATTTCCTTGGCGACTTCCCGGCCCACTTCTTCGTCGTAGAGTGATTCCCATTCTTCCAGGGCATCACTGGAAGGCTCGCGTTGCTGGCTACTACGGTCGGCCTGGCTTTGGTGTCGGCTGGCACTGCGTTTGGCAACCACCTCATCAGCAACCTCGCTGGAACGGCGTTGGGTTTCCGGGTCTTGCAGCAGGAGCTCCGTTACCGCATCGTCGTGCTGGCTCAAGCCGTATTGCCGGATGTTGTCGAGCAGTTGCTGTTCAGCGTAGCGGCTATAGTTGCCTAGCCCTTTCGCCCAGCGCCGGCTATTGGCGGAGTACTTGAAGTAGGTGCGCAGTGCGTCGCGCGGGACTTCTTGCTTGAGGCGGGCAAGAGGCTGTATGACTTTTTCCATAAAGTCCTCCCAGTCTTGCAACCGTTCGCCCCGTTTCAGTTCCTCTAGAGCTACCGCTAGGGAAACCCCCGCGGGCACACCGTATTCCAGCGCCTGTTTGCGGGCAGAGGAGGCGAAACGATCCAGCCATTCTTCAGGACTGTAAGCGTCTTCGCTGCTGCGCTGGCTCCTTCCCGTCGCGGCTTCGTAATCATGGGAAGTAGCCGGGCGTTCGGGCAATGACATGCGGCGCTCGGGGCGGGTCTCGGCTTCCGTACCGCCGTAAATGCGGCTCTCCACGACGCCGTCTTGCGGTTTTTTGTCTAAAACTACACTGACGCCTGCTTTGTCGAGTGCGCCAATGATAAGGATCAGGGCAAAGATGGCGCCCAACAGCCTCAGCAGCCCGTTGATGCTGCTGCTTTTTCGAGAGTAAGGATGGTTCGGATTCATGATCGATAATTATTAGTGGTTAAAAAATCAGGAGGCGTTTCGCTCTAAGCTTTTCAGCAGGTCAAGGTCAAAACGCCATAGTTCGTAGGTTTCGATGATGTAGGTGATTTTCTTGTGGTAGGTGGGGCTAGTGGCGTAGCCAGCCATCTTCAGCCCGGCTGCGCAGGCGGCATAGTAGGGTAAGTAGGTGTCGCCGTCGAAGAAGCGATGGGCAGGGATGCCGCTCACCGGCTCGAAACGGCGGGCAGCTTGGCGTATGTCGTGGTGCTGCCCAGGCGGGAAGCTGCTCCATATCCACTGGTAGCAGCCTTTGCGGGCCTTGGTGCAGGATCGGGTCAGTAACTGCGTGTGCCGCGCGTAGCTGTCGCTCACCCGCCGGTAGGTTTCAAACCTATCGTAGCTGTTATCATCGTGAAAACGGTAAGCGCCAACCGCCGGTGATACAGGGATGAACTCCTCGTTGTGCAGCGCGGCGTAACGGCGGGCCTTTATCTTGCGCCGGGCGGTGGCGTTAGGGCGAGCTTTGATGCCGAAGTGGTTGTTGGTTTGGCGGGCGAGTTTGGAGCGGCCGGCTTTAGATTCGAGTAAGGCCTGTGCCAATTTGATGCTGGCGGGCACTTTGTGGTGGAGCATGTCGCGCAGAGCGGCCGGCGCGTGGGCTTCGATATAATCAGTGAAGTATCGCGCCTGCCTCATTTTGGCTTTTGAGAATTGCAGCTTTTCGAGTATCCGCGCTTTGGTCCAGCTGACGGCTACATCTTTCGGCAGCAGCGCCTCTTCGTATTGCTGCTCTGGCAGCAGTGCCTTTCCTTCGGTGGTGAAAAACCGATCTAATGTCCCGCCCGAAAGGCCGCCGATAGCCGCCAGCCCCTGCCGGTAATTGCCGGTGATCTCGCGTACGACGGGAAGCTGGGCGTAGGCGGGCCAGTGGTTTTGGTAGATGTACAACCCCCCAACCACAGCTGCTGCGGTGAGCAGCGTCAGTACCAGCGTATTCAGCGTTTCAAAAGCTCCGCCCAGTATGCTGCGCAGCGCGCTCATGGTGCACTTTTTTGCAAATATAGTCAATTCGCGGGGGCAGAAGTGTTAAAGGCCTGCGGAAGTCTGCCAGCGAACATAGGTATCCGCTTGCCCTTTTACAGAAAAGCATTTCCATTGAGCCAACTTCGTACCAGCAGCAAACGCGCCATGTGTATTACCCGGAAGAAATACGGGCGTGGCTTTCAGTATTTTGATGAGCAAGGCAGGAAAATCACTTCCCGCAAAGTATTGAACCGATTTCGCCAATTAGTTATACCGCCAATGTGGGAGGATGTAAAGGTTTGCAAATGGCCCGACGGCCATATCCAAGCCACAGGGCGTGACCCCAAGGGGCGCAAACAGTATGTTTACCACAGCGCTTGGGAGCAGCAGCGGCAGCAAAAGAAATTTAACCGCATGCAATCATTTGGCCAGCGCCTGCCTGTCGTGCGGCGGGCTTGCCAAGAGCACATCGCTAAGACCGAAAAATGGAACCGGGAAAAGGTGCTCTCGCTTATGCTGCTCATCCTGGACGAAACCGGCATCCGTATCGGCAACCAAGAATACGCGGAGCGGAACGATACCTACGGACTGTCCACGCTGCGCCGCAAGCACCTCTCCATGGCACGTGATCAGGTGGTGTTCGAATACCAAGGCAAATCAGGCAAACGCCGCCACGTGGCGGTGGAGGAGCCGCTGCTGGCCCAACACATCCGGCAAGTGGCAGAACGGCCGGGCTACGAAATATTCCGCTACCGCAACGGCTACCGCGATTGGGAGAATATTGACAGTGACGATGTGAATGCCTTCATACAGCAGCAAGCGGGCGAGCAATTTTCCAGCAAAGATTTCCGTACCTGGGTCGCTAGCCGTCTAGCTGTTGCCTACTATCCGGAGGCGCTGGCCCGGAAGGAAAAGCATCCGCGCCGGCAGCTCATCAATATCTTGCTGCGTCTAGTGGCCAAAGAGCTGGGCAATACGCCTAATGTGTGCCGTACGCACTATATCCATCCCGCAGTCCTGGAGCGAGTGGAGAATGGGGGTATACCCGATCCGGACAAGTACCCGAAAGAGCATGCGCCCCACGAGCACTCCCGAGCGGAGCGTATGCTGTTGGATATTATCTCCTGAAGTGCGGTTTTTGCCAACAGCTAAGCACTTTTTTCCAGAAAAGTGGCTTATCAGCTGTACCAAAACGCCCTTTTTTGCATTAAGAGGACACACACGCATTTATTCCATCATAAAATTTCCTTAGGTATGCAACGCATCATCTTTGGCCTGCTTCTCCTATGCCTCTGCGTTACCTTGACCAGCGCCCAGCGTTATGTGCAAGGCTATGTAGTCGACGCTGATTTGCAAGAAGGTATTTTCGCCGCCCATGTCATGGTGGCGGATTCCGATAATGGCACCATAACGGACAGCACAGGCTACTTTTGGCTGGAAGTGCCGTATTGGCAGGATACGCTAATTGTACGTTACCCCTTTCACGCTACAGAGCGGGTAGCGGTGCAAGAAGATACCATGCGTATAGAGCTGAGCTACACCGGTGGCCTTGATACGGTAGCTAATGCGGATCCGGAAACCTACGAAGAAACCTACTCTATCGTACGGCGGGATTACACGTTGAGCGGTAACAGAAGGTCTATGCCCCCCTCCCGACCTTCTTCCACCCCGCAACACAGTACCGAAGACTACAGCCCTATCGTAGAAAACGGCGAGCAGCAGACCTGGGAAAGCCCATTGTCTACTTTTTCCATTGATGTCGACCGGGCTTCCTACAGCAATGTACGGCGCTATTTGCAGCAAGGCCAGCAACCACCCAAGGATGCAGTGCGTATAGAGGAACTGATCAACTATTTCGATTACGATTATGCCGGGCCTGGCAATGAAGGGGAGCCATTTGCCGTGCACGCAGAATTGTCGGAATGCCCTTGGAACCAAGAGCGCCACCTGCTCCACATCGCGCTGCAGGGCCGGAAGCTGGACCGTACGCAGCTGCCTCCTAGCAACTTGGTTTTCCTGATGGACGTATCGGGCTCTATGCAGCAGCATAACAAACTGGCCTTGGCAAAACAGGCCATGCGGTTGTTCGTGGAGGAGCTGCGGCCGGCGGATCGCGTGGCCATAGTGGTGTACGCTGGTGCGGCAGGGGTCGTCTTGCCTCCTACGCACGGCAGCCAGCCCCAAAAGATACGAGAAGCGATCAACGGTATGGAGGCCGGCGGCTCAACCGCGGGCGGGGAAGGTATCGAGCTGGCCTACCAACTCGCCAGGGAGCACTTCCTGCCGCAGGGCAACAACCGGGTGATCCTCGCGACGGACGGCGATTTTAATGTGGGGGTTTCGAGCGACGGCGGGCTCACCCGGCTTATTGAGCAAGAGCGGGAATCTGGCGTCTTTTTGTCCGTTTTGGGCTTCGGACAGGGCAATTACAAAGGCAACAAAATGGAACTGCTGGCAGACAAAGGCAATGGCAATTACGCCTATATTGACGGTTTGGCGGAAGCCCAAAAAGTGCTCGTGGAGGAACTGCCGGGTACGTTGTTCACTATTGCCAAGGATGTGAAGCTGCAACTGGAGTTTAATCCGGGGGTGGTGCAGTCTTACCGCTTGGTAGGCTACGAAAACCGCCTGCTCGACAATGAGGATTTTGACGATGACACCAAAGATGCTGGCGAGCTGGGTGCCGGACATAGCGTGACTGCTCTGTACGAACTACAGCTAATACCCGCGCGGGCAAAAGATGCAGGGCTGCGTTACCAATCTACTTCTCTCAGCCGAAAGGGGCGCAAGGGAAAAGAGCTGGGCTTTCTGGAGTTGCGCTACAAAGACCCGGAAAACGAAAAGAGCTGCCTGCTGTCATTCGCGCTGGACAATGACCCGGAAGCTCTGTCGGCTACCACCGACGCTTTCCGCTTCTCAGCGGCGGTAGCAGGCTACGGCATGAAATTGCGCGGCTCGCCCCGCAACCGCTCACTTGACTGGCCGGCTATCCACGCTTTGGCAAAAGGGGCGCTGGGGGTAGATGAGCGGGGGCACAGAAAAGCGTTTTTGGAATTGGTGAAAGTGGCGGAGGGGCTTTAAGCTGCGGTTTGAAACCTGCCATAATAGACCTTCGATTGCGCTTGCCAGCTAAGAATAGTTTCCTTCGCAAGAAGGATCAAAAAACTGAATTTTCGCAAAAAAGGATTCCACTTTTCCGGCATAATATTGCTTGTATTTTACAATTAAGATATGATATGGGTGTTATTTTAACGGCTCAAATACCAAAGCTAAAAAACCTACTTTTTACACGACAACGTTAAGCCTACGTCTACACCCGGTCACTCACAAACATTTCCATCTTGCCCACAGATAAACAAAGCCGCGCCAAAGCCACAGTTATCGAATCGGCTATTTTGAGCATTGATCTGCCCATCTGCTACCGACTGAATCCGTTTGGCGTTTTCCAACACGGAGCCCGGCTGTATGGACAGCCGGCCAGCTACGGTAATGCCTGCCCAAGGAGCATCTGGGCAAGGGGTGTACAGCCGCGCTCCGTCTACGATCAGCTCGCCGCCGGGTTCTACCAAGATTTGGGCACCCGCCGGCAGGCCTATTTCACAGGTGATGGATAGCCGGCTCCCAGCTTGGACAACCACGCCAGACCGCAGCTCGCGATTGCCGCTCCAGTTGATCACCGCGCCCGCCGGGATGACCATATCGTCCTCCACCGGTTGGCAGGCCGGCCGCGCCATCGTAAAGCCGCCCTGCCCATCTGGGAAACGCTCAAAGCTAGGCTTCAAATCTGCAAAGAAATGCTGCATACGGCCGATCTGGCATTCCGTGAGTGCACAGCGGGTCTCGTAGGAGCAGTCCAGGCGGTTGTACTGCGAGCGCAGCGGCGTATCGAGGCAGCCGTCCACGCCCTCGGGGTGCCGCTTGTGGGCTTGCAGGGGCGAGAGGTGGTCGAGGCTTAATACATGGAAGATTTCGCCCAGCATGCCTTCGCCGCCTAGCTGGGCGGGCGTAATGGGGGAGTCGCCCTCGCACTTTTGCTTTCCGGGCGTAATGTGATGTTGCCATACGTTGTAAGTGCCAAACAT
>JAAAOU010000401.1 GCA_009908745.1 Bacteroidota bacterium
GTGAAAAGGTTGAAAGGTTGAAAAGTTTGCTGGCCGTTGAGGCAAGTTTCCTCCGGTCGCCAAAACCACTAGGCGAGGGAGCCCCATTAAGGTTCTGAAGTTGTAGGGTTGTAAGGTTGAAAAGTTGGAAGGTTAGAAAGGTTGTAAGGTTGAAAAGGTTGCTGGCCGGTAAGCCAACCCTCTGTGAGCTTCCGCCTTCCCATTTCCGATTTCCCATTTCCGATTTCCCATTTCCGCCTTCCGCCTTCCGCCTTCCAATTTCCGACTTCCTAATTCACCGCCTTTTCCGCCCGCTTCAACAACTCCTTATTGAAGTAATCACCCCAGCTCGGATGCAGCTCGCTCGCCGGCTCATGACGCTCGAACCGCTCGGCAGCTTTACGCAGATAAGGTAAGGCTTTTTCTGCACCTCCACCGAAGAATTTAGGGGTAAAGAAAATATGCATCCCCATCAGGTGATATCCACGCGGGTTTTCCGGGTCGAGCTCTATGGCTTTGTTGTAGCTTTCCCTGCTGCTAGAGCTGTAGCGCGCGCCATTGACCATGGGCGACTCCCAGATACGGCCGGTGTAAATATAGCCTTGCAGCGCCGCCACTTCTGAAGATTGGGGGGCGAGGGCCTTTGCCCGGTCTACCGCCGCCTGCGCTTTATCAAGATGAGCGGCGATCCGGTCGGTTTGCTCCTGCTCCATCGCCTGGCTGGCCAGCATGATCTGGCAATAAGCCTCGTAGTAAGATGGTAGCCATTCCTCCGGTGCCGCAGCGCTGATACGCTCAAACGCACTGGCGGAAGCCTCAAAAGCACGGCTCTGCTCGGCGGTTTTTAGCTGGGAAACAGCGTGGGTCATGGCTTTGGTGTACGCATCATCTTGGCTGTAGGCCAAAAGAGCAATCATCAGTCCGATAGTGGTTAAGATCAAGTTTTTCATGGTAAAAAGTTATGTGGGTTAATCAATCAATTTCCAAATTGTTGCCCTTCCCCGATCGACACAAACAGACCGACGAAAAAGAAGCGGGGCGCGGGCGGGCGGATAGCCGAGGACGTGAACCGCCCGTTGGCATCCGGCTGCTCGCTGAAACGCTGCCCGAAGGACTGCTCAAAGCCCAGTACGTTCGTCACGGAAAGGTGCACGATGGTGAACTGGCCGAACAGCTCCGTCAAGTAGCTGGCGTTAAGGCTTACATCTTGGTAGGTCGGGGTACGTTGGTCGTTGAATACTGGGGTGTTGGGGTCATTGTACGGGCGCGGGCTGCCTAGGGTGTACGTCACCCCCACACTCGTCTGTAGATCGTGAATCCAGTGCTTGTAGACCACGGACAGGTTGTGGCGGGCGGCGAAGTTGGGCATGGCAGCCTGCGGGAAGTCTTGGTACTCCCGCTCGGTATCCAAGAAGGAGTAGGAAACCCAAAAGTCACCGTACTTGATGCTCTCTTGGTCGCGGTAAAACACATCCACGCCCCGGGCGTAGCCACTGCCACTATTGTCTGCTAACCACGGTTCATTGGCCGGGAAACGCAGCAGGTCCCGGTAGTTTTTGTAGTAAGCCTCCACGCGCAGGGAGCGGCCCTCTTTACGGTATTGGTAGTTGAGGAGGTAGTGCTCCGACCATTCCGGCTGCACCGCTTGGGTGTAGCGCAACCACTCGTTCCGCGGTCTTTGGTAGAAGTGGCCGTAGGCAAAAGAAAACTGCGCATCTTCACCTGCCTTGCGGGCGATGGACAAGCGGGGTGACAACCGCATGTCCCCCAGCATATTGTAGTATTCGGAGCGCAAGCCGGCCCGTACCACCCAGTTTTCGCCCAGGTACCCCTCCCCTTCTGCAAAAGCCGCCAGGTAGTCTTCTTGGAGTACACTGTGGAAATTATCCCCCTCCGGTGAGCGGTACCATTCATCAAACTCGCTGCGAATCCACTCGCTGCCCATTTTCAGGTTCCAGCCGTTGTCAAGATAGCGGGTAGCTACCGCCCGGCCCTGTATCATTTGCTGTTTGCGGTTGAGCTCAAAACCCTGTAAGATGTCTTCCGTGTCCTGGCCGTAGGCCAAGCCCGCATCGATACGCCACTGCTCGTCGACAAGCTGCTGGTAAGTCGCATTGCCGTAGTAGTTGTCGTTGTCGAGCTGTAGCAAGGACCGCTCACTAGGGTCTTCGGGCTTGGGGTAGCGCATGGAGAAGCCCGACCACTGCGCGTTTGCCTGCGCTTTGAGCAAGCCGCCGTTTTGGAATTTTTGGCGAAAGCCCAACTGTGCGCCCTGCGCTTGCACCGGGTCTTCCCAGTCGATATTCTGAGGGACCAAGCCCACATACGGCCCCAGATTGGTGTAATCCACCGAGGCCGATAGCGCACTCTCCTCCCAGCGCTCGGTATGCGACAGCCCCCCGCCAATGCTCATTAGGGAAATACTGGTCACGGAAGCTTCCGGCAAGTCCTTGGTTTCCAGCACCAAAGCGGAAGACAGCGCATCGCCGTAAGCCGCGGAATAGCCGCCGGTGCTAAAGGAAGTACCTTTGAACATAAATGGCGAAAAACGACCGCGTACCGGCAGGTCCGGCACATTACTGGTGTAGGGATTCGGTACCCGCATTCCGTCGATGAAAGTCTGCGTCTCGTGGGCATCGCCGCCGCGTACAAATATCCGGCCGTCTTCGGCATTGGACTGCGTGCCGGGCAGGGTGTTGAGCGCGGCGACAATATTGCCGTTGCTGCCGCCTGTGGTCACGATATCAAGCGGGCGCAGCATGACAGCTTTCTTCTCGTCGCTAGCCTCGAAGGAGCCGGCGGTGATGACGACTTGTTGCAGCTCGTTGGCCTGAGGCTTGAGTTCAATATCTAGCCACAGGCTGTCGGTATCGGTGCCTGTCAGGGTGATTTCTTGGCTTTCGTAGCCGATGTAGGATACCACGAGCTGCAGGCTGTCGCCCGCTGGGCTGGTAAAACGGAACTGCCCTTCTGCATCCGTATTCGTACCGCTGAAGCTGCCTTTGACAAAAAGATTGGCACCCACGGCAGGCTCGCCCTTTTCTATAGTCACTTTGCCGGTGAGCAGGCTTTGTGCATAGGCGGTAGCGCCGGTGCTCAGTAGGAGGATAAGAAGGATGATTTTCGCTTTCATGGCTCGCTGCTTTTGAGGGCAAGATGCGAGCGTAGCGGGCGGATTGCAACAAAAATGGGCTGAGTGGCAATGGGGCGGAACTGAATTGCAAATAGGGGGTACTGAAAGTTTGGAGGGTGGGTCTGCAATGGAGTTCGTTATCCGTATCCTAAAACTGCAAGCGTATGACAATGGGCCATGCAGCCTTGCGTTTGGAAGTTTACTTCCCTGTACTGCTCGATTGGGTTACCGCAGCGCACAGTGTCTGCCGTGCCGATAGAAATCGGCGTAGCGAAGGTGGAGCTGCTAATATTCTCGCTTCGTCCTTATAGCTGGCGCGTAGACGCAATAGTACTTGCAGCGCTGGGTATCGGATGGACAAGTTGGCAAAACCGGTTTGGTGATGGGCTAAATATAAGAATTGGGAGTGAGGGAACAAGCTTGCTCGTTTTCTGGTAGGGCAAACGCACCAAATAAGTTTTTTTGCATATCTAATCATTTTTACGTATATTTATAATGTAGTTCAAACTAATCAAAAACTTAAGTAGCCGTACTGTTGCAATATTCCCCTTTGTATAAAGGTACACTTGCATCGCTATGCTCTCAAATGCGTTTTTTCATCCCTTAAACTCTCTATATTTTATGTACAACCGATTTCTGTTTTTCATGCCGACATACCCGGCTTTTAACACGTACCCATCTGTGGGTAAATTCCTTTCCTCATTTTTATTGGTACTCGCCTGCGCTTTCGCGGGGGGGGGGCAGATAGCCTACGCTCAGACCTATCCTGCCTGCGGAGAGGTATTTCTGGAAATGGGCGACGAAAATGACCCCAATGCCAGCCAGCTAGATTGCTACCAAGTAAAGATACCGTTTTACCTGGCTACCGATGACCCTACCGTTACAAGTATCGAAGCTTTTGAAATGAATATTGCCATTCAGTTTGATTACAAGCCGAGCACGAGCACCCCAGCCTACCCGCCCATAGAGGTGGTAGATGCCGAAATCCCTACGCAGACCTCAGGGGGCATGCCTTTCCAGTCTGGATTTGGATTTGGCGAATTCCCGGGAAGCAATTATTTCTTCATTAAGCAGGTAGGAGGTAGCGAGACTAACCCCATCACCTTCGAGGTCAATCAGTCAACCCCGTCTTTTTACGCTATTGTAGACGTGCGTCACGGTGCTGATTTTGAAGCAAAGGTGGTGAACTTTGAACAAGACCCAACTGAGTTTTCTTTGGTCAATACCGCCCTTAATCCCTCCGTCACTGTCTGCGAATTTGAAGACATCGAAATTCAGGGCAATGATGACCACCGGGGGTCCTTCCAAGGGGTCAATTTCTGTAGCGGCACTGCGGGTGCCGACGACATCCGGTTAAAAATCGACTTGGACGGTATCAATGACATCAATGCCGACATCAGCAACGGGCAGGGGCAGATAAAAGAGGTGCCAGTGAAGCTGGTCGTCATCGCCCCTGGTGCTCCGCCCACTATTGACCTGAGCCGACTGGACTTCAGGATAGACTTCACGGATGTAGAGGGAAATTTGCAGGTGAGAGCTTCCAATTATGGCGTTTCTGGTCTTGAAAATATACCACTTCCCGAGATCAACATCTCCGAAGGTTATATTGCTGACAATTTATCTGAAGGTAATTTATCTAGTGCAATTTTTGAATTTGTCCCAGTCACAGGAAGCAGCAATTACGAGATTGTCCTTTTCAATATTGAAGTAGAAGCCCCCATTAACCCACCTGCGGCCGGCGAAATCGAATTCACGGGAGACTACGCCCGGCTAAAGTACGATGGCGGCCCCTGCTGCTTGCCACAGGTAGATGGCGGCGGGACGGTGCTGCTAGAAGAGTTTGAACGCTACTGTGGCAACAATACCGCTTCCTACATAGAAATCGTCCCGCTCAACGAAACCTTAGAGGAGGACGAAGTAGGCCTAGATGTGCGCATGTATGTCGATCCTCCAGGCGTTACCCAGATTGGGTTTAACCAATTGTTTATTGAAGCAGAAGTCAACCTAGAGGGAGGGCTGACACTAGACGAAGTAGACATTGAAACAACCACAGATATCTGCCCTTCCAATTGTTCAGCCACAGACGAGGATTACCCTTCCTCTGGATGTATAGAGGTAGTCCCCGGCACAAATATTATCCGTTATGGCTTCTGTGCTACCCAAAATCTTGACACGGATGAAAGCTACCGGCTATTCACCATACAAGCCAGCGGAGGGGATTGTGATGGCCGTATACGCTCCATCAATATCAACCGGGCAATCTGGAAAGAAGGTAGTAACAACGCTTGTGTCCCTGATATCCGGCACAACTATCAGGATTCGGACCTGACCACCGATATAGATGTTCCGGGCACTGTCTTCACGCACTGCACTGTGGCAGGCAACTATGTAGCAGGATTAGAGGGTGTACAGATTGAAGATTGTGAAGAAGCATTTGGTGATATTTTGAGCGGAACTGACGGAAGTTTCGAACTGACGGAAATATGCCGCAATGAGGGGGCTGCCAATTCCTTTTCTGCACAAAGGCTTAATAGCGGAGATGCCGCTAATGGAGTCTCTACTCTTGACCGCCTCCTAGTCAGTAGACATATACTGGGTGTAGCCCCACTCGATCAGCCCTGGAAGTATATTGCCGCAGATGTGAATAATAGTCTCAACATTTCTACTTTGGATTTAATCCAAATGCAAAAAGTTGTTCTGGGAATTGACATCGACTTCGAACTTTCTGACAACTGGGAGCTTATCGGTGAAAATTATACTATTCCGGGCAACCCTGATCCGTTTGCTACTTCTTTTCAGTACTCCGACTTAGATTGTTTTGAATTCGATTTGGGCGTTGATGATACGCCTGCCTTTTATGCTATAAAGAAAGGAGATGTAAACGGTGATGTTGAGCAATGCAGTGAAACGACAAATTACGCAGGAGACTTTGAAATAAAGGGCGTCAACAATACTACTGCGACGCACATCGCAAATGGAAAAGTCGCCTTTGGCGCGGCTGCTTCGGGCACTGCTTTTACAGATGTACTGGGATTTCAGGCTGCTCTGCGGTTTGATACTGCAAAGCTCACCCTTGACACCCTGCTGGCTAAAGATTTAGGCGATGTGGATGGCGATATTTATCAACTGGACTCCAACGACCCAAGCCTGCTGCGCATCTCCTGGTTTGCCGAAAACGGCACGGCCCGCGATCTTTCCTCCACCGAGCAAGCTTTCGAATTGGTCTTCGACCTTAATTCCGGTAGTGCGTTGAGCTTTTCAGACGTATGGATAGACACCACCGAGATGGCGCCGGAGCTGTACGTAGAGCGCGACAGCACGATAGACCGCTATCGCTTAACGCTGGGAGCACCCGCTTCCGGCTTTTTGATACAGGCGCCTGGCAATGGCCAATTGCCCGCCTCCCAAGCTGTGGCGCAAGAACTTACCGTATTGCCCAACCCTAGCAGCGGTGACTTTACCATAAAGGCAATGCCACAAGCTGCTTCCCCAGTACGTTTACAAGTCCTAGACAGCAGCGGTAAAATCCTGATAAACCAAGAAGCAGACCTCTCTTCAGACTGGCAGCTTCCGGCACAAAGCTGGCCGGCGGGCTTGTACTTGCTGCGCACGGAAGTCAAGGGCGAGCTTTATACCTCCCGTTTGATCAAGCAATAAACCATGAATCTTACTGCCCAGTTCGACAAGTTGTCGGGCTGGGTATTTTTATACCTAAAGTAAATCTCATGTACAGACTGGTCATAGTAGCATTTCTATCTCTTCTCTGCATCACACCCACTCCTGCCCAAAGCTGGGAACTAATACATGAAGCACCTACAGTTACAGGAAGCCCGGGTAGTATAGATAGAATACTAGATTTGTGTAGGGTGGGTGACAGTACTATATGGATTTGTGGGGGGGTGAACGCTTATATAGCGGTCTCTTACGACAACGGCGAGAACTGGACGGACATGTCCGAGTATATCCCCGAGCAAATATCATCAAGTATAAGTGCCATTCATTTTATAACCAAAGACTTTGGGCTGTTTTCTGCGTTCAACAATGCTTCCAATTTTGAAGTCTTCTTTTATACAGAAAACGGCGGTCAGGATTGGCAGCCTGCCAACATAGACCTACAAAATTCTGAGCCTAATTCATTTTTTGCAGCCGCAGAGTTCAAATTCAAAGACGACATCGAAGGCTGGGCTATAAGACCTAGTTCTCCTGCCACAGTGCTACATACTACCGATGGGGGCCGAAACTGGGAAATACTACTACAGGACAATAATGAGATATACCGGCACATTGCTTACCAAAACGGGGATACGCTCATCCTCAACAACTGGGAGCACCTGATGTACTCCTACGACGGGGGCGAAAGCTGGGAAGACATTGAGGATAATCTGTGGCAGGAGCGTTATTCTGCCTTCTTCCTCAACCGGCAGCGCGGCTGGTGGGCAGGACGAGAAAATCAAGTCCATTCGACCTACGACGGGGGCGTGACTTGGGACACCTCCTATGTAGCTACAGGCGTATTTTCCGATATTAGCCGGGCTTACCAAACCCACTTTGTCAACGATAGCCTAGGCTGGGCTATTGTATACTTCCCCATTCCCCATGAAGGGGTCTATGTATCTACCGATGGGGGGGATACTTGGGCAAAGCAAAATCCACATATTGACAATCCTCTGAGAATCAAAGTTTATGGTGACAGCCTAGCCTATATACTTACTATTCGACCTCAAGATGAAATCGGCAAAGTCTACCGCTACCGCAAGCGCAAAGCCAGCTGCCTGCCGGCGGGCAGCGTCAGCATATCGGACAGCAGCAGCCTGTACCCCCTGCTGTCGTGGCAGCCGGCTACGGGCGCCTACGACGGCTACTACCTGCAGCTCGGCAGCACGCCCGGCGGGCAGGATGTCCTGCCACGCACGGATGTAGGCCTGGATACGTTCTACCAAGCCATTACCCCACTGCCGGATGGGGTGGAGCTCTACGCCACCGTGCTGCCGTACAACCACATCCTCGGCGCGGCAGAAGACTGCGGCAGCACCGCTTTTACCACCCCGGTCTGCCCACCTCCCATAGCCGTGGATACTGGCTATTGCAAGGGCAGCAGCCTGCTGTGGCTGGACAGCCTGATTACTTCCCCGGGTGCCTATACCTTTGCCGATACCTTGTCTTCGGGCTGCGTGCAGGAGACGCAGCTGCAAGTGCAGCAGTACGACAACCCGAGCACCAATATCGACACCGCCTACTGCGCAGGGACGTCTTTTTACTGGCAAGACAGCCTCTTGGCCGGGCCGGGCACTTACCAGTTCGGGTATACCTCGGCGCAAGGCTGCGACAGCACGCTGCTGCTGCATCTGGAAGAATGGCCGGCGCCGACGCTGCGTATTGACACCTCCATCTGCGAGGGGGGCAGCTATGCCGGGCAGGATACGCTTATTTCCGACGCGGGTACATACAGCTTCCACTACAGCACCGCCCTGGGCTGCGACAGCACCGTGCAGCTTTTTCTGGAGGAGCGCCCCAATAGTTCCACGGAAATCGACACAGCCCTCATCGCAGGAGAGCTTTACGACGGCCAAGCCTACGAGGGGGATACGACACTGGTCTACAATCTTACGGCTGCCAATGGCTGTGACAGCATAGTCACGGTGTATATCGACATAGTCACTTCTACCTATCAGCCGCAGCAGGCGCAAACACTGCGCGTGCTGCCGAACCCGAGCAACGGGGATTTCACCATACTGGCGCTACCCCAAGCCACCGCCCCCGCACGCCTACAAGTCCTAGACAGCAGCGGCAAGCGGATCCTGGACCAAGAAGCAGATCTGTCTTCGGACTGGCAGCTCCCGGCACAAGGCTGGCCGGCGGGCTTGTACCTGCTGCGGGCGGAAGTTGATGGCGAGCTTTACACCGCCCGTTTAATTAAGCAGTAGATAGAGGAAGCTTTCTAAAGGACTTGCTACAGGGTTCAGTCCCATCAGCGCTCTTAATAGCGGCCACAACGCAGACCGCCAATGGCAAACGGATACGCCCGGTCGGGTTTCGAACATATCTGCTCCCACCACGTATGGCTAGCCGTAGACGATTTCTACTGCGTTTGACAAACCGTAAATGAGAACTTTTGTTTTATATGAACTAAATATTAAATTGCAGCAGGATTATAGTCGAAGAGCTAAAGCACCTATAGGCTTTAACTTGGTTGCGGCAAACGACAAAACTCACTTGTTTAATTTTCAAACTAAATACAATCAGCATGAAAAAATTCTACTTTTTACTCCTGTTTTTAAGCGGAGCATTTTTAGCTTCTGCCCAAGTCGAAGTAACTTTCTCTGTCGACATGAATGAAGTTGGCGCGAGCTCTGATGGCGTCTTTATTACTGGCGACTGGATGGACGACGCTGGATTTGGCGGCGAATGGCAAGAGCCTGGCTCGAATGCCAGCGCACAGATGGAAGATGCTAACGGCGATGGCCTGTACCAGCTTACCGTTACGCTGCCTGCCGGAGATTATCTGTACAAGTATGCAAACGGCAGCAGCTGGGCAAACGGAGAAGCTGGCGGAGGTGGTGACAACTACCAAGCGGACCTATCCGGCTGTGGTGGTGTCGACAATGGCTTCGGTGGCTGGAACCGTACTTTGACCGTACCGGACCAGGCAAGCTTTATCCCTACTACTTATGAGTTTAACTCATGCACCGAGTCTTCTCTGACTAGCATTAGCGAAATCAGTACCATCAAAGAAGTCACGATTGCCCCTAACCCGGCTACGGACCGCATCAACGTGACGTACTCCAACAAGAATGCAACGCAGCATACCATTACGGTAACTTCGTTGACTGGTCAGATGGTTAAGCAGTTCCCTAACTTTACAGGTGACAATATCATCATTCAGACTTCTGACCTCAGCGCCGGCATGTACTTTTTGAGCTTCACCAATCAAAAAGGTGAAGTCGGAACGAAGCGTTTTATTGTTCAGTAATTTTGGATGGTATCATCCGGACAAAATAAAGTGCAATGTCTTTTTTAGGCATTGCACTTTTTTATTGTGGGCTAGCAGAGCGCGCAGCTCTTCATAGCGCCTACCGTCAAAGCAGGCTACGCCTCCCTGGGAACAGAGCTCGGACATTAGTGCCCATCCGTATAACCGCCGACACCATAAGCCTAGCCAGCAGGAAAATAACAACAATCCGACCCATCCCTGTTCCTATATCCCTATATTTGCGCCAATTCTGAAAAGACGCACTTATGGTACAGCAAGACACCCAACAGCAAATTCTCGACCTCGACAAGTGGCGCAGCACTTTCCGCGAGCAAGCGGACAGCTACCAAGAGGCTTACCCCTACCCACACGCCCAATTCGACGGCTTCTTAGAAGCGTGGGCCGCCCGCGAGGCGATGAATGCTTTCCCCCCGGTAAAGGGCGATGGCTGGATCCACTATGTGCACGTCAACGAAAAGAAGCACGGCCTCAACAAGATGGACGCCATCCCTAGCTTTCTACAACGGGTGATCCAAACCCTGAACAGCGACGAATTTGTGGCGGAGCTGAGCAAGCTGACGGGCATAGAAGGGCTTAAAGCCGACCCCACACTGGAAGGCGGCGGCCTGCACCAAAGCCAGCGCGGCGGCTACCTGAATATCCATGCCGACTTCACCGTGCACCCGCACAAGCGTAACTGGCGGCGGCGCGTCAACCTGCTGATCTACCTCAATGAGGGCTGGGAGGAGGACTTCAAAGGCCACCTGGAGCTGTGGGACCGCCAAATGGAGGCCTGCCGCGCCAAAATCAGCCCTATATTCAACCGCTGCGTGGTCTTCAATACCGATGAGGATTCCTACCACGGGCTGCCCGAGCCGATTCAGTGCCCGGAAGGCATGACCCGCAAATCGATCGCGCTGTACTACTTTACCGAAGAAAAAACCGCGCCCCGCAAGCGCAGTACGAACTACCGGGCCCGCCCGGGCGACGGCATCAAGAGCCTGTTTATTTACCTAGACAAGCAATTGGTCAATATCTATAGCAACGTCAAGGGGGTACTGGGTATCAACGACGACTTTGTGAGCAAAATCCTCAACATTTTCAACCGCAAGAAGAACAAGTAAGTGAAGCGCAACCCATCTACGACTTACGCCCTAGGCTTTGCCTTGCTTGGTGCCCTATTCTTCCTGCCCTTTCTGGGCGGGGTGCACCTCTTCGACTGGGACGAGATCAACTTTGCGGAAATCAGCCGCGAGATGCTGATTACCCAAGAGTACACCCGGGTATACGTCAACTTCGAGCCGTTTTTCCAAAAGCCCCCTTTCTTCTTTTGGCTGCAAGCCGGGGCCATGGCCGTCTTTGGCGTAGGCGAATACGCAGCGCGTTTCCCGAATGCGCTCTGTGGCATTATTACCTTGCCGTTGCTGTTTCATATCGGGCAGCGGCTGAAAGACAGGCGCTTCGGCATCATTTGGGCGGGGACCTACTTCGGTTCGGTGCTGCCGTTTTTGTACTTCAAGTCGGGTATTATCGACCCTTGGTTCAACTTCTTCATCTTCCTGGGGCTGTATTACTTCATCCTCGCGTACTGGAAGAAAGATAAAATGGAGGGTATATCGCTGCCCAAGAACTACTGGTGGTATCTGTTCTTGGGGGGATTCTGGATCGGCATGGGCATTCTCACCAAAGGGCAGGTCGCTTACCTGATCGCGGTACTGACGATGGGCGTGTACTGGGTGTATCAGCGCTTCCGCTTCTACGTGAATGTGCCGCAGTTCATCTTCTTCACTATTGCTGCCACGCTGGTCAGCCTGCTGTGGTTTGGGTTGGAAACCTTGCAAAACGGGCCGGAGTTCATCGTAGAATTCAACAGGTACCAATACCGGCTTTTCAGCACGCCGGATGCGGGGCACAAAGGCTTTCCGGGCTATCACTTCGTGGTATTGCTCGTGGGTTGTTTCCCGGCTTCCATTTTTGCGGTGCGGGCTTTCTTCAAGCTGCCGGCCGAGCAATACGATTACCAAAAAGACTTCCGGATTTGGATGAAGTTCTTGTTTTGGACCGTCCTGATCCTCTTCACCATCGTACGCTCTAAAATTGTGCACTACTCGTCTATGTGCTACTTCCCGCTGACCTATTTGGCGGCCCTGAGCATTGAGGCGCTGCTCGATGGTAAAATAGCGTGGCGGGGTTGGATGAAGGGGCTGCTCTACAGCATCGGCGGCTTGTTCGTGCTGCTCACCCTGGCCCTCCCGTTTGTGGGGATGCAAGCCGAGGTGCTCGCGCCCTTGTTCGACGACCCGTTTGCTCAGGGCAATTTGCAAGCAGCGGTACGCTGGACGGGCTGGGAGGTCATACCTGGGCTCTTCCTGCTGGGCTTGCTGATCGTCTTTGCTTCCTTCATGCGGCGGGACAAGCAGCGTGCCTTTACCACCCTCTTCGGCGGCACCGCCGTGTTTGTCATGCTCACCTTGGTGTTTTTCATCAAGCGCATCGAGGGGTATTCGCAGCGGGCATCGGTAGACTTTTTTACCGAAAAACGT
>JAAAOU010000531.1 GCA_009908745.1 Bacteroidota bacterium
ACATTCGCCCTGCGGCTGGCGATGGGCGAAATGGCAGATGCCATACTGGACAGCACCAAAGTTTCTGCGGAGAAAACACAAAGCACAGGCTTCGTTTTTCAGTTTCCGGAGATTGACAAGGCATTAGGCGACCTGTTGTAAGCGCAGCAAATCTTCCATATCCTCTGTTTTCATGACGCGGGGCATTTTGACTTGGCCGCCTTTCTTCTTGCGGCGCTCTAGCCATTCGTATACCTCGTCTTTGGGCAGTGCCATCACCCTTACGTCTTTGAGGGCTTTCTGCCGGGCTACAGCGTAGTTTTTGTTGTGGGCATTAAGGATTTCGTCGAGCTGGGCGGCCAAGTCTGTTTCGTTCGACGCCGATTCTAGCGCCAGTACCCACTGATGGTAAAAGTCGCCATCGTCATCCTTAAGCGCCGATACCGCGTATTCGTTGATAGGCTGACCAATGCGCTGGCTAAGCTCCTCTATCGCGTCATTCATTTTATCTTCGGACAGCTGGGAACCTACGACATTAAGGAAATACTTCGTACGGCCGCTGATGCGCAATTCCATCCGCTCCAAATCGGTGAACCGAACAGTGTCGCCAATCATATAGCGCCAAGTACCCGCGGGCGTAGATACGAGTAGGGCATAGTCGGTTCCTTCCTCCACCTGTCCGATGTGCAACACCTCAGGATCGTCCAGCATATTGCCCATTTCGTCAAATCCACGCTCATCGAACGGGATGAATTCATAAAATATCCCGTGATGGGTCGCCAAGCGCATATTCATAGTGTCAGGCCGGCCGTTGTAGGCGAAAAACCCCTCGGAAGCCAAGTAGGTGTCTAGATAGATCAGTGGTTTGGCGGTGAGTTGCTCGAAACTTTCCCGGTAAGGGCCGAAAGCCACGCCGCCGGTAGCATACAGCTGCAGGCTGGGCCAGATGTCGTGTATGGTGTCCAGTTGATGGTAGTCCATAATCCGGCGCAGCATCATTTGCACCCAAGAAGGGATGCCAGCGAGCGCCCCGATATCCCAGTCCGGTGCAGCTTTGGCAATGGCATCTACCCGGTCGTCCCAGTTGTCAATGCTGGCGATGTCGAGGCCCGGCCGGTAGAAGCCGCTAAACCAAGTAGGTATATTATTGGTGCTGATGCCACTAATCTCTCCCTCCAGATGGCCATTGCGGTGGCGCTTCAGCTGGGCGGAGCTGCTCAGCATCAATATCTCTTTTTCGAATAATTCGGGCGGCAGGTCGAAACGGGCTAGGCTTTCGGCTTGTGACAGGCCTACGGCGCGTATAGACTCCAGCATGTCTTCCGTAACTGGCACCCGCTTGCTGGCGTCGCCGGTAGTGCCCGCGCTCAGGGCGAAAAAGTCAGGCTTGCCCGGCCAGGTAATATCCGGGGCGATTTGCTGCTGCTGCCACCACCGGGCATTCATAGTCTCGTATTCAAAGATAGGGAGGTTTTGCTGGAAAGCCTTGATGGGGTCTGCTGCTTTGCCTATTGCATCAAACTGGTAGTAGATGCCAAAGGCGGTAGAGGAGGCTTTTTGGAGTAAGTGGTCAAGTTGCGCGCGTTGTTGCTCTTCGGGGTTTCCGTCTTTCTTGCCAAGGCTGTGCTTGATGCCAATGGCGGATTTGACAATGCTTCCTAGTATGGCCATGTATGCTTTTTGTTTGGTAAATGTACAATTAAAACCAGCGGGCTTTGGGGATGTTCGGAAGCTTTGACAAAGGAAAGAGAGGGGGCAGTGAGCAAATCCGGCCTACGCCTGTTGCAAAAGAAAAATTACCATAAAATGGATGCCAATATAGCCCCCGAACGTATCAAACACCTCAACCAAAAGCCAGCGTACGACAACGGTACCTATGTATTGTACTGGATGCAGCAGTCACAGCGCAGCTATTGGAACCATGCTTTGGAATACGCTATCGCCAAAGCGAACGAGCTGGACTGTGGGGTGTTGGTGGGTTTCGGCTTGATGGATGACTATCCGGAAGCTAACGCACGGCACTATACCTTCTTGCTGGAGGGTTTGCAGCAAGCACAAGAAGGGCTGGAGGACCGGAAGTGTAAATTTGTGCTGCGGTTCGGCCATCCGGCGGAGGTAGCCCTCGAGCTCGGGCAGTCGGCCAAGTGTATCGTATGCGACCGTGGGTACCTGCGTCATCAGCGGGCTTGGCGGGATAGAGTGGCTGAAGAGGCAGACTGTCAGGTGGTACAGGTGGAATGTGATGCCGTCGTGCCAGTGGAGGAGGCTTCCGACAAGCAAGAGTACGCCGCCCGGACCATCCGCAAGAAGCTAATGGGGCAGTACGAGGGCTTCCTGGAAAAACCCGATGGCGGGACATTGCAAAAGGATAGCCGCTTTCTGCAACCTACTGGCCAAGATATCGAAGATATTCCGGCCATGGTAAAGCGCATGGATATCGACCATAGCGTAGCACCGGTGAGCGAGCACTTTCAGGGCGGCGAGCAACGCGCAGCGGCAGTTTTCGAACGGTTTTTGCAACAGCATTTTTCCGACTACTCCGCGCATCGCAATCAGCCGCAGACGGATGATGTGTCCTATATGAGCATGTACCTGCACTTTGGGCACATCGCGCCGGCTCATTTGCTGCAGTGGGTCAGGCAGGCCAAGCCCAAAGACGACAACCGGGAAGATTTTGTGGAAGAGCTATTGGTAAGGCGTGAATTGGGGATCAACTTTTGCTACTATACCGAAGATTACGACCGTTTTGACACCCTGCCGGGTTGGGCGCAGGAAACCTTGGCTGAGCATAGCAAGGACGAGCGCGACCCTGCTTATACCCTCGAAGAACTGGAGCACGCGCAAACCCACGACCCTTACTGGAATGCGGCCATGCTGGAGATGAAACACACCGGCTACATGCACAACTATATGCGGATGTACTGGGGCAAGCAGATCCTAGCTTGGTCGCCGGACCCTAAAACAGCTTACGACAGAACCTTGCACCTCAATAATAAGTACTTTCTGGACGGCCGAGACTGCAACTCTTTCGCCAACGTCAGCTGGGTGTTCGGGCAGCACGACCGCGGGTGGACCGAACGCCCCATTTTCGGCAAAGTGCGCATCATGAAGCAGAGCGGCTTGAAGCGGAAAATGAAGCCGGATCAGTATGTGGAAAAAGTCGCCCGCCTTACCGGGATAGACGCTACTGAAATTTGATTGGCCTTTTTGCAACATCCCGACTTAAATGGATGTTAAAAAATCGAGTAAGGCAAGAATTTAGCCTCCCTTTTCCTTATATTGTGGCATTCATCTGAATAAGCTCAGTTCTTTCCCGGATCGGCTTGACTGTCTGCTCGTATATCGTTTATTAATAGTGATAAAGCTCCGTCTTGATGAAAGAC
This sequence comes from Bacteroidota bacterium, assembly GCA_009908745.1. GTDB lineage: Bacteria > Bacteroidota > Bacteroidia > Chitinophagales > Saprospiraceae > Phaeodactylibacter. Next base: position 3,363 of record JAAAOU010000531.1, read on the forward strand.
TTTTTTCTAAACCGCCAAATTGATAAAATAGAGCGGGAAGCCAGCGATGATTTCCTGCAGATCCTCTCCTTTGGTGCCCGTTGCTACCCCACCAAAGAATTGCACGCGCTGCTGCGAAGGCTGGATAAAGAAGCACAACGCATGGCCTATTACCGGCGTCTCGTCTTCTTGATCGGTGGCTCGGCTACCTTGTGGATCGCTTTTTGTTTCCTTTTCCAAAGCCTCGATTTTACCGTCGGTGTGTATTTCACGCTCGCTATCGTGCCAGTCACGTTAATTGCATTCGGTGCCGGGAACATTTATATCAACAAGAAATTCCGCGCCATACGCAATTCACACCTTATAGAGAAAATCATAGTAGAAGAACTAGACCGCCGACGCAAAGATGCTTCGATATTTTAGTATCCATCGTTATTGGCTTTTCATACACTTTACTCTTTATTCTTGAATTCGTACCTTATAGACACCGGGAAGGGTAGAACAGTTTGCCCTAATGCTCGTTATTAGTGGGCTGCTATAAATGGATCACCTCACTAAAAATACGACATGGAGTCACTGTCTGCTTCTGCGCAAAATACGCCTGCTGTTGTGGATGCTTCTCGCAAATACGAAAATATCTTTGGCGCGTTTGATCTCGGCTCTATGCTGGTCCAAGCGGATGGCACTATTATTGCTGCTTCCGCCGATGTAGCTGAAGACCTCGGCTACGAAGTGAAACAGCTGCAAAACAAGCGCATCTTTGAAATCAACCCCCACCTCAGCCTGATCAAATGGAAACGGCTTTGGAAAAAACTACAGCAAGAAGGCCGCTACGAACTAGAGACCGAGCACATGACCGTGCAGGAAATGCTTTTTCCCGTCAAATTGCGGGCAGTGCCTTTGCCCATCAATGGCGAGGACATTTGCCTGCTGGCAGTCAAAAACTTGCTGCAAGCCAACCGCTACCGCAAATTGCTTGACCTTACCACTACCGTAAGCCAAGTAGGCGGCTGGGAATGGGACTTGGTCAATGATGAGCTCCTCTTCACCGATGAAATGTACCACCTGCTCGAAACCTCCCCGGATAGCAACGACCTTACCGACAAAGCCACGCTAGCTGCCTTTTTAGAAACGCACCTTCCCGAGCAGCAGCAGAAATCCTTTGACCGGCAATTGCGCGGTGCCGTAGAGACGGGGCAAGAGGTCGCTTTCGAGTTTGTCTTCCGGCGGGGCGACGGCAGCTACAAGCGCATGGCCATCAAAGCTTTCCCAGAGCAGTCTGAGTTGCAAACCATCAAACTGTACGGAACGCTGCAGGACATTTCGGTTTTCGACAAAAAGCACGAGGACCTGCAGCTGACTCAGTATACCCTGGACCACGCGCGGGAGATGATTTTTTGGGAAACGGAAGACGGGCGCTTCCTTTATGCCAATAACGCGGTTTACGAAACACTAGGCTACAGCCCGCAGGACATTCAGTCGATCGGGGTATGGGATTTGGTCTATGATTACTCCGGGGAGGAACGCACGACCGCTTGGGCGGATTTGCGGAAAAAAGGGAAAGCCAGCATGGAGATCGACCTCAAGTCGAAAGACGGGGAACGCGTGACGGTCTTCACTTCTATGAGCCTGATCGATTACAAGGGGCAGGAAATCAACTGTGTCTTTGCTCGGGATTGGCGGCGCAAGAAAGCCCGCGACAAGCAGCTGCGCCTTTCTCAAGTCACGCTGGACAACGCTGTGGACATGATCTTCTGGGTGACCCGGCAGGGAGATATTGCCTATGTGAACGAGCGTGTGTACGAGCAATTGGGCTTCACGGCATACGGCCACTGGTCGGACTTTTTTCCAGATACGCACCTCAACGAATTGTGGTCAGACCTGAAAAGCAAAGGCCGTGTAGACTGGGAGACCACCCTCAAGCGCAGTGACGGCAGCGCATTTCCCGTGGAGGTGCAGATGGGGTATGTCGGCTTCGAAGGGGAAGAGTACGGCTGCGCTTTTATGCGGGATATCACGGTAAGACGCGAGAAAAGCGAAGAGCTGGAGCAAGCACTGGCTAAGGTGCAGGAGCTTTCCGAGCAGTTGCAAAGAGAAAACACCCTGCTGAAGGCAGAAATTGACCTGAGCGCGAATTTCAACGAAATCATCACGCAGGACAAACGCTACAAGCGCGTACTGCAGCAGGTGGAGCAGGTTGCGCATACCGATGCTACCGTGCTGCTCGTCGGTGAAACGGGTACGGGCAAGGAACTGCTCGCCCGCTCTATCCGAAAGCTCAGCGCCCGCGCCGACAAGCCTATGATCAAAGTGAACTGCGCAGCATTGCCTAAAGACCTGATCGAAAGCGAGCTGTTTGGCCACGAGAAGGGGGCTTTCACCGGCGCGCACGAACGCAAGAAAGGGCGGTTTGAAATGGCAGACGGCGGCACGCTGTTCTTGGATGAAGTAGGGGAAATGCCGCTCGAGCTGCAAAGCAAGCTGTTGCGGGTGCTGCAGGAGGGAGAGTTTCAGCGGGTGGGTGGCACGGAGACCTTGTCAGTTGATGTGCGGGTTATTGCGGCGACGAACCGCAACCTCATGGAAATGGTGGACCGGGGCGATTTTCGAGAAGACTTGTACTACCGCCTCAATGTATTCCCCATCCACAATATCCCGCTGCGGGAACGGCGCGAAGACATTCCGCTGCTAGTGCGCTTTTTCGTCAAGAAGTACGCCGAAAAAGCAGGCAAAGCCATCGAGCATATTTCCCAATCTGGCCTGGACCAACTCATGCAGTACGAGTTCCCCGGCAATATCCGGGAGTTGGAAAACATCGTGGAGCGGGCCGTTATCCTCAGCCCCGGTAACTCCCTGAATCTGGAAGACAGTTTCAACGCGGAGGACCGACAAAAAGGGGGGACAAATAAAGTCACTACCTTCAAATCATTCGAAGATATGCAACGCGATTACATCATCGAGGCACTGCGGCGTTGCAACTGGCGTATCAGTGGGCCAAAGGGGGCCGCGCGTTTGCTACAGCTCAATTCGCGTACCTTAGCTTCCAAGATGCGGCGGCTCGGAATCCGGCGCAAAGATTTTATCGAGTGAGTTGGATTTCCTATTTTTTAGGGTGAGAACAAACACAACCTTAGCGATATGATTAAGAGTATTGAATCCCTCTCCCCTGAAGACCAGCGCGTATTGTACGACGCGATTCCCTATGTGACCATCCTTGTAGCGGGGGCTGACGGCATTATCGACAATGCCGAGTTGGCCGCTGCGGAAAAGGTCACCCACGTACGCTCCTTCCACTACGAGCACGCGGAATGGCTGGAGTTTTACCAGAAAGAGGACAAAAACCTCCATCAGCGCCTGCACAACTTGATCGACCACCTGCCGCGTGAGACAGAACAACGGCAGCAGCTCGTCGCCAAAGAGCTCGCCAAACTCAACGACGTACTACCCAAGATGGACCGCCGCCAGGCCAAGCACTTCTACGATGGCCTGCGCTCGTTTGCAGAGCATATTGCCAAGGCATCCGGTGGCTTTATCGGCTGGATCAGCATCGGCCCGAAGGAAGCCAAGGTGACCGACTTGCCTATGGTGGAGCCGGTGGAGTAGGGGGCCTAGGCGGATGTGTTTAATCCCCCGCTCGTCGTAGCTTCCAGCTGCGGCGCGCTGTTCTGCATTGCTATATGCACCGCGCCCACCCATAGGCTGGACCTTAGCCAGTCTATGGGTGGGCACTGGAATCCATTAAAAATCCCAAACCCAGCTTTCGCCAAGGTTTGGGATGGTATTGTCTTCAAATGGTTGCGCGGGGCGTGTTAGTTCTGGTCAAGCTCCCCGCTCGTCGTAGCTTTTAGCTACGGCACTTGTCCGTATAAGATATATAGTCTGACAACTCAGGATTTGTGAAAATATGACGCCGCTATTTTTTCGGCTGGCAAGGCGGAAAACGTAGGCATCCCGATAGCCATCGGGAAAGTTCTGTCGTCCCGCTTTTTGCATCAAAAAGCGGGATCCAACGCAGCAAGGCGGAAAAAGAGCAAGTCAGAATTCACAAATTTCGGGTTGTCAGACTATAAACCTGTTAATTATTGTCAAGCTCGTACGGCTTCGCGTAGAAGATCGCCCGCAGTTGAATCGGTTCGTCCAAATCAGGGTCAAACGTCTGCGGGGAGCGGTTGTAGATGATGGTATAGATATTGGCGATCAGCTCGTTGATGTCGTTGAAGCGCTCTTGCAGTTCGTTGGCGTCCTCCGCTTCTACGAAAAATTTGTTGTTCGTAGCCAAGCTCTTGAGGTAATTGGTGTTGTATTCCAAGCCCTTACCCTTCAGGCCGATCATGTAGCGGCGGGTGTCCGATTCCATAATCCGCTGCTGATTGGCGGAAGGGTTGTTCGAACCGTTGTCGTTGCCATCGGTAAAGGCGACGAGCACCTTGTCGTCGACGGGTACTTCTGTTTCTTCCAACGCTTCCATGCCGGCGATGATACCGTCGCTCAGCCGCGTGAAGGTCTGCGCGTTCAGGTCCGGATAGGGGAAAGTGTTGATAGCAGTGACCACATCCGAAAGCTGATTGGTGAACGGATAGGTGATCACGGTGTCCGCAAAGAGCGTCAACCCCACGTAGCTGTCACTGCCGATCACCTGCTCGGCGAAGTCGATGGCGTACTGCTTGACTTGCTCGCGGTCCTCGCCCAAGGAACTACTCACATCAAGGCAAAGCATAGTCGCGAGGTTCGTTTCTGAAAACTCTTCCTGATTCTTGAATTCTGTTTGTTCAAACCAACGGTCGTTATCCGGGCGGGTCGGGTCGAATTCCTCGATCTTCACGCACTGCGCGGTGTAGTTGAAATCATCATCGCTCAGGCGGATGTTGGGGATGCGGATCACCATCGTGTTGTTTTCGATGGTGGGCGTAAATTCGGTTTGGTCGTACTTCACCCGCTCGTCGGTACGGAAGGGGATAATCTTCACCGAAGGCTCCTCGCCGATGTAGTTGGTATAATCAAAGCGGAGGACAATAGCGTCTTTAGCCGTGACGTCGAGGCAGCTCGGTTCGGGAATTTCATTGGGATTGACGGTAACCGGCGGGTCGTCTTTCTTGCAGCTGCTCAGGCTGATGGCAGCAATGGCAAACAAAGCCAGCAGTAATCGGGAGGATAAGGTCTTCATGGTGCAATTTTTTTTAAAACGGTTATGGGAATTACGACTTTCGTATAGTCCCATAACCGTTTCCATGTGCCATTTATTCCCTGAAGCGTCTTAAAATTATTTTAAAGTCGATGAAGGCTAGAAATTGAGCTGCGGGATAGCAAAGTATTCGTGCAAAAATTTATCAAACTCCTGTAGTAGTTGCTTAAAGAACTTCCGGTAATCTTGGGCTTTGGCGTAAGCCGCTTCTCTTTGGGGGGCAGGGAGCCTCAGCGCCTCGCGGAGCTGTTTCCACAGGTATTGCAGGTGTAAGCGTTGCAGGATGAATTGATTTTGGAAGTGTTCTGCCCGCACTTGGTCTTTGGGGTCTTGGGAGCGCTGCAGGATTTCCTCTAGGCTGCGTTCGCAATTGTGGATTTCCCGCTCGTAAAACTTCAATTCGCTGAACCAATTCTTGACTTTGAAGCTCTTGCTTGTTGACCGCATTTGTACTTATGTTTTGATTTGACGAAATAGGCGTATCCGTATACGCCCAATACTATTCGAATCAAGCAAAACCAGTAAAGGGGTCGTAAAATAGCAGTGCGCCGTAGAGCAGGTAGAGGGGCAATGCGTCGCTTCCGTCCAACAGCGGTATATTCAGGACAGCCTTCGCGAGGGGCGGCAGGCAGAAGCGGCACGCTGGCCAATTACCCGTTATACTGCTACCATCCGGCCCCAAGACGTGCTCCGTTACCGCATAATCAGTCGACGAAGAATATTGCTCTACCGCCTGATAGTCTACCCGTAGTGCCTCCGTATCCACTGTCTTAGCCTGCACAGCACCGCCGGTTAAGGCAGACAGGGACAGCAAGGCGATTATTGGACGAAGGTGCTTCAACGGTTAGTGCTTTTTAGGCTATTAACTTGCACTTATAAAACCCCCTTCGCGCCAATCGAGTTGCCCAGCCTAGAAATATTAAGACGGACCTTAACGTCCTCTTAACAGTTACCGCAGCAGCAATTTCTTGGTGATCATTTTCCCTGCCCGCTCTAGGCGCAAAATGTAAAGGCCCGCAGCGAGATGCCCCCTCTGTAAGGTGTATTGATCATAGTGTGGCCCTTCCACACGCCGTACCAGCCGGCCCGTGGCATCGAACACCGACAAGCGCTCCATTTGCTGGTTGGGAAAGTCGATGGTGAAGGCATCGGCACTCGGGTTGGGGAATACGCGCACCTCGGGCATAGGCACCTCTTCCACGCTAGTCAGGAAATCGCAACCCTCTGCCAATCCGCTGTCGTACCATTCCTGCAGGCGGCCAATTTGATCGTACATGGCGCTCACGTTCCCCAGGTGGTCCGCACCCGGCTGCCGTACGTAGGTGAAAGCCATCACGATGCGGTCGGCATGATTGGGGTCCAGCCGGTTGAGTTCCACGCTGCCAACCACGCGGTGGTCTCCTACCGAAAGCCCTTCGCTTAGCATGGACCATTCGCTGGCATCGTTTGGATTGCCAGAAAACGCAAAGTTGGTCGTAGTGCCTGCTTCGCCGTAGCCATCGCCACTTGCGTACACCGGGCTATTGTCCACAAAACGGCCGTTGAGCAGATTGTAAAAGTCTACACTGTTCTGCGGGGCGGCTGGTTGCTGTCCCACGAGATGGTACGTGAAGCCATATAGCGGGCGGTTCAGAAAGGTGACGGCTTGCACGGGCGGGTTTTCCCCAAAGCCGGCTATGTTGAAGATACAGTCTGTGTCGTCCACATTATCTTGGTTGTAAGCAAAGAAGGTGTTGAGCCCCGGGGCTGAACCTAGATAATCGTCCGTCGTACAGCCCAGGTCAAAATCTACCCAGAGCCCCATGCGCAGGCTGTCGATAGGCTCTATAGCCCGGTTGATGATGTCGTAGCTGGCGAATACCGTACGGTCCAGTTGTGGGCTGTTGTCACACTGGTAAGTCCAAGTGGTGAGCTGTATTTCCGCTTGTATGGGAGCCGACTGACTGATTGCGTGCAGACCAAACTGGTCATTGAACACCGTCCAGTTAATCTGCTCCGGCAGAGGCCCGCCTTCCGGTATCATCGGGTAGTCGCCCTGCATAGGGTCGTAAATGCCATCCCCATCGGTGTCGGCAAAAGGGGCAAGGCCTTGGTCGGGGAGGTCATTGGGTAAGTCCTCCTCCTGCGGCAAGGGAAAGCCCCAGATGTCCTCAAAATAGGGATTGCCCTCCCCTGGCCAGCCTAGTATGGCATGCAGCGGGTCGTCAATCGCTTGATTGTCTTGGTAGTCCAGCAGATGAGCAAGGATATCGCTGCGGTGGACCGTCCATATCGTGTCCCATTGGGCGCAGTCAATATCCTGCGTGCCATCGTAGATAAAGGGGATGGGGCCCGGATAGTAGTCGTGCCGCATGGCTCCGCGGCCGTAGGTTTGCGCGGCGAGTTTCAGTTGACCGCCGGGGTCCAAGCCGCCCAGCCATAGCCCCGCCGCTGAGATCGTGGTAGGCGTGCCTTCTTCCGTCATGATGCGGAATTGCCCGTTGCTGCCATCGTGGAACAAATCGCCCCCGTTGGTGATGGTGGCGCGGATGTCATTGGCTTCGAGGGGATGCTGTGCGGTGGGCACGTCGCAAAGCTGTCCGTATATTGGGGATACCCCCCACGCAAATAGGATAAATAACAAAGGGTATAGTCGTTGCATGTCGCTTGTGGATTGGTTGATAGATAAACATAGTGTTTTCTCGCCAATCTGCAAGAGAGATTGAGTGATTGAGGAGGCTGGGGTGGGGAATGGGGTGGTTGGCAGCGCGAGTTTATCTGGGGGATTCACTAGGCTAAGCCTCCCGTAGTTCCTTGATCTGGTGTCTTTTTGGTAGGATCTGGTTCAGGAAATCAATCAGTAAGTCTTTGTTCGGCTCAGTCCCGAAAAGTTTCTTGAACCCAAAATCAGTCAATGGATTTACATATCTCTTAGTCAAATCTCTCATAGTCAAGTTGTTACACCAAATATTATTTGATGCCGATTTGCAAAATTTGATATATGTGAGTTTTTAAACAACCCCACGATGTTGAGGGGCCTCCCCCCATTGTGCGCTATAGTTTAACTAAGGTGCGTTTGCTTCGTACGCCGTACTTCTCCCTGCACGTGCTGCTGAAACAACAGCCTGCCAGCTGGGAAGGCGGAGGGGGGGAGAAGCAAACACGCCTTCGTTACTACGGCGTGCGGTGAACGGGGGAATTACATAGGGTCGGATAGTCGACGCCTAACAAGCTGGAAGCCTAAATCGCCGCCGGGAGCCCTATTCAGTCAGGGTATACTCGCAATGTTAAATACCTGTAAATGGCTTGCAAGTCTCTAACAAATAAAATATATTAGCAATTCTAATGCGCAATACACAAATACGAGCAGCTGCAAAATAACCCAACAGCGCGACTTTCAAAACCCGTTGCTCAAAAAACAAAACAGAGCAACCCAACCGATTCAATATGAAAAGGGTAACATTGTACCTCTTTCTCTTCTCTTCTCTTCTCTTCTCTAGTCAGTCAGTAATGGCACAGAACTGTACTGATTACCACCTGTGCTTCGAGAAGAGGCTGGATACTAACGGCGATACGATAGTGGATGTGATAATGATTGACCCGCCGGATTCAGTTGGGGCATTCAGAACTACTGTAATCCTATCTGATAACGTTGTAGATGTTAGCACCTTTGATGTTGATACGATTTTTCTGGAAGATAGTCCTGACTTTTCGGGCGGTAGCGGAGTTGCGGGTGAATTGACTACCGGTGATGCTTACTTTTCAAATACAAGGTCTACAATTTTAGACACGGTGAAGCTTTATTCTTTTACAGTTGATGGTTCTCCGGGTGAATGCATTGATCTTTCCTTTCACCTTAATCTGAACCTATCAACAGTATATGAGGATGGTTCTCTATCTCCGTGTCGACCTGACACCAATGCGCTTAAAAGTTGTGCTACCAGCATCTGCATTCCAAGTGTAGAAATTTCCGGGGTAGTGGAAGCGCTCGTAGACTGTCAAGATTCTGTGGCTAATGATTTTGGCATGAGAGATGTGATTGTTTCTGTTTATCAGGACTCCAGTTCTAGCCTCTACGA
>JAAAOU010000225.1 GCA_009908745.1 Bacteroidota bacterium
CCAGTCGCCTAAGCTTGCCCCGCCGTTGCCAAAGCCTTCCGGGTTATCGGGGTAGGTATTCAGGCTGCCATTTACATTATGGAAACCGCCGCCGTTGATCCAAGTCACCGTATCACCAACGTTGATGGTCAGGTTTTCCGGGTCAAAGAAGTTGCTCTCTACCGCGACGTCGAAGTTCTGCTGGGCAGGGAGGTAGGCCGTGAAGCAGAGCGTAAGCAGTAGGGTAATTGTTAATCTCATAAATCTTGGGATTTTGGAAGTGAAATTGGGGCAAAAACGCCCTGTAAGCAAAAATAGCAGAATGACTTTCAAAACGCAGCCTGCGGCAGGATGAATTTTAAGTTAAGTTCCCTAGCCGCCGTACCAAATAATATTCAGTAAACCCCGGCCATGAATTGAAACTTTGCTTGGCAATAAAGCGATGTCTTGTAAATTATATCATAATCAGGTGTTTGCGGCTTGCGTCCACCCCTTTTGGCTTCAAAAATTAACAGGTAATTAACATAGCAGGGGTTAAATTTGCTCCCGATTTCAAGATTCACTGTCTTAATCTTAACAAAACACTAGTTTATGAAATTCACGAATTTCTTGCGGGCCTTGGGTGCGCTGGCGTTGGTGCTCGTGCTGAACAGTACGGCATTTGCGCAGGGTGTGACTACGGCTTCCATGAATGGGCAAATCACGGATCAGTCTGGCGAACTACTGATCGGTGCTAACGTACTGGCCGTACACACGCCTTCCGGTACGACCTACGGCAACTCTACGGACCAAAATGGTTTCTACCGTATTCCTAACATGCGTGTGGGAGGCCCTTACAAGATCACCATCAGTTACACTGGTTACGAAAACAACGTACGGGACAACATTTACCTGCGTTTAGGTCAAACCTATCAGCTGGATATCGAAATGCAAGAGACTGCACTCGAGCTGGAGGGCATAGAAGTAGTGGCGCAGCGTAACAATATTTTTGACGGTAACCGCGACGGTCAGAAAACGGTGGTGGACGAGCAAACGATCGAGAACATCCCGACGATTACCCGTTCTATCGGTGACTACGCGCGTTTCAACCCGTTGGCCAACATCTCGGAAGACTCCGACGGTTTTGCGATTTCACTAGCCGGGCAGAACAACCGTTATAACACCATCTACATCGACGGTGCGGTAAACAACGACGCATTCGGTTTGGCTGACTCTGGTACGAACGGCGGTCAGACGGGCGCTAACCCGATTTCTATCGACGCCGTGGAGGAATTCACCATTGCTGTTGCACCTTTTGACGTACGTCAGAGCGGTTTCGCAGGCGGCGCGATCAACGCGGTGACGCGTTCCGGTACCAACGAATTTGAAGGTTCTGCCTACTACTTCCTGCGTAATGAAAGTTTGGCGGGCAAGACTCCGGTAGACGACGGTGAGGATATTGAGCGTACAGAGCTGGCTCCCTTTACGGCGGAGACTTACGGCTTCCGTTTGGGTGGCCCGATTATCAAGAACAAATTGTTCTTCTTCGTCAACGGTGAATTGCGCCGCGACGAAACGCCCATGCCTTTCCAGTTCCAAACGTACGAAGGTGAAGCAGACTTGGGGACGATCGATCAGGTCATTGACCGTGTGAATGGCTTCGGCTATGACCCCGGTACGTTCCTAAACAACACCTCCACACTGGAGACGGACAAGATCATCGCTAAGATCGACTACGCGATCAACCAGAAGCATAAGCTGTCTTTGCGTCACTCTTACACGAAAGCTGCCAACCTGGAAGCTCGCTCTTCCAGCCCGGGCAGCATCAATTTCCAGAACGGTTCCGAGTTTTTCAACTCCACTACCCACTCTAGTGCGCTGGAGTTGTCCAGCCTGTTTAGCAACACGCTTTCCAACAAGCTGGTTATCGGTGCGACCATCGTTCGGGATGACCGTGACCCACTGGGGGACCCGTTCCCAACGGTATTTCTGGAAGACGGCAACAACGGTACATTCAACTTTGGTGCAGAGCGTTTCTCCACGGCTAACCTTCTGAACCAAGACGTGATCACCGTGACCAACGACCTGGAACTGTACAAAGGCCGCCACAGCATCCTGTTTGGCGCCAACTTTGAATACTTCAACGCTGGTAACCTATTTATCCGTAACAACTTCGGCCGTTACCGCTGGTTCGACGGGGAAGACGATGATGGCAACTTGGTGGCTACTGGTGTCGAGCGCTTCCTGAATGGTGAGCCGGCTGATCAGTTCGAGCACAGCTTCTCTCAGGTTGACTTGGTAGCGGGTGACGATTCCGAGGCTATTGCTGCTTTTGAGCAAATTCAGTTGGGTCTTTACGTACAGGACGAATGGCAGGTCAGCAGCGACTTCAAACTGTCTGCCGGTATCCGCGCGGATATTCAGTCCTGGCCAACGGACCAGCCGGTCAACCAGCAGTTCAACGAAGAAACGATCCCGGCTATCGAAGATGAAGGCTACGATCTGAAAGGTGCCCGTACGGGTTCTTTCATCGGCACTCAGGTGCTGTTTTCCCCGCGCCTTGGCTTCAACTACGACATCTCTGGTGTAGACCGTACGCAGCTTCGCGGTGGTGTAGGGGTATTTACCTCTCGTATTCCGCTGGTATGGCCCGGTGGTGCGTATAACAACTACGGCTTCAATATCGGTGCTTATGAGACTGAAGGCCAGCCATTTGAGCCAGACGTGAATAAGCAGGACCGCGGGCCGGACTTCGATCTGGAAAACCCGACGCCTTCTGGCCAAGTTGACCTCTTTGCGGAGGACTTCAAGACGCCGCAGGTATTTAAGGCGAACTTGGGCCTGGACCACAAATTCGGCAACGGCGTTGTCCTTACCCTGGAAGGTATCTTCACTAAGGTGATCAACGACGTACGCTACGAGAACCTGAACCTGAAAATGTCGGACCGCAACTTGACGGCTGGCCCGGACGACCGTCCGCTGTTCTTAGGTACGCAGCCTGGATTTGGCGACGATGTGATCGACCCGACGTACAACTACATCATGCTGGCCAGTAATACCAACAAGGGGTACAGCTACAACCTGGCTACAACCCTGAGCAAGCGCTTTGACAACGGCCTTGACGCTACGGTTTCTTATTCTTACGGCGATTCTTACAGCCTCTTCGCGGGTACTTCTTCTCAGAACAACTCGCAGTGGCGCGGCTATTACAACGTAAACGGCCGTAACTTTGAGCTGAATGAGCCCATGCGTTCACCCTTTGCTACCGGCCACCGTGTATTCGGCCAGGTAACGTATACCTTTGATTACCCGTTTGCTTCCGATTTTGGTGGTAAGTCCAAAATATCTTTTAACTTCAACGGTCAAACGGGCGGCTTCTTCTCCTACGTAGTAGGCGCACGTAACTTCCTGTTCATCGACGACGGAGGCTTCGACAACAACGAGCTGATGTACGTACCGGAAACGTTCGAGGAGAGCTTCTTGGTGGACCTGGAAGACCGTGATGGTAATGTGATTTACACGGCTCAGGAACAGTGGGAGGTGCTGGATGCCTACATTGAAGACGATTCGCACCTGAGCGACCGCCGGGGCGACTACACGCGCCGTAATGGTGGAGTGATTCCGTTTGAGTTCTTGGTAGATGCCCGCTTCCTGCAGGACTTCTACATCGAGATGCCAAACGGCAAGCGCAACACGCTACAGCTGTCTATCGATGTGTTCAACCTCACGAACCTGATCAACCCAGACTGGGGCCGCCGCCGCTTCGCCGGCCGTTTCGGCAACTACAACCTGGTCAACTTGCAGGGGAACACCTTGGGCAGCAACACGACGCCACGCTACACGGTGAACGAAGAGATCATGGAAGGCAATGATCCGTGGACGAACCGTCTGGACGATTCTGGCTTCCGTAGCTCCCGCTGGCAGATGCAGGTGGGCTTGCGCTACATCTTCAACTAAGCAAAGGTGAAATCTACTGACCCGCAAACCGGGTAGTAGTACGACGGGCAATTGCGCAGCACGCGCAGTTGCCCGTCGTTTTTTTTAACCCTACACCGCCTCATGGCGTTATGGGTTCGACAATCAAACTCAAACTATGATCAAGTATTCCTGCTTCCTAATATGGCTACTGGCCTTCTGCATCCCGGCCCCTTCAGCCATCGGGCAGGTGGCGAACCCGCAGCCGGCGAATTCCACGCTGCAATCCTCCGCATTGCCTTCCCCCATCAGTGCCCACCGGGGCGGCCGCTATCTGCCGGGCTACCCGGAAAACGCCTTGGAGACTTTTCAGTACCTATTGGACTCCATCCCCGCCATCATCGAGTGTGATGTGAATAGGAGCGCGGACAGCGTGCTGCTGCTTTTGCACGACGCTAGCCTCGACCGTACGACGACGGGGACGGGATTGGTGAAAAACAAGCCGTGGGAAACTATCAAATCACTCCAATTGAAGGACGATTTTGGAAAAGTGACGGCTTTCCGGCTACCGCTGCTTACCGAGGTGCTAGACTGGAGTGTAGAGAACAAGGCCTTTCTCACGCTTGACGTCAAACGGGGGGTGCCCTTTGAGTTGGTGGTGGATGCCGTACGGCGTGCCGGGGCAGAGCAGAATATCGCTATTATTACCTACAACTTTGAGGATGCCCTGAAGGTCTATACACTAGATCCGAGCCTTATGCTATCCGTTAGTGTCCGTAATGAAGAAGAGCTACAGCGATACATGGACAGCCCTATCCCGCCGGAGCGGTTGCTGGCTTTTACCGGGTTGACGGCCCGTGGCCCCGCTTTTTACGAAAGTATCAAAGCGGCAGGCATCACCGTCATGTTGGGCACAATTGGCAACCTAGACAAACGGGCGGCTGCACGGGGGCCTCGCATCTACCGGGAGTTGAAAGCCTTGGGCGTGGAAGTATTCGCCACGGACCGCCCGTTTGAGGCTTGGCAGGCGCTAAAGTGAGCGGCAATATTCGATCATAAGCCGCTAGCTATTCGGTTCGCTTACCGCACCCGGTGCAGGTTGATGTCAAAAAGCAATACGGTGTTAGGGGGAATGCTTCCTTGTGCACTGCCGCCGTACCCTAAGCCAGAGGGGATGAAAAGCTGTATAGAGCCCCCTTCCCGGATAAAAGGCAGGCCGATGCGCCAGCCGGTTATGGTGGTAGTACGATTACCCAGGTCAATCTCAGCCAAGTTGGTACTGTCAGCTTCGTCGAAAACTGTGCCATCGAGGAAATAGCCCTCGTAACTGACTTGCACTTGGGAAAAGGAACTCGGCCGCTCGCCGTCTTCGTCACCCTCGTCTAAAATATTGTAGTACAATCCGCTTTCGTGGCGGACGGCGTCTATGTTGTTTTCTTCCAGGTAAGTGGAGATCAGTTCCTCGTCAATACCCGCAAACCTTTCCCTGTTGGATTGCACGCGTTCGCAGGCGCCAAAAAGCAGTATGGTTGCGCTGACTAGCAGATACAGAAAAGCTCTCATGCTCATATATTTTAAATAATCTAAAACCGGATGACGAAGATATGCCACATTCGCCTTATTTTTCAAATTTTAAGGCACCTTTGAGCGTTAAGTCGGGCAATAGCCAAGCCCGCCCCCATTCTCAACCAAAACAATTGTACCAATGAACGACAACTTCTGCGTATTCTTGGATGCTGGCCACGGCGGCGTCGACCCCCAAGGCAACTACACCACTGCACCCGGTAAGCAGTATCAGCACAACAGCGGCGGCTTTCACAACGGCGGTTGGTTTTACGAAGGCGTTTGGAACCGCCACCTCATGGCTAAGGTGCAGGAGAAATTACAACGTCTGGGCATTGCGTTTATTCCAGTCTACCACGACTATCTGGACTTCCCGCTCTCCTACCGGGTGGAGCAGGCCAACTGGTATTTCCGCAACTACCGCCGGGGCATCTTCGTGAGTGCCCATGCGAATGCTTCCGGCGTAAATGCCCGCGGCTTCGAGCTGTACACCTCGCCGGGCGTGACGGCCTCCGACCGGATTGCCAACTACATGTACGAAGAAGTGGAAGATCTGCTGGGCGACCGCATTGTGATGCGGCAGGATTTGTCAGACAGCGACTACGACAAAGAAGCGCGTTTTTACGTGCTCGTGCGTACGGTCATGCCCGCCGTCTTGATCGAGCACCTGTTTTTTGACAACCTCAACGATGCCCGCCTGCTCATGGACGAGGAGATTGTGGACCGCTTTGCGGAAGCGCAAATACGGACGATCATCCGGTACATCAATACCTTATAACGACAACCAATACACGACGATATGAACCGCTTATGTTTTCTACTTTTGCTGCCCCTGTCGCTAATCATAGCCTGCGGGGCACCAGAATCTACGGATCAAGAAGCCGATTCGGGCCTGGAACCCACTGCGCCGCCTAATGAACTGGTCGAAAAGTACGTACCCTTCGAGCTTACCGCCGACCTCAGCCACCTGACGGATCAGCAACGGCAGATGATCCCCTTGCTCATCGAAGCAGGCAAGATCATGGACACCCTGTTCTGGTACGAAGCCTACGGCAAGCGCGACAGCCTGATGGGGCTCATCCAAAATGACACCCTGCGGCAATTTGTACAAATCAACTACGGCCCCTGGGACCGCCTCAACGGCAACCAACCGTTTATCAAAGGCGTAGGCCCCAAGCCGGCCGGTGCCAATTTTTACCCGGCGGATATGACCAAAGAGGCTTTCGAAAACGCAGAACTGCAGGACAAGAAAAGCCTGTATACCTTCCTGCGCTACGATAAGCAGGGGCAACTGACCACCGTCCCTTACCACGTGCAGTTTGAAGCGCAAGTCAAAGCAGCCGCCCGCCTACTCCGGGAAGCGGCGGCCTTGGCGGAATACGATCGCCTGAAGAACTACTTGGAATTGCGCGCCGATGCCCTGCTTGACGACGACTACCAGCCCAGCGACTTGGCTTGGCTGGATATGCAGGACAACGCGATAGATGTGGTCATTGGCCCCATCGAGACCTACGAAGACCAGTTGTTTGGCTACAAAGCCGCCCACGAGTGCTACGTACTGCTAAAAGATATGGAGTGGAGCGAGCGCCTGAAGAAGTACGCGGCTTTTCTGCCGAGCCTGCAAGAAGGCCTGCCTGTGCCCCCACCGTACAAAGCGGAAAAGCCGGGCCGCGATGCGCAGCTCAACGCTTACGATGTGGTTTACTACGCCGGTGACTGCAACGCGGGCAGCAAGACCATTGCCATCAATCTGCCCAACGACGAGGAGGTGCAACTGCAAAAAGGCACCCGCCGCCTGCAGCTCAAGAACGCCATGCGCGCCAAGTTTGACAAAATCTTGGTCCCCATCGCCGATCAGCTGATTGCCGAAGACCAGCGGCAGTACATCACCTTCGATGCTTTCTTTGGGAATACCATGTTCCACGAGGTGGCCCACGGCCTAGGCATCAAAAACACCATCAACGGCCGCGGTACGGTACGGGAAGCCCTCAAGGAGCATGCCTCTGCCCTGGAGGAAGGCAAGGCGGATATCCTCGGCCTGTACATGATCAAGCAGCTGCACGAACGCGGGGAGATTGAAGGCGACCTGAAGGATTATTACACCACTTTTATGGCAGGTATTTTCCGCTCGGTACGCTTTGGCGCTTCCTCTGCCCACGGCAAAGCGAATATGATCCGCTTCAACTTTTTCCAGGAGCAAGGGGCATTCCAATACGACGAAGAGACCGAGACCTACCGCGTGGATTTCGACAAGCTGGAAGCGGCCTCCGCTGCCCTGTCGGAACGCATCCTCACCCTGCAGGGCGATGGCGATTACCAAGGTGTAGCCCAGTTGGTGGAGGAGAAAGGCAAGATCGGGCCGCAGTTGCAAGCCAGCCTCGACGCGCTGAGCGATGCCGGCATCCCGGTAGATATTGTGTTTGAGCAGGGCGTAGACGTACTAGGGTTGTAAAGGATATTCTTAGTACTTTCGCCCGTCTAAACCGTAGCATGCATGATCTGGCTGGCTTCCTTCCCGCGTTCGGGCAATACCTTTTTCCGCAATATCCTGTACCAGGTATACGGGTTGGAATCCAGCACCTTTCACCGCGACCCGCAGTATCCGGTGATTGACAATTACCAGGATTACCCTTTTGTCAAGACCCACTTGCTGCCCGCGGATATTGTGCCCAACGACCCGGGCATCAAGAAGGTCTACCTCGTGCGGGACGGCCGGGACGCGCTCGTGTCTATGGCCCACCACAAGAAGGACATCATCAAGCCCGGCACAGATTTTTACAACAACCTGCTGGAAAGCATCCTCGGCTGGGAGGATGCCGACTTTGCGGGCTGGTCGGAAAACGTGCGGCAGTGGGTGGCGGCGGCCGATTTGGTTATCAAATACGAAGACCTCATTGCGGACCCGCTGCGGGAAGTGGAGCGCTTGCGGCAAATCACCGACTTGCCCGATCCCGATGCCGGCCGTCTGCCCACCTTCGAGAAACTCAAGTTTGGCAACCCCAAGTACGGGGGCGAGCGCGGGCGTCAGGACCGGGCTTTCCGGCGGGGCAAATCCGGGGGTTGGCAGGAAGAAATGCCGCCCGAGCTGCAGCAGCTCTTCTGGGAATTGCACGGGGAAGCCATGGAACTGGCGGGCTACGGTAAAGCGCCGGCTAAACGGTCGCGGCCCTACCGCGTGCTCATGGAAGCCGACAAGATACTCGCCGAGCAAATGGACGGGGTGAAGCGCTACCAAGAGGAGCTCATTTTTGGTTTTCTCGCCTTTCAGTCGCGCCTGCCCGGCAAATGGCAGATCGATTTTCTGCTGCGCGATAAAATCGTTTCTATTGCCGAGGCGGTACAGACGATACAAGAGCAGCGGGTGAAGACGCGGGGCTTGCGCCCAAAAGAAGGCATACCGAGTAATGTATATGGCTACGAGCGCCTGCTACTGCAATTCAAAGCCCGGCTTAAGCTCTGGCTGCCCAAGGCGGTTTACGACCCCCTAAGCCGATTTTACCGCGAGCTGCCCGTACGCGACGCCCTGCGCTATATCCGCACATCGGTCGCTTGGCGCAAACTGAAGCAGCTTGATGTGGTCACAGAAGCCGCCCATGACTTGGTGCACATCCCCCTGCCGCAAAATTACTACTTTGCCAGCCGCTTCGAAGCCCCGGCGGTGGTCACCGTGCATGACCTGACGCACAAATACTTCCCCGATTTCCACGAAAAGGACAATTCCAAGCTAGGCGAGCGGGGCATGCGTTTCATCGAACAGAAAGCCGCGCACGTTATTGCGGTATCCCAGTCTACCAAGCGGGATTTGTGCAAGGATTACGACTACCCACCGGAGCGCGCCACGGTGGTGTACGAAGCCGCCGACAAGCAGTGGTTCCGGCCCATGCGCGATGCGGAAGCCCTGCAAGCCGCCCGGGAAAAATACGGCTTGCCCGACCGCCCCTACCTCGTCAGCCTATCCACCATAGAGCCGCGCAAAAACCTGAAGAACACCATCGCCGCTTTCCTCCGCTTCAAGGAGCAGCAGCCGGATGCCGACTTGGCAATGGTCATCTGCGGGCGGCGGGGCTGGAAAGTAGGGGCGATGCTTGACCCGGAGCACCCGCACGCCCAAGATATCCACTTCACCGGTTATGTGGATGAGAAAGAGTTGCCGGTATTGATTTCCAATGCCATCGGTTTGTGCTACGTTGCCCACTACGAAGGCTTTGGCCTGCCGCCATTGGAAGCCATGCAGTGCGGCCGCCCGGTGATCTACGGCAACAACAGCGCCATGATTGAGGTGGTAGGGGAAGCCGGCTTGCCCGCTGATTCCAATGACGTAGCCGATATTGCCGCTCAAATCGCCAAGCTGGTTGGGGATGAAGCCTTGCAGCAAACCCTGGCCGAGCGGGCATTGCAGCGCGCCCATCAATTCTCTTGGCTGCGTGCCGCCTTTGAAACCCTTTTGGTGTACGAAAAAGTCATCCAACATGAAGGTAGCGATCATCGCTGATCCCATCGACAATCAGAAGGGGGGCATACACGTCTACACCCGGGAGCTGGCCGCCGCCCTCAGCCGCTACGGGAACAAGCACGAGTACCTGATACTGCGGGAGCGGGTAGATCCGGAACTGGAAGGGCTGGAGCAAATTGCCCTGCCGAACTTCCGCTTTGGGTTTGGCATCGCTGCCTTACGCCTGTTTTTTGCCGTGCCTTGGGTGCTCAACCGCCACGGCGTAGATGCGGTGCTGGAACCCGCCCACTTTGGCCCCTTCAACTTGCCCAAACGCATCCGTCGCATCACCATGATGCACGATCTGACGCCCATCCTCTTCCCGCAGTACCACAATTGGCACAGTCAGCAATTGCAGCGCTTGTTCCTGCCGTCCATACTGCGGCGCGCCGATCTGGTACTCTCCAATTCGCAAAACACCACCCGCGATTTGCAGCAGCACTACCCGCAGACGCAGGGCAAAGTGGAAACCATCCTGCTCGGTGCCGACCACCTGCAGCGGGAGCGGGTGCAATCCCGGCACTTTTTGGACGAAAAAAACATTACTTCGCCCTACTGGCTGTCGGTCGGAACCATAGAGCCCCGCAAAAACCTGCTGCGCCTGCTGCAGGCTTACCGCCAATTCCGGGAGAAAACGGAGGAGCGGGTACTGTTGCTGGTGGTCGGGCAAAAGGGCTGGAAGTCGGAGCCTTTCTTTGACGCTCTGGAGCAGCACCCGTACCGGGAAGACATCATACTGCCCGGCTTTGTGCCGGATGCAGCCCTGTCGGAGCTCTACAGCCACGCCATCGGCCTGGTCTACCCCTCGGAGTACGAAGGTTTTGGTTTTCCGGTATTGGAGGCCTACGCCTGCGGCTGCCCGGTGGTCTGTGCGGATAATTCCAGCCTGCCGGAGGTCGGCGGGCGCTGGGCGTTTTACCACGATGCCTACGATGCGGAAGGCCTGTGCCGGGCAATGCGGTCGCTTTACCAGCTGCCTGAGGCCGAACGGCAGCGTATGGCAGCGGAGGTGGTGGACTGGGCGGCGGGTTTTACCTGGCGGGGGTATGTGGAGCGGTTGGAGGGGGTGCTGAGTGGGCTTTGAATAGTGGGTCTGATGCGTTTTCCATATAGGCGGACTGGGGTATTCCGTTGACCTCCTCGATATGTTTTGCTGGATTTAAGTCACAAATGCAACTTTCCTTATCTTTACGGGTATGAAAAAACTACCCATCGGCATACAAAGCTTCAGCGAAATACGTAACGGTGGTTATGTCTATGTAGACAAAACGGAGCTGGTACACCGCATGGTGACGATGGGGAAACCTTACTTCCTGTCTCGGCCCCGCCGCTTTGGCAAATCGCTGCTAGTGTCTACCCTCAAGGAGCTGTTTGAGGGCAACAAGGCCCTGTTTGAAGGACTGTGGATTGAAGCACATTGGGATTGGGAGCAGCGTCATCCGGTGCTTCACTTTTCCTTTGACGCCATGGATTATGAGCAGTCAGGGCTGGAGAGCGCTTTATCAAGGGCTCTGGATGGACAAGCAAAACAACTGGGGCTGGAGCTTAGCCATTCGAACTACAAGGCCCGGTTCAATGAGCTGATCACCGCCGCTCATGAAAAGTACGGTCAGGTGGTTCTTTTGATAGATGAGTACGACAAGCCCATCATCGACTACTTAAGCGCCGAAAGCATGGCGCAGGCAAAGGCCAACCGCGATATTTTGCGGGAATTCTACGGCGTTATCAAGAGTGCGGATGCGCAGCTGCGGCTGGTTTTTATCACCGGCATCACCAAGTTCTCCAAGGTGTCCATTTTCTCCCACCTCAACAACCTGAATGACCTGACACTCGACCGGCACTACGCTACCCTGACCGGCTACACGCAGCAGGAACTGGAGCACTACTTTGCCGATCACCTGGAAGCTACCCGGGAAACGTTGGGGCTAAAGATGGAAGCCTTGCTCGATAATATGAGGGTTTGGTACAATGGCTACTCTTGGGACGGCCGGTCCCGGCTTTACAACCCATTTGTCATCCTGAATTTCTTGTCCAAGCAGCAATTCACCAACTTTTGGTTTGCTACCGGCAGCCCTAATTTTCTGATTGAGCAGATGCGGGAACGGCAGCTTTTTGACGTAGAAAACCTGGAGGTCAGCAGCATCGTTTTTGAGCAGTTCGACCTGGATTATGTGGCACCGGTTTCTCTTCTTTTTCACGCCGGTTACCTCACGGTCAAATCGGTGGATGTCATGACCGGCGAATATATACTTGACTATCCCAATAAAGAAGTACGGGAAAGTATGTACCAATTCCTGATCGATGAGCTGGCACCCGAGCAGGGCCACCGGCATACCGGGCGTACGATACGGGATATGCGCGAAGCTTTTCATAATGGAGATTTAGAGCAAGTCCGTCAAATCCTCAATCGTATCCTTGCAGGTTTGCCTTACGAGACCTTCGACAAAAAATCAGAGGGGCTTTACCACGGTTTGGTACATATCGTCTTCAACTACCTGGGCATCTACGCGGACAGTGAGGTGCACTCCGCCCGCGGCCGGGCAGATGCGGTGGTGCAGACATCGGATACCGTCTATATTTTCGAGTTTAAGTTCAAAGAATCAGCAGAGGTTGCCTTGGCTCAACTGCAAGAGCG
>JAAAOU010000341.1 GCA_009908745.1 Bacteroidota bacterium
AGTCAATGGTGGAGGTTTGGTTGACAACGAGGGCTACACCTTCGGCTGCTAGCAAGGCAGGGAGGTACATTTCGGTGCGTTCTGCCCCTAGCCGTAGGCTGTCCGTCTGCGGGGCTGCTTCGGGGCGCTGCACACGGGCGGCGGCTTGCTGTAGGGTAGGCGGCGAGCAGTGCAATGCCAAGAGGGAAAATAGTAAGAACAGGAAGGGGGATTTCATGCTGTTTCTGACAAAGATGTGGAATTTTATGAGAAATGAAAATTGGCAGGCTTAAAACAAAATTGTTACCTTTGACACTTATTGTTTGAATCCAAAGCTGCTGCCATGAAGCCCAAACGCTACGCTATTGTCGACTTGGAAACCACCGGGGGGCGCGCCTCCCGCAACCGCGTCATTGAAGTGGGCATCGTACTGCACGATGGGCAGCAGGTTCTGGACACCTTCAACAGCTTGGTCAACCCGGAGTGCTATGTGCCCTACGGTATCACCCAATTAACGGGCATCACGCAGGAAATGGTACAGGACGCGCCGAAATTCTACGAAATTGCCAAACAGATCGTGGAGATGACAGAAGGCGCCATATTCGTGGCCCACAACGTACGCTTTGACTACAGCTTCTTGCGCGAAGAGTTCAAGCGTTTAGGCTACACCTACACCCGTAAGAACCTCTGCACGGTCCGCCTCAGCCGCAAAGCCTTCCCCGGCCTGCCTTCCTACAGCCTGGGCAACCTCATCCGGTTCATGGACTGGAAAGCCGATAACCGGCACCGGGCCCTAGATGACGCCTTGGCTGCAGCCGAACTGCTGCGCCGCATTCTGGCAAAAGAAGAGAATCAGCAGGAAGCGCAGCAGATGGTCAACTTGGGGATAAAGGAAGCGTTGCTGCCCAAGAACCTCGATCTGGATAAACTGCATGCCCTGCCGGAGGAGTGCGGCGTATACTACATGCACAATCAGCAGGGCGAGGTGGTGTATGTGGGCAAGAGCATCAACATCAAAAAGCGGATCGCGGAGCACTTTGCCGACAAGACCGAAAAAGCCCGCCGCATGCAGCAGCATGTGCACGACATCACCTACGAAATCACGGGCAGCGAGCTGGTCGCGCTACTGCTGGAAAGCCACGAGATCAAGCGCTTGCGGCCGCCTATCAACCGGGCGCAGCGGGTACGGCGGTTTCCTTACGTCATCCACACTTACACCGACGAGCAGGGCTATATCCATTTTGAAGCCACGCAGGTCGACGCCAAGCGCCGCAAGCAGCTGCAGGTGATTTCTGAATACCCGAAACAGGGCCACGCCCGCGGCCACCTGAACCGCATCCGAGAACGCTATGAGCTGTGTGCCCGGCTTTGCCACTTGCAGTCTGGCAGTAGTGCCTGTTTTCATTACCATATCAAGCAGTGCTACGGGGCCTGCGCCGGCAAGGAGGAGGTAGACGCGTACAACGAGCGGGCACAGGCAGCCAAGGAGCGCCTATCGACGGTTTTTGAGGAGAATTTCTTCTTGATCGACTGCGGCCGGAGGCCGGAGGAACGCGCGGTGGTCCTGGTGGAAGATGGCAGCTACCGTGGCTTTGGCTACGTGGAGGCCGAAGACATCAATGGGCATCCGGAGCAGCTGCGGGACGTTATTAAACCTTACCCCGGCAATCCGGAAACCACGCGCCTGATACAGCGCTACGAAAGCAAAAACCAGCAGGTGAAACGGGTGGTGATCCGATCGGTGGTGGAGGGATGAGGGAAATAATGAGCCATGCATAAACCGTTTTTTCTACTCCTAGATACCTGTATCTGCTGCGCCTACGCCGTAACTATGTGGCTAGAGCGTTTTCAAGAGGACAAGCACTTCAAAGGCGTATTGCTCCGCGAAAACGACCCTCCCGTATCGCTACAGCGCGAGCGAGATGATTTCCACCGCCGCTACGCTGGGCAGCGGCTATCTTCGGCCGAGGAGCTAGACGAACTGCGCCAGTTATAACCTTATCTAGATGAAGCGGAAGAAGCCATGCTCCGATTGTTCGGCCTGCCGAAGTACTCTATCAACCATTCGCCGAATACCTTTTTCTTGGGGAAAGACATCAACGGTGAGGCAGCCCAAGATTGGGTAAAGGAACACATTGGCGAAAGCCAGCCCTATCTGTTTTCGCACCTCGGGCAGGTCGTCAAGCCCTGGTGGATAGAGGCGGCGGGTGGGCAGCTGTTCAATGTGCATTCCGCGGTCTTGCCGTACGCCCGGGGGATTTACTCTATTGAGAACGTGGCTGCTAGCCAATATCTCGATTTGTTCCTGCAGTCGGCCGGCATGACCATCCACCTCATTGATGAGGGGGTGGATACTGGGCCCATCATGCGGGCCTACCGCATTTGTGACCCTTTTCGGTTTGATTCTATCTGGGCACTGAAAGGCTATACTTACTATAAAAGCTACGAGTTGTACTTGGACTTTGCAAAACGCCTGCTATCCGACTGGGAAGTCATACCCTTGCCCGTGAAGAGCCACCCGTCGTTTTGGGGGCCGAATTATAAATACAAGGATTTCACCGAGACGCAGAAAAGACGGGCGGAGGAGGGGTACTTGGCGATGAAAGCTTTGCAGACAAGCAGCGGCTAGCATTTTGTGTCGGCTGGATTAGTTGAAGGACATTGCGCTTTTGGCAAAAAATGCATATTTTTGGCAAAAAGATGTTATGGAAGTCACTATAGATAAATTCGGACGTATACTCATCCCTAAAAAAATCCGGGAAGCGCTAGGACTGAAATCTGGTCAAACGTTAGAATTGGTCGTTGATAGATACACCCGGCGGCTGAATGTTAAACTGCCAGCAGATCCGGAGCAGGCCAAAATATTAGTAGAAGATTCTGGCTTGCCGGTTATACAAAACGGAACTGCTGGTCAACAGACTTTTGATACAATACAGTTTTTAAAGGGAACTCAGGAAGCGTATATGGATCGAAAAATGGGCTTAAATGATTAGTTATTTTGACACATCAGTACTTTTTTCCTGCTTCAAACATAAAGCCCTATTTTCCCCTTCCTAATTATTAAACAAGCAACATGAGTACCGATACCCTGCTACAATTAAAACCTGCCCCCGTCTGGAAACACTTCGCCGCCCTGAACGCCGTGCCCCGGCCCTCCAAGAAAGAGGAGCGGGTCATTGAGTTCATGCGCTCCTTCGGCGAGTCCCTGAAGCTGCCGACTATGGTAGACGAGATGGGCAATGTAGTTATCAAAAAGCCCGCTTCACCGGGGATGGAAGGCCGGCCGACAGTTATCCTACAATCTCATCTCGACATGGTGCACCAGAAAAACGAAGGCACCGATTTTGATTTTCTCACCCAAGGTATCCGCAGTAAGGTAGAAGGCGATTGGGTGACCGCTGAGGGCACAACCTTAGGAGCCGATAATGGGATTGGCGTGGCCGCCATCATGGCGGTATTGGAATCTGAAGATTTAAAGCACCCGCCGATCGAAGCGCTGTTCACCATAGACGAGGAAACGGGCATGACGGGCGCCAAGGGCCTGGATGAAGGCCTGCTCGAAGGCAAAATCCTGATGAACCTCGACTCGGAAGAGGACGACGAGATTACCATCGGTTGCGCCGGGGGTATCGACAGCAACACCCACATGGCGTATACG
The DNA here is from genome assembly GCA_009908745.1 of Bacteroidota bacterium. Taxonomy (GTDB): domain Bacteria; phylum Bacteroidota; class Bacteroidia; order Chitinophagales; family Saprospiraceae; genus Phaeodactylibacter. Next base: position 3,638 of record JAAAOU010000341.1, read on the forward strand.
GAAGAAGCTGTACCTGCCGGCAGCACCGCGCTGCGGCTCACTATCCGCGGCTTAAAAGGCGGCCATTCTGGCATGGACATCCACAAAGGGCGTGGCAATGCCAATAAATTGATGAACCGCCTGCTGTACAAAACCGGTAATGCCTATGGCTTGCGCATCGCCTCTATCGACGGCGGCAGCTTGCGAAATGCCATTCCCCGGGAGTCTACTGCGGTAGTTGTGCTGCCTGAGGGCAAGGTCACGGCTTTTCAGGAAGCCCTCTCCGAGCGCAGAGCCGAAATTGAACAGGAGTTTGCCGCCGTAGAGCCAGATTTGAACATCAGCATGGAGCCTGTCGGTGTGCCCGGAAAAGTAATGGCGCTAAAGGACCAAGAAAAAATACTCGCTGCCCTCTACACCGTACCCAATGGTGTCTGGCGCATGAGCCCGGAGATTCCAGACTTGGTTGAAACCTCCACGAGTCTGGCACGGGTAATTGTCAAAGACGGTGAATTCATTACCCAAAGCTTGCAGCGTAGCTCCATAGAATCGGGTAAGCACGATGTGGCCAGCGCCGTGCGTGCCGCTTTCGAAAGCATTGGCGCTACCGTGGAGAACGATGGCGACTACCCAGGCTGGGCACCAAAAGCCGATTCCAAAATACTGCGCCTCATGCAGCCGCTGTATCGAGAACTATTTGAGGAAGAACCGAAAGTGGCGGCTTGCCACGCCGGGCTGGAGTGCGGCATTATCAGCCAGCATTACCCGGGATTGGATATGATCTCCTTCGGGCCGACCATCCGCCACCCGCACTCGCCGGATGAGAAGGTACGCATTGCTTCGGTGGAGAAATTTTGGCGGTATTTGACGGGGGCGCTGGAGCGGGTCTGATTTGCTTGAGCTGAGGGGTAGGCTATTTCCGGTTCCCCCTTGGCCTCTTGCCATGCTTTTCCTTATAAGCTTCTATGTATTCGTTTTCGATTATCTCCGCTTGATCTCTGCCAGGTATATTCCGAAGAATAATACGAGCAAAAAATCTCGCCCATCCTATGAAAGTATTGACAAAGTCGACTTGCTTTCTCATTCTATTAGAGTAGCCCTCTTCGTTTATGTCTTCAGCGCTGATGCCATACTTGACAACATCTTCATCAATACTGTCTATAATTTCGTACAGGTGGTGTGGTTTAGGGTTGCGTTTTGAATTGCCGTGAAACATCCTGCTTACTTATTTGAGCGGTTCCACCCTTCCTTGTTAGAATAAGCCTCATAGCTAACAGTCGGCTGATAATCAAAGGTATTACCCGTTTTAAGCTCATAAGCTTGGCTCGCCACGTAGAGTAGTGGCTCGAAGGATACCTCCGTAGGCATGCGGGTGGGGTCCTTCAGTACGGCTTTGTAGGCGGCTTTGCCATTCGCGACCACGCAAAGCCGGTCGTAGAGGAAGCCATCCACTGAAAAGCGGTTTGGATAGCTTGGGAACTGTTGTGCAATCTCTTCTTTGTCCAGTGCGTAAAGCTTTTCGGCGAGCTGCTCTTCGAAGCCATATATCTTACTAACTGGCAGATTCGAAAGTGCTTCAACTAAGGGCTTGGTAATGGCATCCTCCGTATCCTGTTCCCAGTCTAGAAGATCGATCAAGGCCCAAAATTCTTTCTCGCTCAGCAATACGCCTTCTTCTTGGCGGCGGATAGTGATCTCCAGTTCCGTGCCTTGGTATTTCTCTTTCAACTCTCGGATGAGCTGAGCGTCTAGTTTATCTATTGCTATTGTAATGGTTGCAGGCATGATGAACAGATGTACATTTATAAATTAACGCTGATAGCTATCCGCTTAGTTCCCCCCTTCTTATTCCAGTTTCTTCAGGTTATCCATCATCAAATCAAAGTCCACATGCTCCCGGATCAGCGTGATAGCCCGTTTGATCTTCCAGGGCGTACGCGTATTTATCTTTACTTCGATCCGGCTGACTTTCACCACGGAGCCGTAAGTATCCAGCGTAGTGGTCAGCACCGGGATTTCGTTGCGGATAAAGTAGGGGTGCTCGATGGTCTCCAGCTTAAACCAGTTTTCCTGTTTGCCGTCGCCGGTGACGATTACGCCGGACAGGGGCGTGCGGTCCAATTTTTTCAGCTTGGCAATTTCTTTGACTTTTTCGATGGCTTCCTTAAGCCGTTTGTGGCTGACGACCAGCAGGATATTGCGGAAAGCGCTGAACTCGTCCAAGTCGACCAGCGAGCCCGCCATGATGTCCTCCACCCGGTTGTTGAGGCGGTGCCCGTTGAATACCACTTTGCCGCCTACGGCATCGTTTACCGTTTCCATGATAGGGAAAGAAAGCGTACGGTCAAAAGGTACGACACCCAGCAGGGGAATACCCATTTGCTCCAGTTTGCGGCCTACGTATTTGCTGACTTGATCGTGCTTTTCGGGTATGACTTTATTGACGATAACCCCTAATAGCGGCAACTTCTTTTCCCGGAACAAAGCAATACTCATGATGAGCCGGTCTATCGTCTTGCCAATACCGCCCTCTACGACCATGACCACGCCGGCGTCCAGCATTTTTGCGACGTCTGCGTTGGATAAATTGACCACGCCGCCTACACCAGGGTGCCCGGTCCCTTCGTAGACCATGACATCAAAACTTGGCTCTAAGTGGTTTGCTGCCCGTTGTATATCCCCGGGGTAATCAAATGCTTCGGGGCGGTCGAGAAAATCGCGGGTGGCACCATTGGCCAGTACGACCGGACTATGCCATTCGGGGACGACATCGAAACCGATAACCTTCGCGAAAAGCACGGCGTCCTTGTCCGCAATTTTGCCGTCCACGGATAAGTAACGCTGGCCGACCGGCTTGCAGTAGCCGGTGTTGTAGCCCATTTTCTGGAGATTGGCGACAATACCTAGTGTGGAAGTTGTCTTGCCGATGTGTTGCCCGGTAGCAGCGACGTAGATGTTTTTCATGGCCTATGCTTGTTTACCCGGCAATTTAGAAAAATCTATTTGGATTGCCGTTCCTTTAGGGCGCTGCGGTTGATTTTTCCGGTGTCGTTTTTCGGCAGTTCCGGCACAAATATGACGTCGCGGGGCACTTTGAACTTCGCCAGATGGGCCTTGCAGTGCGCTTGTACGTCTTTTGGCGAAAGCGTCTGGCCGGCGGCGTGGAGCACGACAAAAGCGCAGCCGGATTCTCCCCATTTTTTGTCCGGTACGCCGATTACCGCTGCCTCCGATACGGCCTCATGGTTTAGCAATACCCGCTCTACTTCCGCGGGGTAGACATTCTCCCCTCCAGAAATGTACATGTTCTTGATGCGGTCGACCACAAACAGATAGCCGCCTTCGTCCGCTTTGACCATATCGCCGGTATGGAACCAGCCGTCGACAATCGCCTTAGCTGTGGCGGCATCATTGCGCCAGTAGCCGGGGGTGACCATCGGCCCTTTGAGGAGTAATTCGCCCGCTGTATTTACCGGGGCTTCTTCGCCTTTTTCATCTACAATATGGGTTTGCACATAAAAATTAGGCCGGCCGATGGAGCCTTTTTTGCGGATAGCGTCGTCTTGGTGCAGGGACGTCAAATTGGGGCCTACTTCCGTCATGCCGTACCCTTGCCGGATCGCCACGCCTCTTGCGTCCCAGCGCTCGATCAGCGGGATGGGCATGGGCTCCCCGCCGACGATGATATAGTGTAAATCGGGAAAATTCGCTTCCGCGAAAGCTGGGTCGTCGGCAATCATCTTCAGCATAGTGGGTACGCCCATGAACAGGGTAGCGGCTTCTTCTTGCAATAGCTGCAATACAAGCGCCGGGTCGAACTTTTTCATCATCACTGTGTACGCGCCGTGGTGCAAAAAGGGCGTCGTCAATACATTCCAGCCTCCCGTGTGGAAAGGGGGCATCACGTTGATCGTACGGCTTTCCGTATTGACGATGAGGCTCATCGCGGTGTTAATGCTGTTCCAAAACAGCATCTTGTGGCTGTAAATGGCGCCTTTGGGGAAGCCGGTAGTTCCGGAAGTGTAGAGTATGAATGCTGGATCGTCTTCTTCGACTGCTTGCAAAGGGAAGCGCTCCTGTGGCTGGTCTTTTTCCCTTTCGCAGAAAGCCTTCACCTCTTCCAATGGCCAGTAGTGCAGTAGTTGGGCAAAAGCTTTGGCCCCTTTAAGCTGGGCTTCGAACTTGCTTTCGCAAATGGCAAGCACCGGCTCCGAATCCTTCAGCAGGTAGTCAATTTCCGCGCTGGCGAGGCGGTAGTTCAATGGTACCAGCACACAACCCATGCGTTGCATCGCGGCGAACAAGGCGATGTACTCGATGTTGTTTTCCGCTAGCAGCGCGATGCGGTCTCCTTTTTGCAGCCCATACTGCGCTACCAGCCGGTGGCACAAGGCATCGCTCAGGCGGTCCAGCTGGCCATAGGTGTAACTGCGGCCACTTTCTGCTTCTTTGACTGCTGTTTTCTTCGGGCTGTATACCGCCCATTTTGCTATCCAGTCTTGTTGTGGTTGTAGCATATGGTTAGGTTTTAAGGTTGTAAGGTCTTAAGGTTGAAGGGTTTTAAGGTTAAAAAGTTGAAAAGTTAGTGGGCCGGTTAGCCAGCACTTCTGTTGAAGGGTTTTAAGGTTGAAAAGTTGAAAGGTTTTAAAGTTGAAGAGTTCTAAGGTTGAAAAGTTGAAAAGTTAGCGGGCCGCTTAGCCAACCTTCCAACCTTCCAACCTTCCAACTTTCCGATCCTTTCACCCCTCTAACTCGCCCCCCAGCCGAAACGCCGCACTAGCAAACGCCAGCCCGCCGCCGGAGCCGATGAAGTAAGCCAGCTGCCCCGCTTTGAGCTTGCCTTTTTCGTAGGCTTGGTTGAGGGCCATGGGTATACAGGCCGAACCCGTGTACCCGTAGTAATGCATGACCGTATGCGCCTTTTCGTGCGGCTGGCCGAGGCGGTCCATCGTCTCCCAGATACTGTTGATGTTGATCTGGGTAATGAAAAAGTGGTCGACCTCATCGGCGGTGATGGAAAGGCGCTCGGACAGGGTGTTGGCCATACGCGACCAAATTTCGGGGTTGAGTTCTTTGGGGAATTTATGGACAAATTGCAATTGGTGGCGGTGTTGCTCCAGCACCTCTTGGGTGACCGGCTGCTTGGCGCCGCCGGCGTAGATGCCCATCCACTCGTTGTACTGCCCTTCGGTGACCAGCTCGCTGGCTAAGAACCCTTTGTCTTTGCCTTCGCCGGCTTGCAGCACCGCCGCCCCCGCGCCATCCGCAAACAGGGTGACCGTTTTTTTGTCGGCTTTATTCAGGTATTTGCTCATGGCGTAAGCACCGATGACCAGCACATGATCGTACTGCGGGTCGGAGGCAATGTACTTAGTGCCGATATCCAGTGCCGTGACAAAGCCGGCACAAGCGGTGTTGATATCAAATGTCCCCGCATTTTTAGCGCCCAACCGGTCTTGTACAACAGAAGAGGTCGAAGGGGAAACAAACTCCGGCGTGTCCGTAGAAATGATAATCAAATCAAGCTGTTCGGGGGTAATACCCGCCCGTTCCAAGGCTTGCCGGGCCGCGTTTTCGCTGAGGTCAGCCGTGCTTTCCCCTGGGGCGCACCAACGGCGTTCGTAAATAGCGACATTCTCCCGCAGCCAAGTGTCGACATCCTCGCCCAACTGTTCGTTGAAGTAGCTATTGGGAATGACCTGCTCGGGGGCATAGGCGCCAACCGAGCGGATAAAAGCATTGCGCATAGGTTACTGTTTTCAAAAGAAACCCCGGAGCGGCGAAGCTCCAGGGTTTATGTGATGAATGAGACTTTTAATGAACGGTTATAATCTTGTATACTAGTCCAGGCTGATACGGAACTCCAGGGTGTAAATACCGCGGGTCGGCGCTGCTGCCGTGAACTCCCGTAACTCTTGGTTGGTGAAGTTTACCGCCGACAAGTTCAACTGGTACTTGTCGTTGAAGCGGTACCCCACGTTCAGGTCAAAGGTAACAAATCCGCCCAATGGGCCATAGTTGTAGGTGTCGGCACTACGGGCGTCTTCCACGATGGGCACTCCGCGGTAGGTCAGGTCCTCATGCGTTTGGGAGGCAATCTGGAAGCTGGAGAAGTAGTCGAACTCCTGTACCCAGCGGCCGTAGATGCCGGCAGAGAACTTGCGGTCGGAGTAGTTCAGGCCCAGGCCGCCCTTGTGCGTCGGCGCGTTGACCAAGATATCCAAGAAATTGACCTCGCCGTCGCCGTTGAAGTCATTCTCCATATTGCCTTCATCTACGCTCCAGTCGAAATAAGAGTAGTTCAAGGTAGCACTGAACTTCGGATTGAAGTAATAGGTGGCAGACAGGTCTGCACCGTAAGTATTGACCAGGCCGAAGTTGATATAGGTGGCAACAAGTCCACCCAAGCCCGCAAAACCTGATTGCACGTTTTCCATGGGCTGATCGCCCCGTTCCGTCGCAACGCCAACCACCGTCACTGGGCTGAGGAAATCCTCGGAGATATTGTAGTAAGCGTTGGCGTCGATGAATAGCCTATCAGGTGCGACTTGGCCACGGTACCCCAATTCTATAGTCTGTAAGCGTTCTACACTTTGAGGGGCAACTTGGGAACCATCTGCCAGCGTGAATCCATCCGCATTACCTAATATTAAACCATTGAACAGATTGCCGAACATGTTGAGGATAGTCGGTGCAGCGATACCTTGGCCGTAAGTCAAACGCCAGCTGCCGTACTGGCCAACCTTCAATAGGCCGAACTTGGGGACAAAGTTGGCTTCGTACACATCGTGGTAATCGTAGCGGGCTGCGGCTAATGCCTTGAATCCACCACCAAAGTTATAGGTGAAATGGCCGTAGCCGCCGTACTGATTGACGACAATATTGTCTCCATCCCAAAATGGGTTAAATTCATTTTCAATGAGATAAGTCCCTCTAGAATTGGCAAGGTCCTGTTGCCACTGGCCACCCAAGATGACTTCCAGATTGCCAAAGGTATTGCTGTATTGAATCTCGCTGTTCCAGCGGGAAGAAGCATCCCGGAACAAAGCGCCGGTCTCGAAAGAGTACGGGCCGCGGGCCTCCTCTTCGCTCAAGCCCTCAAAGTCTAAGCCATTGTAATACCGCTTGGTACGGTCGTCGATGGAGTACGTGTCATCCGTGCGGCTACCGGTGTAGTATACCTGTGCAAAGAAGTTCTTGTAGTTCACCCGCATCTGCCCATAGTAAATCTGCCAGTCGATGATCTGGTTGCGGCCCACGTTGGTAGGAGAGAGGTAGTTGCTGTTGCTGTAGCCGGTATTGAATATGAACTCCAGGTCGTCCGTCGGCGTGTAGTACAGCGCTCCTTCCAGCTTAGTGAAGTCGATGCTGCGGTCCAGGCCGAGTTCTTCGTAACCTTCCGGGCCGCCTGTATTTTCCTCATCAAATTCATCCGTACCCCGGAGATTTCCATTGACATCGAACCGATCGATGTAGACCGAATCGGCCCATTCAAATTCAGTAGCTTGCGAGTATTCGCCCGTGATCTTGAATGCCACCTTGTCGCTCAGCACATCGGCGTGGCGCAGGCGGAAAGAATACAAGGGGTCACCGTCGCCGCTGATGCCAGCGTTCATGGTCAGCATCGTGCCTTCTGACGTACGCGGGTCCTTCGTTACAATATTAAGCAGGCCGTTGTGGGCGTTGGGGCCGTACATGGTAGCGTTTGGCCCTAGCACCACTTCCACGCGCTCAATGTCCTCTTTCACCGTAGTATTCAGCGGGCCGAACGGCAAGCCAGTGGCGATAAGCGTGGAGTAGCGGCCGTCCGTCACCTGCAGGTTTTTCGCATTGAAGTTGGAGTTGAAACCGCGAATGTTAAACGCCGGGGCTGCTATGCCGGCACGGAAATAGTCGACCCCTTTTTGGCGGGCGATGAGTTCCGCCGGGTTACCCGCATACTCTTGGATTTGGCGGGCGAAAATCGTCTCGATGGTCGCCGGGCTCTCTGTCAACTTTTCGGGCCGCTTGGAACCGGACACGATGACCTCGTCGCCGACGATGCCGCCTAGTTCCAATTCGAAATCTAGTTGTACGGTAGCGCCTTCTTCGACGTTCACCGTTTCTGTGGCAGATTGGTAGCTGACATAAGAAACAGTTAATGTCTGCGTGCCCGTTTTGACATTTAGGGTGTAGTTGCCGTCTATGTCAGTAGAGGTGCCCGTATTAGTACCTTCCACGTAAATGTTGGCGCCAATAAGGGGTTCTTTGGTGACAGCATCCGTGACGGAGCCGGTAATTTGTCCGGTTTGCGCCCAAGCGCTAAAGCATAGGGCAAGCAGGACTGTGAGTGTAATCAGTCGTTTCATGGCAAGGTTTTTTAAAATTTTGGTTAGAATAAAGCGGCAGCACTAACGAGTCAAATGAAATATTATCTTTACTGCCTGCCTTTTCACCATTCATTATTTGGATGTCGTAAATTTATGGAACCCGCATGGTCTCCAAAGGTAAGCCCAAGAATAGGGTGCATTGACTTTATTTGCAAAAAGGCGCATTATGTCACTTGATCTATTGTTTTACAGGCTTTTGGCAGTGTCTTGTTTTGTGGTTGACTAAGCTTGTGTTTTTCTGGCATTTTTATGACAAAAAAGCTGACAAAAGTCATGTGCATTTTCAACCCGCTTATTTTAAATTTGTCTAAATAAAACTCAAAAGTTCGCAAAAGCAAAAAACATGACCAGAAGACACAACCGTATCGACGCCGACCCCACCGCTGTACGTTTGCCTTTCCCGCTGCCGATCGTAGAGGCGAAAAAGAAGAAAAAGTGCTGTAAGAAGTACAAAAAAGGCAAGCGGTGTAAGAAGTGCCCGAAAAGATGAATCAAATTTGGAAGTGGGAAGTCGGAAATCGGAATTGGGAAGTGGGAAATCGGAATTGGGAAGTG